>JAHDSI010000027.1 GCA_018432765.1 Methanoregulaceae archaeon | reverse complement strand
CCTTCGCCGGAAGTGGACTCTTCCTCGATGAGAATTCCGTCATCCGCATCATAACTGCGGACTTTGAGCGCATACAGGTAGTCGAGGTCTTCGAGCGCTATCCACTGGTAGAATGCAGCGGTCGTGAGAATCCCGTCCTCGTAATCCACCCCGGTAAAGAAGTTGAACCACCCGTCGTTCGCGTAGGTGTCATCCCAGAGCAGATCGCCCCCGGCAAGGTCATACGACCGGACAAAGAAGACACCGGACTCGACCCCGCTCACGAAGACCCGATCGTCGGTGAGAACGAGGTTGTCGGCAGATGAGTCGCCGGCAGGATCACTCTCCTCCCACTGGAGTTCCCCGGACAAAGCGTCGTAACAGCGTATCAGGCGGCCGCTCTCGCTCTCCGAGATCCTTCCCTCGCCGGCCGCCACGACATATCCGTTGCTGTACTCGATGTCCAGGACCTGGTTGTAGCCATACCCGCAGTCATACTCGTCGTCCCAGATAACCGCTCCGTTTGCCGGATCATAGGACCGCAGGGTAAACAGCCGTGCTCCGTCCGCGGTTTCCGTGTAGCCTCCGGCAAAGAGAGCAAGCGGTGAAGCCTCCGCAGCAAGGCAGGCGTTCTCCCCTCCCCCGGCAGAATACCGATCGCTCCAGAGGAGTCCTCCGGTGGCGATGTCGTACGTCCGGACGAGAAACTCGTCGGACCCGTCACCGGCCCGTCCTGTTCCTGCGGCCATGACCGTCTCATCCTGGATGGCGACGTCGTAGGCCTCGTTCCATCCGCCGCCGTTGTCATGGGCATCTGTCCATATCTCCGCACCGGTATCTGCATCCAGGACCTGTACCACAAAGAGCGTGTCACCCTGCAGGTTGACACCGCTTCCGACGGCTGCGACATACCCTGATGCCGCGTCAACCGAATGGGCGATGCTTGCGCCCCCTCCGTGATCGCAGAGTGATGACCAGAGAGGATCATCACTGCCCTGTACGTACGACCTGACCGCGAACTGGGTGTTGTCACCAGGAGTGACGTATGCTCCTGCGGAGAAGATCGACTCGTTGTTCTCTGTCATCCATTCGATCCGGTCAAAACCTCCCTGGTCCATGTAGTCCAGCCAGACCACCTGGTGCGTGGGTGTGTCCTGGATCGGGGTGGTTGAGAACCCGAAAAGGGTATCCGGGTTCTCCATGACGACCCAGTAGCCCCTGAAAGGCAGCATGTCACGTATACTCCCTCCTTTCGCATACCCCCAGCCGGGCTGGTTGTATGGCGGGCTGATCACCATGATGTACCCGTCTCCTCCACCGGGAACCTGGTCGATACTGATCAGTGCCTGGTCGAGAGGCATCGGAGAAAAGACCCCGTCTTCAGCTGCCGGGGCCGGTCCGATGAGGAATACCCCCTCACCCAGTTCCCTTGAAGGAAGCGTCGTGATGGCGGTGGAAGGAACAAACGTGGCAGTGACCGGCCGGTTCACTCTCAAAGCGACCGCGTCGAGCGGTTTTAGAACATAGGATTCGCCAGGGATGAACCATTGGCCGTCGTAGCCGAGGACAACATCAACCCCCTCAACGGGATCCAGGATGCATGACAGGTTGTTGTATCCGTCCTCGAGCACGATGGGGGTGGATAGGAGGTTCCATCCTGGTGCCAGTTCACGGCTAAAAGAGGTTGTAGTCCCGGCAGCAGTTCCGCAACCGAGTGAGATCAATACTATGCAGATTGCGGACAGGTACACGATCCTGTGCCGGCAGGTGGTTTCATGAACAGGGGCCCAGAACAACATGAGATATCAAAATTAGTGTACCCGGATGCGCTGATAATGATTTCGTGAGAGGATAGCCGGCAAATTCGGGTTAAAGGACAGGGGTTCCCGTGCTGCAAAAAACGACCCGGACGAAATGCAAAACCCATGTTATACAGGGACTGGATAAAGGCGGGAATATACCACATCTCCCTTTCCGATGTTGAATCGGAACTATTGAACCATCTGGTTCGACTCATATGCCGATTTCCCCACACCGGGGACACTACTCATCGGTCATGGCAGTAAAACTGCCATACGCCGTATCGAGCCCCCCGGCAATAACCGACGCCCCGAGCAGCGGTGCGTCGCCGGAAAGGCCCGTCATGACGATCTCAGGCAGATCCAGGTACCGGTCGACGGAATCGATCATCGGTTCGAGCAGCAGGTCGGAGTTGTGACGCATCACCGCCCCGTCAAAGATGATCAATTCAGGATCATAGGCGACGATAACGTCGGATACGCCTCTGGCATTGATCCTGTTTAATTCATCGACAAAACGAAGCACATCGTCATCGCCCTGCTGTGCAGACTGGAATATATCTTCTGCATTGCAGGAGCCCCAGTGCGCCTTCCCATGGTAATGGCACCACTCCTGGAAAAACCAGGGGAGGAACCTCCCCGATGAGTACCCTTCCCAGTGACCGGAATGGCCGCAGCCGCACTGGAGGTTATAGGTGCTGTCGACATGGAAATGGCCGATCTCTGCCGCATTTCCGTGTCTTCCAAGGAGGATCCTCCCGTTTGCCACGACACCGCAGCCGATGCCCGTCGAGATGGTGATATACACAGCGTTCTGCCGTCCTCCGGCCTTCCCAAACGAGAGCTCGCCGAGGATACCGGCATGGCAGTCGTTTACCACCCTCACGGGAACCGAGAACTCGCGGGAGAGCGTATCCCTGATAGGGACGTCCCGGAACTGCATGTTCGGGGGATTTTTCAGGATTCCGGCCCTGATATCGACCGGTCCTGCCACCGAGAGGCCGATACTGTCGATCCCGGAAAGCTTGCCGCTTTCCAAAAGGCGCCTGATCATCCCTGCCAAAAATCCCGTGAGAAGGGTCCCGTCAGCTCCACCGGACGGAGTGGGCTCCTCTATCGGATCCGTCGTTCGACCCTTCGCATCACGAATAGCCACCCTTGTTCGTGTCGCCCCGAGGTCGACTGCCACTGTCCCTGCCATGAATGCGGTTTTGGACGGACAAGGAATTGAAGCTTCACCCGGTGGAACCGGTGCATCACTTTCGGCCTGCATGACCATGCTTTCATTATGCATACCGACATGTGCTATCCATATGGAAGCCGGAAAAGCCGAAGAGGAAGTGATGGCATGCGGAATAATCTGCAGGGAGTGCAATTATTACAGGGCCGATTGTGAAGGGTGCCGGGCGGTGAAGGGCGCTCCGTTCTGGGTGGCCTTTGTCGGAGTGGACTGCTGCCCGATATACGAGTGCTGCGTGGTGGAGAAGAGATTCGACCACTGCGGACAGTGCGACGACCTGCCATGTGAACGCTTCACCCGGTTCAGGGACCCGACGGTATCCGAGGAGAATGCAGCACGCACGCTGGAAAGCATGGTGGCACGGTTAAAAGAGATGGAACAGTCCGGCGAGTGACCAGGCGGATCCCATACCCTCATGGGAAAAGAGTCCCCTTAGATATATGCACATCCCGAAAGAGGAGTGAGACTTCCCGTGTTTAATATCCGCGGCTGGGCAGAGATCGAGGGAATCAGGCTGAATACTATGGAGATTGAGAACCTTGTATCTGGTACGCCGGAGAAGATCCCGCGCCTTGGAGGGGAATTCTTCATCGCGTGGGACGGATGCTGTGCACGTGACCGGTACGGCATCATGCCCGGCGGCTGCGAACCCGGCACGGTGATTTGCAACGGCGAGGTTGTCAGCCATATCCGGCCAGATCCGGGGGATATGGACCTCGAAGCGGCAATCGTTACCTCCGTCGCACTCCGCACCGACGAGGACGCCGCCTGCGCCCTCTCCGGGGGAGTCGACTCTTCGCTTGTTGCGGCCCTGGCGAAAAAGCCCTGCGTGGCGATCGGGATGGTTGGGTCCCATGACCTGAGACAGGCCCGAAGAGCTGCCGAACTGCTCGGCGTACCCTGCGATTATGAACTCATCCGCACCCGGGACGTGGCAGAGGCACTCGGCGAAGTGGTGCCGAAAATCCCCGTCGTAAACCCGGTCGAGGTATCGATCGCAGTCTGCCAGTACTTCGTCTCCCGGTGGGCAGGGCGCCATGGATATCATCGGGTCCTTGCGGGACAGGGGGCCGATGAACTCTTCGGGGGCTATGCGCGCTACCATGACGAGAAAGACCCGGACAGCCTGCGTGAGCGGGATGTTGCCTCGCTCGGGCTCCAGGCCGAACGGGACCAGTCAGTGGCTGCATTGCACAATGTCTGCTTCTCTTTTCCCTACATTGACGTGCGGGTGGTGCGCGCTGCCATGGCATTACCGGGCAGCTCCCTGGTCAGGTCAGGGGTCAGGAAATACCCGTTACGAGAGGTGGCAGGACGCCATATCCCGCTTGAAATCGCGATGTACGACAAAAAAGCGATGCAATACGGGAGCGGGATATGGAAGGCCATCAGGGAGCTTGCACGTCAAAACGGTTATAAAAAAGCGGTACAAGACTACATAAATCAGTTTGGTTGGCGATAAAGACATGATATCAGAGAGGGACGTTTTGCATATCGCGGAACTTGCCGACATCGGGATAATACGTGAGGAACTGGATGAATTTACCGGCCAGTTCAACGACATCCTCGATTATTTCGATATACTGGACCAGGTGGAGGCAGGCGCCGGTGCAGAGACGGGCTTATACAATGTATTCCGTGACGACGAGGTGGTCCCGTCATTGCCCCCCGACGAGATTCTCGGCAATGCGGGAGAGACGGAAGACGGCTTTTTCAGGGCGCCAAGGGTGATGTAATGGGGATTTTTGCATTTTCGGCTCCCGATCCGTGCAATGCCTTCATCACCAGGATACCGGAGGCAGAATACGGTGACGGGAAGCTTGCAGGTGTCTCCATTGCCGTCAAGGACAACATCTCTACGAAGGGTATTCCAACCACGTGCGGGTCGAAGATACTGGAAGGCTATATCCCGCCCTATGATGCGCATGTTGTCGAGCTTCTCAGGGCTGAAGGGGCGGCGATAGTCGGAAAGACCAACATGGACGAGTTCGGGATGGGGACAACCACCGAGAACTCCGCCTACGGGCCCACGCTGAACCCGGCGGACAGGGAGAGAGTCCCCGGAGGCTCATCAGGCGGGAGTGCCGCCGCCGTTGCATCAGGGATGGTTGCGATGGCGCTTGGGACCGACACGGGCGGATCCATCCGTTGCCCCGCAGCATTCTGCGGCATTGTCGGGATGAAACCGACGTACGGCCGTGTCTCGCGTTACGGTCTGGTGGCATATGCCAACTCTCTCGAACAGATTGGACCGATGGCGGCAAACGTCCCTGACATATCCCTCCTCTTGCAGGTCCTCACCTGCCACGACCCCCGTGACTCGACATCGATAACCGCTCCATACACCCATACGCCCGACCCCGACATTCACGGCCTGAAGGTCGGAGTCCCTGAAGAATACTTCGGCAAGGGGGTGGACCCGCGGGTCGCGTCCATCGTATGGGAGGGGATCTCGCTTCTCGAGAGACTCGGGGCAGAGATCATCACCTGCCGCATGCCAAGCATGGACTATGCCCTCGCCGCGTACTACGTAACCTGCATGAGCGAGGCGAGCTCGAACCTTGCCCGCTTCGACGGCGTCAGGTATGGCCCTCCTGCCGATCCAAAGAAGCAGTGGCACGAATCGTTCCAGGAGCGGAGACGCGACGGCTTCGGCAAGGAGGTCCGGAGGCGGGTGATGCTCGGGACGTTCGCCCTCTCTTCCGGGTATTATGGCAAATATTATGCCAAGGCCCAGTCGGCCCGCCGGAACGTGGCTGCAGACTTCTCCCGCCTCTTCTCCGAGGTGGACGTGCTTGCCGGGCCAACCATGCCGACGATCGCCTTCCGGGTCGGCGAAAAGAGTGATCCCCTCTCCATGTATCTTTCGGACATACTCACCGTTCCCGCAAACCTTGCGGGCGTCCCGGCAATCTCGGTCCCCTGCGGAAAGGTGGACGGGATGCCGGTCGGGCTCCAGATCATGGGACGGTGGTGTGCGGACGAACGGGTGATCGATGTTGCGTATGCCTTTGAAGAAGGGGTGTCAGCATGAGTTCGGTCTCCGGATCACCTGCCTTCAAGGCGCTTGAGGGAGACGATGAGGTCATCATCGGCCTCGAGGTCCACTGCCAGCTCGACACCCGGACCAAGCTCTTCTGCGGCTGCTCGACCGATTACCGGGACGACGGGCCGAATACGCATGTCTGTCCCATCTGCCTGGGCCTGCCGGGGAGCCTTCCTGCCGTCAACCGCAAAGCCGTGGAATTTGCCCTCAAAGTCGCCAAGGCCCTGAACTGCCGGGTTCTCGAGGAGTCCGAGTTCTCGCGGAAGAACTACTTCTACCCTGACCTGAACAAGGGATTCCAGATAAGCCAGTACGACAAGCCGCTAGCCGTGGAAGGGTGGCTCAGGATCGAGGGCGACAACGGGGAGAAGACCGTCCGGATAACACGGGTGCACATGGAGGAGGACCCGGGCAGGCTCGTCCACAAGGGGGGTGCCGACAGGCCGAAATACACCCTCGTCGACTACAACCGGGCAGGCATCCCCCTGATCGAGATGGTGACCGAACCTGATATCAGGTCCCCGAAGGAGGCGAGGAGGTTCTTGAACAAGCTCCGGGCCACCCTGGAATACCTTGGCGTATTCGACAGCGAGAAAGAAGGGTCGCTCCGCGTTGATGCCAACATCTCGATCCAGCCGAGAGGCTGGTTTGAGGCGCACGGCAAAGGCATGGAGGGCCGGGGCAGGACCGAGATCAAGAACATCTCTTCGTACAAGGGTGTGGAGAAGGCGCTGACCTTCGAGATTACCAGGCAGAAGAACCTGATCCGGAGGGGGCAGAGGCTCGAGACCGCCACAAGGCATTTCGTGGAGACACGGGGAGTGACCACCGCCTCCCGGAGCAAGGAGATGGAACAGGATTACCGCTACTTCCCGGAACCCGACCTTGTCCCGCTGCGGGTCAGCGACTGGTGCGAAAGGATCGTCCTCCCCGAACTGCCTGACGCACGCCATAACCGGTTCATGGAGGAGTACGGGTGCTCGTACAACCATGCACGGACACTGACAGGTGACCTCCGGGTCGCAGAATTCTACGAGAAGGTCGCAGCGGTCGATCCACGGATTGCCGCCACGTGGGTTGCCGATACCCTGCTCGGGGAGTTGAACTACCGTGACATGAATATCGCGAAGGTCTCCCCCTCTCATTTCATAGAACTCCTCCAGATGCTCAGGGAAGATGTGATCACCGACAAGAGCGCAGTCGAGGTACTCAGGGTAATCCTTGACCAGCTTGCAGAGGGCTGCCAGTGCGAGGCCCCCTCCACGTGCGTGGCAAGGCTCAACCTGGCAAAGACTGCAGATGACGGGCTCGACGCAGTTATCGAAGAGGTGACAGAAGAGCACCCCCAGGCGGTGGAAGACTTCCATAATGGCAGGAAGGAGGCCTTGAACTTCCTGGTCGGCCAGGTGATGCGAAAGACTCGTGGCAGAGTCGACCCGGGAGACGTCAACCGGCGCTTGCGCGAGATCCTCTCGCACGGGGGAACGTGAACGGCATGCACCTCATCGTGGCCGAGAAGAACATATCTGCGCGGAGAATCGCCAACATCCTTGCAGGAGACGATACAGTAAAGGAGACCCGTGACGGGGGAATATCCAGTTACCACTTCGACGACCAGACCGTGGTCGGGCTGCGGGGTCACGTCGTGGAGGTGGACTTTGTCAGGGGCTATTCCAACTGGAGAAGCACGGAGAAGACACCGAGAAGCCTGATAGACGCTCCCACGGTGAAGATTCCAACCGAGAAGAAGATCGTGGGCGTGCTCCAGAAACTGGCAAGGAGATCGGACCGGGTGACGATCGCGACGGATTTTGACACCGAAGGAGAACTCATCGGCAAGGAAGCCTACGAACTGGTCAGGGCAGTGAACCCGGATGTCTCGGTCGACCGGGTGCGTTTCTCGGCCATCACCCCTGACGAGATCAGGCAGGCTTTCGGTCATACGACAGGAATCGACTTCGATCTCGCATCTGCCGGAGAAACGAGGCAGGTGATAGACCTCATGTGGGGGGCGTCACTCACCCGGTTCATCAGCCTTGCCGCCCGGAGGGGGGGTGCGAATATCCTCTCTGTGGGCAGGGTCCAGAGCCCCACGCTCGCCATGATCGTGGACAGGGAGAAAGAGATCGAGGCGTTCGTTCCCGAAAAATACTGGCAGCTCTCCCTTCAGACCGCGAAGGACGGCGAGGCGATCGATGCCAGGCACACGACCCCGCGTTTTACCGACCATGAAGAGGCCCTGGCGGCACGCGAGAGGACACGCGAACCTCTCGTGGTCTCCTCCATAAAAGAGGGAAGCAAGATAGACCGGGCACCTACGCCGTTCGATACCACGTCCTTCATCGTGGCGGCGGCACGGCTCGGCTTCTCGGCTGCGAATGCCATGAGGCTTGCCGAGGACCTCTACATGAACGGGTACATATCCTACCCGCGAACCGACAACACCGTCTATCCGCCCACCCTCGACATCCCCGGAATATTGAGGTCCCTGCAAAACTCCCCGTTCCACGACGATGTCTCCTGGGTGACAGCCAACCGACGGGAGGTTCCCACCCGCGGGAAGAAGTCAAGCACCGATCACCCGCCCATCCATCCCTCGGCAGCCGCAACCAGGCAGGCGCTCGGTGACGACCGCTGGAAGATCTACGAGCTGGTTGTCCGCCGGTTCCTCGCCACCCTGAGCCCGGACGCCCGGTGGATGACGATGAAGGTGATCCTTGATGCCGGCGGCGAACCCTATACCGCTACCGGCGGCCGCCTTCTCGAAGCAGGATGGCGGCGGGTCTACCCGTACAGCAAGGCGACGGAGTACATGCTCCCGAAGATGAAGGAGGGGGAGCACCTTCCCATACGCGAAGTGAACCTCGAGGAGAAAGAGACGCAACCACCACCGCGTTTCACCCAGAGCAGGCTCATACAGAAGATGGAGGAACTCGGTCTCGGCACCAAGAGTACCCGGCACGAGGTGATACAGAAACTCATATCCCGGAAATACGTGGAAGGAACGCCGCTTCGGCCGACTCTCGTGGGACGGGCAGTGATCGATTCGCTCGAGGTTCATGCCGACACCATAACCCGCCCCGACATGACCCAGACACTGGAGTCCCACATGCAGCAGATAAAGGAGCGTGCACGGAGCGGTGAGGACGTGGTCAGGGAATCGCGGAAGATGCTTCACTCGGTCTTCGACCAGCTGGAAGAGCACGAACAGGTGATCGGGTCGGAGATAATGGAGCAGACCGCCGAGGAGCTGACGCTTGGGCCCTGCCCGGTATGCGGTCACGACCTGCGGATCCGGCACATGCGGGGCCAGACCCAGTTCATCGGCTGCACCAACTATCCTGACTGCAACTTCAATATCAGCCTGCCCATGACAGCCTGGGGTTTCGCGGTCCGTACCGACCAGGTCTGCGAGACCCACGGGCTCCACCACGTGCGACTTGTCCGCAAGGGAGCGCGACCATGGGACATCGGCTGCCCGCTCTGTCACCACATCAGTTCCAACAGGGAGACGCTCAAACTGATCCCGACACTCTCCGCTCCCATGCTCGATGCACTGAACGCCAGCCACATCTACACCGTCTCCGAACTCGCCAACAGTTCTCCGGACAGGGCTATGGCAGTACTGGACGTGCCACATGATCTCGCAGAAAGGATTGTTGCAGAGGCGAACGATGTCCTCGACCTCCTGCGGAGAAGATCGGACTGCCGGAAATTCGTGAGAAAACACCTCCCTCCCCGGAGGGGGAGAAGCCCCGCCTCGGTCATCAGGAAACTGCATGAAGCAGGGATCAACGATATCACCGATCTCTCCAATGCCAATAAAAAACTGTTGAAGAGTGTCGGGGTTGGTGAGAAGGAAGCCGACACGCTTCTTTCCGAGTCACAAAAACTCCGCGCAAACAGGGAGTTTAAGGAGATCGGTATACCTGCGGTAAGCCTGAAAAAATACCAGGCTGCAGGGATCATTGGTCCTTCGGATCTCCTCGACTATCCCTATGTGTACATCTCCGCCATATCCGGTGTCGGTCCCGACACCGTCTACCGCCACGTTGAGACCGTTGCAAAGGCTCTTGGCAGAGACCTCCCCGAGAAATACCCGAAAAACAGGGTAGAGAGGGGGAAAGAGGCACTTCTTGCGGTCAGGGGGGTCGGCGAGGCCATGTACGAGAGACTCCTTTCGGCAGGGATTATCGAGCCGAAACAGCTCCTCGGGGCAGATGCGATTGAGATCTCTCATAAGTCAGGCATTCCGGCCGAAAAGATCAGGGAGTTCCAGGAGATCGCCCGGGAAAACCAAAAAAAGGTCCGTTGACATAGATCGGGAAAGACTGCGAGGACTGGAAGGATATGAACACAAAATGGCAAAACTGGGTCCACGTCACAAAGCTCGACCCTGACAAGAACCTTACGGCAGACGAGATCGCCGGGATCGTCACCAGCGGTACAGACGCATTGATGCTCTCCGGAACATTGAACGTCACACGCGAGAACATGGGACAGTTGCTCGCCCAGGTAGCCGAATATGGCCTCCCTCTTGTCGTGGAGCCCGCCGGCCCCGAGGCGGTCATCTTTGACGGCGTGGATCTCCTCTTCGTCCCGAGCGTCCTGAATACGCCTGATGTCAGGTGGATTGTCGGAAAACACCGGGAATGGGTTTCACAGCAGTGCGTCGACTGGAAACGGGTGGTGCCGGAGGCCTACATCGTCCTGAATCCTGCCTCGTCGGTCGGAAGAGTGACACGGGCGGAATGCGGTCTCTCGGCGTCCCAGGTCGCGGCATATTCCGAGGTCGCCGAGCAGTACTTCCATTTTCCAATCATCTATATCGAGTACAGCGGCACCTACGGCGATCCGGCAATCGTCGAATCCGCCAGCAGGGCACTCGACTCCGCCCACCTCTATTATGGCGGCGGTATCGACTCGCCCGAGAGGGCGGAGGAGATGGCCGGGTTTGCGGATACCATAGTCGTCGGCAATGCGGTGTACGAGAATGGTATCGATGTTTTACAGGCAACCGTAAGGGCGGTCAGGTAAGACCCCCTGTTTTTCATGCCCCGGATAGATATCGTCCTGGTAAGCCCCCTCTACGATGGGAATATCGGGTTCTCTGCAAGGGTCATGAAGAACTTTGGTTTTTCCAGCCTGGTACTGGTCGATCCCTGCCCGATCGGCGAGGATGGCGAGGCCCGGGCGGCTCATGCGCAGGACGTTCTCCGCTCGGCAGAGGTTCTCACACTTGAAGAGGTCTTTTCTCAAAGCGACATGGTGATAGCCACCACCGGAGAGGTGAGCAAGTCGGTCTGCCATTCCATGCGGATGCCCTACTATTCGCCTGATGAGATCCGGGAACTTGTCAGGGATATCGACGGACGGGTCTCGATCCTGTTCGGGAGAGAGAACTGGGGGCTGAATAACCGTGAGGTCGAGAGAAGCGACGTGATATGCACGATACCCACCTCGCCCGGGTACCCCATCCTCAACCTCTCGCACGCGGTTGGGGTGGTCTGCTACGCGCTCGCCAACCTGCCGCGTGGCGAATACCTGCTCGCCTCCCGCGAGGAGATGGAATACCTGTACCGCCATATCGACAGCTATCTCGACCTGATCAACCATCCCGGGTTCAAGAGGCAGAACACCATGCTGATGATGCGGCGGATCCTCGGGAGAGCCAGGCTGACCGCCCGCGAGGCAAGCACCCTTCACGGCCTGATGCGGAGATCAGAGTGGCACATAGACCCGGAAAGGTCTGCACATGGTGATGCAGGCCCGGATGAAGACCACTGAAAACAGAAAAATCCCGGTACCCCAGGCCGACAACAGACTCCCGGGGGGAAGTGATCTCCTTTCCTGCCCGGTTCGCTGTCTTTAACTGTTGATTTGGCCAATAATTGTACTCATGACGGCACGGCAGATACTTGTTTTATCTGGAATAATTCTTCTCATCGCGGTTCTCCTCTCTTCCGGCTGCATGACAGGCGTGCCCGGGGAGAGAGCACGGGTCGAGATGACCCCGGAAGAGCTTGTGGCTTTCGTGCAGGACGCCGCATACTATGCACGCGAGACCGGGCAGGCCACGGCACTCGAGGAATTTTCAAAGAAGTCGGGTCTGTACTCGAAGGGAGATCTCTATATCTATGCATACGACTTTGACGGGACGCTGCTTGCCCACCCCTACGAGGCTGAACAGGTGGGGGGCGACCGGTCGGACTGGACCGACATCCGCGGCCTGCCGGTGATACGGATCGCCGAATATGCCGCCTCGAACGGGGGAGGCTACAGTGCCTATCTCTATCCGAGGCCTGAAGGCGGGGTGATCGACGAAGACGCCCCTGATACCTACATTCCAAAGATCGGGTATTCCTGCCCCGCCGGAACCGACTGGTGGATAGGATCCGGAATATACATAACCGACCTTGCCGGTGACGAACCGGGAGAGTACCCGCCTGTAGTGGACACGATGATCTCGCTCGTGGAGTCGGGGGTCGAATATGGCCGCCTACAGGGGGAAGACGAGGCATTCAGGGAGATATCGAACCGGACCGGAATGTTCGTGGACGCGGAGGGGCATTACCTGTACGCCTATGACTACAATGGCACGCTCCTCGCGCACCCCTACCTGACCGAATCGATCGGAGAGAGCCTCATCGAGCGGGAGGACCCGTTTGGGATGAAGAATATCCGGGCACTCTCCGAAACCGCCGGATCGGGTGGCGGGTTCGTCGTCTTCATCTGGCCGAATCCTGACAGGGACAACCGGCTTGAACAGAAGATCGGCTATGTCCTGCCAGTCGACGGGAGATGGTGGGTCGGATCGGGAGTCTACTTGAGCGAGATCACGGGGGTCGACACGTCCCTTCCCGCACTCCCACCATAATCCTTTTTTCCCTGTCCCAAAGGCAGATACCTGATAACCTCGAAAAAATAGGATAGAGATCCATCACCGGTGATCACCGTTCCAGATATTCCCATTCGATACCAGGTAGCAGCCCTTGAGAGGGAGAGAGAGTCGCTGCGTGCATACCCGGTGGAACGCCTGGCCTCGGTCATCCGCGATGTGGGCTTTTCGTGCACCTCCTGTGCCAAATGCTGCACACGTTCCTTCAACGGTCACGTCTTTTTGCTTGACCGCGACGTGGCCGTTGCACGGTCCGTAGATCCCGACGCCCTCGAGCCCGCCCCGGACCCGGAGTTCTGCGACCAGAACGGAACGTTTTACGTCTCCGGCTACGCGCTGCGGACACAAAACGACAGGGCCGGGTCGTGCTGGTTCCTCGAGGGCGGCCGTTGCCGGATCTATGACCGGCGATTCTCGATCTGCAGGGTCTATCCCTACATGCTGCACCGTGAAGCCGGACCGGACGGCAGGGTCGACTGGAGGCAGATCTCGGGCCTTGACGAACATGGCGAGTATCACCACGCGATTCCTGACGAGGAGTGCCTGGCTCTTGCCCGCCAGACAAAGGAGTACGAGTGTGCCTTTCTCACCCACGAGATATCGTTTCTCAGGTTCATGGTGGAGTATTTCTCAATAAACGGACTTTTCCACTCCGGAAAAGAGTATAAACGGCGGATGCGGAGTCTTTCAAAAGGAGGATCTGCAACGGTGATGGTATATCATGACGGGGAGCTGGAGCCGCACCAGGTGCAGGGAGGGGCGGCCTGATACGAGTGCCTGCGACTCCCCGGCATTCCACCTGCGGGTTGTCGCCCGAAGTCCTAATTATCATACCGTCCCCATTAGTACCCTGATGATCCTAGTCGACTGGCAGATACGGGACCGCATCGAGAGGGGATATATCATGGTCGACCCATTCGAGCCGGACCTCGTACAGCCCAATTCCCTCGACATCCGCCTGGGAGACCACTTCCTGTGGTACCTGGAAGGAGACGAGATAATCGACCCCTACCAGGGCGGCACCATCTCCGAAAAGACCAGCGAGATGCATGCCGAATCAGTGGTATTACAGCCGGGCCAGTTCATGCTTGCCGAGACCCTTGAGGTGGTCGGGCTTCCTGACAACATCGTTGCAAGCATCGAGGGCAAGAGCAGCATCGCCAGGCTCGGAGTCGAGCTGCACCAGACAGGGGGGTGGATAGACGCAGGGTTCCGTGGGTCCATCACGCTCGAGATGTGCAACGTGAACCAGAGACCGGTGAAGATGTATGCAGGCATGCCGGTAGGCCAGCTCGTCTTCTACACCACGGAACGTGCGGAACAGCCATACAACCTGAAGGCTGACGCCAAGTACATGGACCAGCGTCAGGCGACGCTCTCGCGGTACCACGCGAATCCCCGAAAGAGTTGAATGGATATATACCGGATGAACGCACAATATATGCGGATGATCCGATGGATACGGAGATGAACGATGCGACTTTTATTAATTCATTCTGATTTTATCGAATACGAAGCAAAGAAGAAGACCGGGATGGCCGAGGAGACCAGTATATTGAAAGACTCGGCCGAGGAGGCCCTGACCGTATTCTGTGCCGTGGAAGCGGTGGACGAGGACGACATCTCGGGGGTGGTCGGCCAGGCCGTGACCGAGGTAAAAAAGACTGCCGACCAGCTCTCCATCCAGAATATCGTTGTCTATCCCTATGCACACCTGTCAAGCGACCTCTCCGGACCCGACGCTGCCATACGGGCTTTAAAGGAGATGGAATCATCTCTTGCAGGGGAAGGCTACGCCGTCAAGCGTGCCCCGTTCGGCTGGTACAAGGCATTCCGCCTCTCGTGCAAGGGCCACCCCTTATCCGAGCTCTCCAAGACCATTGTCCCCTCGGAGGAAGGGGCAAAACCGGAGAAGAAAGTGGTCGAACACACCTTCTTTGTCCTGGCACCTGACGGCAGCAGGCACGATGTCTCGGAATACATGGACGACTCGCCGTTCGGCTGCCTGGTCAGGAAGGAGATGGGCGAGGCAGGGTCCGGCGGCGGCGAGCCGATCCACGTGGACCTGATGCGATCCAAGGAACTGGTGGACTACGAGCCGGTGTCGGACGTGGGCCATCTCCGCTGGATGCCCAGGGGGAAACTGGTGCGTGACCTCCTGGCCGACTACGTGCTCGCGAAGGTGCTTGCCTATGGCGGGACACCGGTGGAGACTCCTGTCATGTACGACCTTGGCGACCGTGCCATCTTCGAGCATGCCGACAAGTTCGGTGAACGGCAATACCGTTTCAAGAGCGGCAACCGCAACATGATGCTCCGGTTCGCAGCCTGTTTCGGGATGTTTTCCATCATGCGGGACATGCACATCTCGCCGAACACGCTTCCCATGAAGATGTACGAACTCTCCACCTACTCGTTCCGGCACGAGCAGAAGGGCGAAGTCATCGGGCTCAAGCGTCTCCGTGCATTCACCATGCCCGACATGCACACCCTCTGCACCGACATGGACGAGGCCCTGAAATCGTTCGAGGAACAGCTTGCCATGGGGTGGGAGACGGGCGAAGATTTTGGAACACACCTCGTGGGAGTCTTCCGGTGCACCAGGGAGTTCTATGACCAATACGAAAGATGGGTGAAGAAGATCGTAGCCGATTCAGGGGTGCCGATGCTCATCGAGGTCCTCTCCGACCGGGTGCATTACTGGATCGCAAAGGTCGATCTCGCCGCAATCGACGGCCAGGGAAGGCCCATCGAGAACCCCACGGTGCAGATAGACGTGGAGTCCTCGACACGGTTCGACATCAAGTACCATAAAGACGGCAGGGAAGTCCACCCCCCCATACTGCACTGTTCACCCACGGGAAGCATTGAGCGGGTGATCTGTGCGATACTCGAGAATACCGCGAACCAGGAGGTCGCGCACTTCCCCACCTGGCTCTCGCCGACCCAGGTCAGGGTCATACCGGTGGCAGAACGCCACCTCGACTTTGCAGCGAAGATGTCAGGAATCTTCAATGCAGCACAGATTCGATGCGACCTCGATGACCGCGACGAGAGCGTCGGCAAGAAGGTCAGGGAGGCAGGCATGGACTGGGTTCCGTACGTGGTCGTTGTGGGCGACGAGGAACTCGAGGCGGGGACGCTCACCGTGACCATCAGGTCGAAGTCGACCCCGAAAAAGCCATACAAGGAAAAATTCACCCCAAACGACCTCATATCGGTGATAAAAGAAGAGACGAAAGGCCTGCCGAAAAAACCGCTCTATACGCCGGAAAAACTCTCCAGAAAGGCGAGATATATCTGAATTCCGGGATAGTATCATCTCAATCTCCACAATCATTTTTTCCTCGTCCTGTCAATACACCACCATGGATCTCTTCGTCTATCTCTGGCCGTTCTTCTTCCCGATCCTTGGTGCGTGCATCGCCCTCGGACACATGCGATGGCGCCGTGCCCATGGTGTGCAGGCGCTCGAGATATTCCTGATGTGGCAGCTTGCCATAGGGCTTGGCGCAGGCCTCGTGTATGGCGGGCTTGGACACCTGATCTTTCCAGACCAGGTGGCAGAATCCATCGGCTGGCCCACGGGAAGCCCCTTCCAGCGGGAAGTGGGGATGTGGGATCTCGCGCTCGGCATCGTCGGACTTCTCTGCCTGAAATTTCGAAACATCGGTTTCTGGACCGCGACCGTCATCGGAACCGGCATATTCTATATCGGTGCCGGACTCGGGCATGTATACGAGATGGTGGCATTTGGCAACTATTCGCCAAACAATGCCGGACCGGTCATGTACATGGATCTCTTCTACCCGGTCTTCCTTGCCGGCCTGCTCATTCTCTATTATACACGAAAAGAGCGGAGACTGACGAGACACGAATGAATGAACCGGATGGTCCGGATTGCAGGTGAATGGCGGCACATAATTTTTCCATACCTGCTCTCCGGTCAGGGAGGCTCTCCCGGGAGTATCCAGCAAAAATATCGGGTCACCTGAAGACTCCGTAATCCATGGGAGTGGAACTGCAGGAGGATGCTGGTGGCGGCGGCGGCATTTTTGCGTTCCCGCTGCCCATCCCCGCACATGGTACCTGTCGGCCAGTGTTCCCGGCCACCCGCCGGAGACCGGATGCCCTGGCATGGTTCAGCCTGTCGTGATTTCGCGAAGATATATATATTCCTTTGAATAATACGGGCATTGTCCTGCGTGGAGGAATAACGACCATGGTAAAAGCAAAAAGGCCCGGTATGCGGTTCCCGAGCATCCTTGACCGGGCATATTCTGAATACAAGCGGCACAGGAAGGTCTCGGATATCATGACCCCCGGCGTGGTTGTCACCACTCCCGAGAGAACGATGGAAGATGCCGCACGGATCATGGGAGAACGTCACATAGGGAGCCTGTTCGTGGTGAAGTACGGTAGCCCCATCGGTATCGTAACAGAACGGGACCTCATCTCGAGAGTCCTTGCCGGCAGGCTCGATCCCGGAGACACGACCGTCGAGCAGGTCATGTCATTCCCACTCGTCAGGATCTGCCCGGATCTCGAGATACGCGAGGCTGCACGGACCATGATAAAGAGAAAAGGGCGTCTTGCGGTCTTTTCCTGCGGACATCTTGAAGGCATCGTCACCGCATCCGACCTGATCAGGGAGATGCCGGACGCCCCCGAGACCACACTCTCGGTTGACGATTACATGACACGTGACCTTGTGAGTGTTGAGAGCGACACGCCCGTATCCAAGGTGGTTGATACCATGGGAAGGAAGCGTATCGGGAGTGTCATCGTCTCACGTGAAGGCAAACCGCATGCAATATTCACAGAGCGCGACCTGTTATCAGGTCTCCTCGCCAAAGGCTCGAGCCTGGAGATCGGAGTCGGGGAGGTCTCCTCCTCTCCGCTCATCACCGCACCCTCGGGCATCAGCATCCATGAAGCGGCACAGATGATGGCATCGAAACATGTGAGAAGGCTTCCCATCGTCAGGAAAAATGACCTTGCAGGGATCATCACCGCACGCGACCTAGTGGAAGCCTATGCACAATAGGGGAATTTCGAAGCAGGGTTCGCGACGATCCAAAGATTGCGGGTGACCAGGCCTGAAAGAAGATATCCTGTCAGGATTCGGATCCATCAAACACCCTCTTTTCTGAACCGAGAATTAATGTTCTCCCGGCTGGATCCACTTCTCTTCCACCTGGCAAACCATGATTCACCAGCTCCGGGACGAGAGCGATCTGGACGAAAAATATCCAGGAGATTGGACAAGATCTCTGGCAGACCCGTTTGGGAGAGACATTCCAGGGCTATCCCGGTAACAGCAATGTGATCTTCTGGCAGACCCGTTTGGGAGAGACAGCACGGGGCTATCCCGGTAACAGCAATGTGATCTTCTGGCAGACCCGTTTGGGAGAGACAGCACGGGGCTAT
>JAHDSI010000056.1 GCA_018432765.1 Methanoregulaceae archaeon | reverse complement strand
GGTACAAGCCTATGCCTGGGCTCCAGGAGAACCAGGTGATTGTGGTTCGCGGGGACAGTGGCGATTTGGACCGGCGCGGGAGGAGCGAGGATGCTCAAAAAAAGGGGGGATACGGGAACCTTACCCGGTGACGACGAACTGCATGGTGTAGGTGACGTCGTCAGGAGACGGGTCTTCCCATGGACGGTGGTAGACCGCGGTGAAGGTCTGGTCCCCGGGTGCGATCGCCTCGACCGTCCACGCATGCATGCCGCCTGCTCCCGGCATCGGGTCAGCAGGGGGGATGTAGGTGTCGTTCACAATCGCGAGCCCCGGCGTGACCGTCGCGTTCCAGAGATACCCGGTGGTCGGGTTCTCCATCAGTTCGATGTAAGTCGTCGTGTGCATCGCCATCGTGATCGGGCCTGCTTCATCGGTCCTTTGCTGGATAATGGCGATCTCCTCGGCAAAGGAGAGAGGCTGCCCGGGGGTTTCGGTGACGGACGGGCTCGGCTCCGTGGTCGGTGCCGTGGTCGCCGGCTCTGACGGAGGGGTGCTGGTACAGCCGCAGAGGAGCATCACGGCGACGACCAGCATGCAGAGGAGAAGTATACTCTTCTTCATGAGAGATAGCTAAAACCGTTACCCCGTTAAACCTGCTGATTTTTTGTCATCATGTTCCCGGGTCACCTGGAACACGGGCAGTGAGGAGTGATCCGTGATTCACCGGACACCCCTGGCCCCCCTTGACGGCCAGCCGCCTCGCTGGAAGAACGGGACCAGGGCAAAAGACGACCCCGCTCTCCCGTTTATTCCCCCGGAGGGAATCCGGCCGGCAAACTCCGAAAAACCACCCCGGGACATGCCCGAAGAAGAGTGGTGCAGGGATCGCTCCGTTCGCAAGCACCCGGACTCACCGCGTTCGTGGTGCGGACATGTGCCCATATGCAACAAAACAGACGAAGACGGAATAAAAACCACAATTTTTTATAAATAGAGGAATATTGTTAATCTTTATATACAGACTGACCTGCAACGCACCGGTCGGAGCAGAATACCTGGAGCGGATTTAGTGATCTCAGTTCTTTTTATTGATAACGAAGCCTCCATACTCGAGATGACCCGGATCGCGCTGGAACGAACAGGGAAATATTCTGTCGACGTCGCGCAATCTGCCGCCATTGCGCTCCGGAAACTGAAGCAGGCACCCTATGATGTCATCGTGTCCGACTACCAGATGCCGGGGATGGACGGGATAGAACTCTTAAAAAAACTCCGTGGGTCAGGAAATAGCACACCGTTCATCATCTTCACCGGAAAAGGCCATGAAGAGATAGTGATCGAGGCCTACGAGCATGGAGCGGATTTCTACGTCCAGAAATGCGGGGAGCCGGCAGTGCAGTTCACAGACCTGGAACAGAAGATTACCCGTGCTGTCGGGTTGCACCGGGCCGAACACGACCGTCTCGAAACCGAGGACCGGCTGCGGCAGATCATCCAGTTCCTTCCCGATGCAACCTTCGCCATCGATACGGACGGCAGAGTGATCGCCTGGAACAAGGCCATCGAGGAGATGACCGGCGTCCCGGAACGCGAGATGATCGGGAAAGGTGATTACGAATATGCCATCCCGTTCTACGGGGAACGCCGCCCGATCCTCATCGACCTCGCCCTCAAGCCTGACGAGGAGATTGCAAAAAAATACGCATTTGTCCGCAAAGAAGGGCGGTATCTCATGGCCGAGACATCGGAAGCAACGGTGAAAGATGGAAAAGCCGTGCTGTGGGGGAAAGCGACTCCCCTCTATGACACCCGGTGCAGGATAACAGGCGCGATCGAGTCCATCCGGGATATCACAGGGTTTAAACAGACAGAAGAGGCCCTCCGTGAGAGCGAAGCACGGTACCGCCTCTTCGCAGAGAACGCACATGACCTTATCTTCCGGTATGAATTCATCCCGAAGAGGGGATTTACGTATGTCTCACCTTCTGCCACGAAGATCGTGGGATACACCCCTGAAGAGCTGTATGCCGACCCGGACATCGGCTGGAGATGTGTGCATGAAGAAGACTGCCACCTGGCAGAATCGTTCCTGCGTGATCCTGGAGCCTTTGAAAAACCGCTCGTGCTCCGGTGGAAGAAGAAAGACGGCTCGATAATATGGACAGAACAGGTCAACCACCCGGTTTACGACGATGACGGAAACCTTGTCGCAATCGAGGGGATAGCCCGCGACATCACCGACCGGAAACGCAGTGAAGAGGCCATACAGGAGAAACAGATACAGCTCACCAATGCCATGGACCTCGCGCATCTTGTCGCGTGGGAATACGACGTGGCGGAAGACCTGTTCACGTTCAACGACAGTTTTTACGCGCTCTACGCGACTACCGCATCCCGGGAAGGGGGATACCAGATGTCGTCGAAGACGTACAGCGACCGGTTCGTCCACCCTGATGACCGGCATTTCGTTGCAGAGGAGGTCAAAAACGCGTTGGAGTCGGAGGAAACCCAGTTCAGCTCCCGGATCGAGCACCGGATCGTGCGGAGAGACGGGGAGACCCGTCACATCAGCGTCCGCATTGCAGGGGTCCTGGGAGAGTCCGGAACCGTTGCGAAGACCTATGGTGCGAACCAGGATATCACGGACAGCATCCAGGCCGAGGCTGCGCTGCGGGAGAGCGAAGCGAGATACCGGACGTTTGTCGAGAATGCCACCGAAGGGGTGGTGGTCATACAGGACGGGCTGGTCGAGTATGCGAATCCTGCCGCACTCCGTCTTACCGATGAATCGTATGAAGACCTCCATGGCACCCCGTTCGAGCGCTTCATCCACCCCGACGACCGCGAAATGGTCGTCGAGAGGTATCAGAGACGCATCCGTGGTGAATCCCTGCCCACCAGTTATGACTTCCGGCTGGTTGAAGTCCGGGGCGATGAGAGGTGGGTGCAGCTCTCCATTGCGGTAATCATCTGGAACGGCAGACCGGCAACCCTCAACCTTCTCGTCGATATCACGGAACGGAAGCAGAGGGAACATCTCCTCCAGGTACAGCACCGTATTGCGACCGCCTGTTCATCGTCAGCATCCCCCTACGATATCCTGTCCGAATGCCTTCACATCATCCTCGACTTCACGCGGATGGACGCCGGCGGGATCTATCTCGTCGACGGGGAAGGGGGTTTGCGACTCGTATGCGCCTCGGGCGTTTCCGAGGCATTTTACAGGCAGGAGGAATACCTCCCCCCGTCCTCTCCGCAGACCAGGATTGTCATGGGCGGGGAGGCACTCTTTCCCACACTCTCTGACGTCCCGACTGATCTTTCCGGGATCCTGGTGAGCGAAGGATTGAAGGCGGCGGCCGTCGTGCCCTTCACAGACCAGGGCAGGGTGGTCGGCTGCTTAAACATCGCCTCACACGCGAAGGAGACAATACCCCCGGAGATGCAGGAAAACGTCAAGACCCTCGCAATCCAGCTCGGCAGCCATATCTCCCGCATCCAGGCAAGTGACGCGCTCAGGAAGAGCGAGGAGAGGTTCCGCCGGATGGTCGAGACCTCCGCAGAAGGCATCTGGGAGATGGACCAGGACTTTCGCATCACCTACGCGAACCAGAGGATGGCCACGATACTCGGGTATTCCCGGGAGGAGATGATCGGAAAAGAGATCACGTCATTCATGGACAGCGGCGAACTCCCGGACACGGTCACCCGCAAGGAGAGGCAGCGGGAGGGAATCACGGACCACTTCGAGCGAAAATTCGTCAGGAAGGACGGACGGCCGCTCTGGATCTCTGCATCGGTCACACCGGTCTTCGATACCGGGGGGACGTTCCGCGGCTCTTTTGCGATGTACTCCGACATCACCGACCTGAAACTGATCGAAGAAGAGATCCGGTCCCTGAACCGGGTCCTGGAACAGAGGGTGGAGGAGAGGACTGCACAGCTGACCAGTGCCCTGAAAGACAGGGAGATCCTGCTGCGGGAGGTCCACCACAGGGTGAAGAACAACCTCCAGATCATCATCTCGCTCCTGAACCTCCAGGCACGATACATCACGGATGAAAAGACCCTTGCCGCCATCCGCGAGAGCCAGAACAGGATCACGGCGATGGCTCTTGTACACGAGCGGATGTACCGCTCCGAGGAGATCTCCAGTATCTCGTTCAGGGACTATGTCGATTTCCTCGTCAACAGTCACTTCGTCTTCTACGGAGTCAACGCACGCCGGATCTCGTACACGATCTCGATGGAGGACCTCCCTATCGATATCGACACGGCCATACCGCTCGGGCTCATCATGACCGAACTGGTATCAAACAGTCTCAAGTACGCATTCCCTGAAGGGAGGGGGGGAGAGATCCGCATCACCGGGAGCACGGAAGATGACGGGACGTTCCGGTTCACCGTCAGCGACGACGGTGTGGGCATCCCGGATACCATCGACTGGAGGAATACCGACTCCCTCGGCCTCCGACTGGTGAACTCGCTCGTCACCCAGTTGAACGGCACCATCGACCTGGACCGGACGGGAGGGACGTCATTCACGTTCATCGTCCATCCGAAAGAGGAGCGATAGGCGGAAGACCGTGTGAATGAGACGCCACGTGAACCGGG
>JAHDSI010000193.1 GCA_018432765.1 Methanoregulaceae archaeon | reverse complement strand
GCCCGCCTCAGTAGCTCAGTTTGGGAGAGCGCCAGACTGAAGATCTGGTTGTCCCCGGTTCAAATCCGGGCTGAGGCATACTGACACTGGGTTCAAATCCCTCACAGAATCTTTTTTTATACATCTTTTCTGAGCCGTTTTTCTGGTATCTTCCACGATAGCCGCTACGGGACGGGCCGAAGTTTTCATCTTACCACTATTTCTCTCTTATTAAAGCAGGAAATGGCATGCATTTGATTGATGCTGCATTGGCATCGGACCGGATCAACAGACGCGATGCCGATCTCATCATGATGTTCTTTGCTGATCGCAAAAGTTGTCACACCTGCTTCGATCCGGTGGAACAACACGTGTCCGTTCAATGGGGGCTCTTGTGTCGGGATCCATGTTGTTCGTGGCCTTTCCCATAGACAATGGCCAGAAACATGATTACCTGTATACCCCGAAAAAAGGAAGTTTCCTCGGAATTGAAAAATTCCTCACATCACTTTTTCGGGCGGGATTCCCAGTGCCCTGGCAACCCCCATTCCGTATGACTCGTCGGCTTTCAGGCAATTTTGGATGTGACGGATCTTGATGAACTCGGGGATATCTCCCATGGCGCGGGCAGTATTCTCAAAGAGTTCCTTCTGCTGGGCTTCACTCATGAGACGGAAGAGCTTGCCCGGCTGGGTATAATAATCGCTGTCGTCCTCCCGGAAGTTCCAGGCCTTCGCAGCCCCCGAGAGTTCGAGCGGGGGCTCCGTGTACTCGGGCTGGGCCTCCCATTCCCCGAAACTGTTCGGGGTGTAGCCGAGTGTCGAGCCGTGGTTCCCGTCGACCCGCATCTGCCCGTCCCTGTGGGACGCGTGGGCGACGGCGTTCTTCGCGCTGTTGACCGGGATCTGGTGGTGGTTGATCCCGAGACGGTACCGTTGGGCGTCCCCGTACGAGAAGAGCCGGCCCTGCAGCATCTTATCAGGCGAGAAGCCGATACCCGGGACCACCGCGGCAGGGTTGAACGCGGCCTGCTCCACATCCTGGTAGTAGTTGTCCGGGTTTCGGTTCAGCTCGAGAATACCGACCTCGATGAGAGGGAAGTCCTTGTGGTACCAGACCTTCGTCAGGTCAAACGGGTTGTACGGCATCTTCTGTGCCTGTTCATCGGTCATCACCTGGATGTACATCTTCCACCTGGGAAAATCGCCTTTTTCGATGCTCTCATAGAGATCGCGCCCGTTGCTCTCGCGGTCCTTCCCGACGATCTCGCACGCCTCCTCGTCGGTCAGGTTTTTGATACCCTGCTGTGTCTTTAAGTGGAACTTCACCCAGACCCGCTCGTTTTTCCTGTTGATCATGCTGTACGTGTGGCTTCCGAACCCGTGCATGTGGCGGAAGGAGTATGGGATGCCCCGGTCACTCATGACAATGGTCACCTGGTGCAGTGCTTCGGGGAGGTTTGTCCAGTAGTCCCAGTTGTTCAAGGCCGAACGCAGGTTGGTGCGGG
>JAHDSI010000103.1 GCA_018432765.1 Methanoregulaceae archaeon | reverse complement strand
GGGCAGCCCGGATTCGGGAGTGTCAGATTGAGCGTTGAGAGAGAGGAGGGTCCTGGCGGAGAGGAGCGCGACCGCGGTCCAATTATGCGTATGGCAACCGGAAAACCCCCCGAACAGTGGGGCAGCCCGGATTCGGGAGTGTCAGATTGAGCGTTGAGAGAGAGGAGGGTCCTGGCGGAGAGGAGCGCGACCCCGGTCCAATTATGCGTATGGCAACCGGAAAAACCCCGAACAGCGGGGCAGCCCGGATTCGGAAGTGTCAGATTGAGCGTTAAAAGAGAGGAGGGTCCTGGCGGAGAGGAGCGCGTCCCCGGACCCCGGGAGATGAAGGCCGCATGCAGGCCACGGGGATCATTCGTCGTCAACACCATCGCCGGTGCAAGCAGCTGGCTCTTCATGCTGGCAGTTATCGGATCGGCACTCATCTCGGTTGCACTCTCTGTCTTCGGCTTCGGGCTCGCCGTCTTCACGTTATACGAGGTCGCATTCAACATCCAGGTCGACCTTGTCGTGCTGAAAGGTCTGCTGGCAATCTTCATCGGGATAATTGACATCTTCCTTGTCGCAACGGTGTTCTATATCGTCGCACCCGGCCTGTATGAACTCTTCATCGCCAGGGCCCCATTGCCCGGCTGGCTCAGGATCTGCGATCTCGACGACCTGAAGGAGAAGCTCCTGGGCCTTGTTATCATCGTCCTTGCCGTGCTCTTTCTCGGCGATGCACTCACCTGGCTAGGGACCTTCAACATCCTTGCCTACGGAGCAGCAATAGGGGCAGTCATCATCTCGTTATCGGTGAATACACTGGTCAGGCATTGATAGCGTCTGCATGAACCCGAAGACGGCACCGCCGTTTTCACACGTATTGTGCATCTGCCAGGAAGCGAATCATGCATTTTTTTGGTATTTAAAAGAGATGACGCAAAATCGGCGGCCTGGATCACCTGTGAGCAAACCTGTAGGCACCTTTTGGCACATGCAGCTCGAACCGGGCGCCCCTGCCCTGCTCACCGGTCTCCTGTATCGTGATCCCCGTGATTCCGAGGATCTCCCTGGCCAGGTTGAGGCCGAGCATTTTTCTCTCTCCACTGTACTCCTTCCGGAATATCTTCTCCTTGTCTTCGCGTGCGATACCTCTCCCGTCATCCTCGAATACAAGGACGATCCCGTCAGGAACTTCCCGGTAACAGAGGGAGATCCGGGTGACCGGACCCCCGTGCCTGAAGACGTTGTCGGTAAGGTTGAAGATCACCTTCTCAAAGAGCTGGTCTGCGTAGATCTGAAGTCCGTCCAGTCTCACATCCCGTGAAACCTTCGAGGTTTGCTCCAGATCAAGGTGAGAAAGGGCAAAAAGGAATACCTGGTTCACGTCCTGCCACCGGGGGGGCTTGATCCCCATCTCCTGGTATGCCTGCGCCAGGTCCAGCGAACCCTCGATCTTTGCAAGCATTGCTTCCTGTTTCTCCAGTATTTCCCGGATCCGGGGATCACTCTCCATGTCGGTTGCATACGCCAGGTATGCGGAGAGGCTGAAAACGGTGTTTTTAATGTCGGTGAATGTCACGCTGTTCAGGACGCTCAGTTTCTTCCGGGCCAGTGCAAACGCCTCCCTGGCTTTCTTCTGGTCCGTGGTGTCCCTGCCGACTGACTGGTATTCGATGATCTCTCCCCCGGGGTCGAAAATTCCCCTGTCGGTCCACTGCTGCCACCTTACCTCGCCGTCGGGCAGGAGGACCCTGTGCTCGATGCCTTTTACCGGGTCCTCCGGGGTGATCGACGCGAAATGGTCCCGAAGCCTCGTTTGATCAGCGTCAGGAATATCGATCCCGATTGTATGACCGATGATCTCGCTGCAGGGTTTCCCGTAATACCGGCAGAACGCATTGTTTGCCAGGAGGATTGTCCCGTCTTTTTGAAAACGGCATATGAACTCTGTCTGGTCCTCGATGACATGGCGGTACCGTGATTCACTCTCGCGAAGCTCCTGCTCTATCATCTTTTGTTCCCGGTAATTCTCACGCAGTTCTCCGTCCTGGGCCTTCAGTTGCTGGTACGCAGCGTTCAACTCCTCGTTCTTCCGGACCAGTTCGTCCTCCGCCGCTCTCTTCTCGGCTATACTCTCCCTCAATTCGGACTCGATCCGTTTCCGCACACGGAGGTGGAGAGCGAGGAGTATGACCACCACACCCAGGCAGCAGAGTCCCAGTAAAACGAGATAGAATATCCATGCCGGGACCTTCTCCTCTGGTGGTGCGTTGACGATGATCGAGCCTTCCGGAAGTGTTGCCTGGTCGATACCATATTCCAGGAGCTTCTCATGATCGAACATGTACACGTTCGGGCTGTTGGTCACGACAGGAATCGATGATGCCGGTTCACCCTCGAGGATTCGGAGCGCCATCCCGCCTGCAAGCCTACCCTGTGAGTATCCTGTCGTGATCTTGCCCCCGATGACACCGTGGCCGAGGTTCATCTCTGTGTTTCCGTATATCGGGACATCTGTCCAGGCGTCGAGAAGGTCTCCTAT
The DNA here is from genome assembly GCA_018432765.1 of Methanoregulaceae archaeon. GTDB lineage: Archaea > Halobacteriota > Methanomicrobia > Methanomicrobiales > Methanospirillaceae > SD8. The sequence goes on along the minus strand of JAHDSI010000103.1, from coordinate 824 downwards.
CTCCTCGTGGGTGACTACCGTGCCTTCCGAATCACGGTTGAAGGGCTGGAGAAGGATTATGCTGTTTTCGGGGAGGTCTGCTGCCCTCTCGAGCAGCCCGGCGATCGTAAGGTTGGATAAAAAGATAAATTTTATTCCATTTTCAAATTCAGGAACAAATTGAGTGACCTGGCTATAGATTGCCACTCCGGTATCCGTGTTGTCGTGAACCACGTAGATGTTTTGCGTTCCCGGAAACTGTTCGAGTGCGACCCGGAGGGTACTTCTGACATCGTTGTCCTGGACGACACCGGTGATGTTCTCCATCCCCTGGATCATGTCAGTGGAGAAATAATTGATACCACAGAAAACAACCGGAACTCCCGGAAAGAGATCGTCCCGGGATTCCTTTATAAAGTCAAATGCGCTGTTGTCCCCGGTGATGATGGCATCCACCCGGACGTCCCGGTATTTATAGGCATATACCTGGTAGAGGTTCCCGAGGTGTTCCGGACCAGAGATCCTCTTGGTATCCATGTATTCAACCCTGACATCCACCCTGTCACCAAGAGGGGCGAGACTGTCCCGTACCCCTCTCAGTTCCTCGTCGGAGAGCACCATTCCGGGATGATAGGAGTGTATGACGAGGACGGTCTCCTTCTCGTGTACCTGGGCGGAGCCGGGAACTCCCAGCAGAAACGTGAGGAGTACGAGGGTCAACATGACAAAAAAGACACACTGTATCGTCCTGCGTACAGCAGGATACCTGCCCCTGATCATCCCCCCACCTGTGAAAAATTGGGTTATGCTACAATAAAAATGCAACCTCCCGGGAAGATCAAAGC
>JAHDSI010000105.1 GCA_018432765.1 Methanoregulaceae archaeon | reverse complement strand
TCGCGAAGAGCCAAAAAAATTGTATCAATTGTCGGGTTTGGAAGAAAATTCATGAATGTGGGGGGTATCGTCGTCTCGTCGTGCTTCCTTTGGTACCTTTTCGGGGGGAATGCCGAGGAGCGCAACATCCATCACATCGTCCCAGTTCACAAGGGTCTCCACGCAGCCATCCTTCAGGGTCACAACCCCCATTCCGACAATTCCGACCTTGTCCGTCAGTTCGAGCCCCTCCTTCACCTCGGAGAGGCACCCCACACCGATGATGGCCCGGGGACGGTATTTCTTCACCATCCGCTTGATCAATGTCGACCCCGGGGCGATAAAGACCCTGTAGCCTATCTCCTCCAGGACGCCACGCCAGTAGCCAATACTGCACTGGCCACAGGACCGGCAATTGAGACCTTCAGGGGAGAGATGAGCCGGACACCTGGCCGAGCGGAGGCACTGGGGGAGAAAGACCATCCGTTCTCCGACAGGGATCTCCGCAAATGAACCCTTGTTCATGCTGTTCCGGAGCTGTATGAAGAAGGAGAGCATCTCGGCGTCTTCAAGCCCGATAAGCCTGAATATGGCTTTTACCGTTCCTTCCACCATCGTGATGCCGGCCTTGAGGAATCGTGGGAACACGAGCTTTCCGGTTTTTATTGAATAGACCGAAATTGCCACCATCAGGACGGAAAACAGCAGGACGCCGAGGATGACGATGAGCGTGACCTCTCCTACGAGGAAGACGAACTGTTCCCAGAGTGTGAAATTGACAACCATGGCGGCATTACCCGATAATCTTCCTTCTTCGCGCGATCCCTTCCCAGTCAAGGGGCGGGCAGAGAACGCCAACCTCTGTGATGAACCCGGTTACCAGGGAATGAGGGGTGGCGTCGAAGGCCAGGTTGAGAACTCCTGCCCTGTCGGGAACAACCCGGGTCTTTCCGCAGATCGAGATCTCCTCCCGTGCCCTCTCCTCGATGGTGATATCAACCTCTGTATGGTCAGGATCGAACGTTGAGAGCGGGGCCGCGACATAGAACGGGATACCGTGCCGGGCGGCACAGACTGCATGCATGTAGGTGCCAATCTTGTTGAAGACGACATCAGGGGTGATACGGTCCGCTCCCACGATTACAAGATCAATATCGCCGGTTCTCATGATATGGGCAGCTGCGGAATCGTTGATGACGTCCACGTCTATCCCTTCCCTGGTCAGTTCCCACGCTGTAAGCCTGGATCCCTGGAGCAGTGGCCTGGTCTCGCACGCTATCACGCGGATCTTCTTGCCGGCGGCAACCCCGGACCGGATGACGCCAAGTGCAGTTCCCCAATCGCTGCAGGCCAGCGCACCGGCATTGCAGTGCGTGAGCACGGTCCCCTGGTCAGGGAGAACACTGATCCCCACATCTCCGATCATATGGCATGTCCGGGAATCTGAGGCCGCAATCGAGAGAGCCTGGTCAAGCGTCGCACGCCGGGCGTCCCTGACAGATATGGCGTGCAGTGCACGTTCCAGCGTGAGATCCACGCCCCAGGCAAGGTTGACCGCCGTGGGACGTGCGGACTTGATCTTCTCCGACTGGATCGTGAGTCTCGCTACAAATCGCTCAAAATCTTTTTCCCGGATCTTCCGGGCGGCGAGGGCCACCCCGAAAGCTCCTGCGACACCGAGAGCAGGTGCCCCCCGAACCTCGAGTCGCCGGATGGCTGTGATGAGCCGTTCCACGGTACTGCACCGGATCATGATGAATTTGTCGGGGAGTTTTGTCTGGTCGATACAAAGGATGGCCGTATTTTCCGTGTCCCAGGATATCGTCTTCTCCGAATGCATCCCGATCAGCCTTCCCGTTCGGAATCGATGAATGCCCGCATGGCTGCTGCGCCTGCCTGAGCAACACAGTCAGGGATATCTTTCGGGGAGATTGCAGTGCCGGCCACGTAGATCCCCGGTTTAATGGTGGCCACAGTATCTACCTTGTCATCTGTGGAACTGAAAAATCCTGCTTCTTCAAGAGGGATCTCGCACATTTCTGCTATCTTTTCGCTGTCGAAGGCGGGTTCCATGCCCACAGAGAGGATGACAAGGCCAGGCGTAAGCAGTTCCATCTCTCCTGTCTCGGTATTTTCAACACGGATTGCAAGGCAATTGTCGCCATCGATAACCTCTGCGGGCATTCCCCTGATGAACCGTATCCCGGCATTGATCGCCCTCTCGTAGTACTCTTCGTATCCCTTTCCATAGGCCCTGATGTCCATGTAGAGGATCGTGATATCCATGTCAGGATATTTTTCCCTGAGGAGGAGGGCATTCTTTATCGCGTACATGCAGCAGACACACGAGCAGTATGGCCTGCCTATGGATGCGTCCCTTGAACCGACGCACTGGACAAATACGACGCTTTCAGGGGTTTTGCCGTCGGAGAGCCGTTGTATCTGTCCACCTGTCGGTCCGCTCGCGTTCATCATTCTCTCGAATTCGAGAGAGGTGATGACGTCAGGGAAGAGGAGGTACGAGAACTGGTCTTTGTTGCCGGCATCGAATACGCGGTACCCGGTGGTTATGATGATGCTCGACGCCTCGATCAAAATTTCCTTCCCGGTATCCTCCTTGAGGATTGCCTCGCGATCGCAGATATCGTAGCAGAGACCGCACTCGATGCAGTGTTCAGGGTCCTTTATGACAATGTCGGGAACTGCCTGGGAATGTGGCTTGTAGATGGCTTTTCGGACACCAATCCCGGCATCGAACCGGTTGTAGACCTCGACAGGGCATATGAGAACGCAGTCTCCGCAGCCATTGCATTTTTCCTCGTCGATGTACCGGGGATTCTTCTTCACCGTGACCCTGAACTGTCCTGCCTCACCCTCAACCGCGGTGACTTCAGAGCAGGTATGGATATGGATATGGGGGTTCCTGGAGACATCCATCATCTTTGGCGAGAGGATGCACATCGAGCAGTCGTTCGTGGGAAATGTCTTGTCCAGCTGTGCCATGTGACCACCGATCGAGGGCTCACGCTCGATGAGATGGACATCTATTCCATGTCCTGCGAGGTCGAGTGCAGCCTGTATGCCGGTCACACCGGCCCCGATTATCACGACATCAGCCATGCATGTACCTTCCTGCAAGCTCCCAGTAATTCGCGGCGTTCCTGGTGATGTGGTCTTTTTGCTCTTCCGTCACGGTCTTTACCACCTTTCCCGGGACGCCCACCACGACCGATCCGGGAGGGATATCCCTGCCCTCTGTCACCACCGTCCCGGCGCCGAGGAGACAGTCTTCCCCCACACATGCTCCGTTCAGGACGATGGCCCCCATGCCCACGAGGACGCGGTCCCGTATCGTGCAGCCGTGCAGTATCGCACCGTGTCCGATGGAGACCTCCCTGCCAACCTGGACTGGATGCCCCGCGCTGGTGTGCAGAACCGCGTTGTCCTGCACGTTGGACCAGTCACCGAGTGCCACGCTGTCCTTGTCGGCGCGAATCACGGCACCGTACCAGATGCTCACCTTTCTCCCAATCGTCACATCGCCGAGTATGGTGGCATTATCGGCGATGAACGCATCCCGGAACTGCGCCCTATCAATATCCATAATAGCATAGAAAATAGAGTATCAAGCACAATGAAGGTTATGGTAGGTGGCACCTTCGATCCTCTTCACGATGGACATAAGAGGCTCATCTCAAGGTCTTTCGAGCTTGCAGGCAATGAGGGAATCGTGATCATCGGACTGACGACCGATACGTTTGCGAGCCGGAAGAGCCATCCGGTCCATGACTACGACGAGAGGAAGAACAGGCTGGAAAAGTATATCCAGGAGAGGGGGTTTTTGGCCGGGTGGTGTATCGTGCCCCTTTCAGACCGCTATGGATCCGCCCTCGAGGCGGATTTCGATGCCATCGTGGTGAGCGAGGAGACTTTGCCCGTCGCCCGCGAGATCAACGCGATGAGGAGAGGCAAAGGACGCCCCAAGGTGGACATACACCAGATAACCTGCGTTCTTGCAGAAGACGGGCGCTGGATCTCGAGCACACGGATCTACCGTGGAGAGATCGACGAACATGGGAAAATCCTCCGTGAACCCGACAGGAATTGCGATATTTGACCGTTTCATCCGGATCAATATGTTTATGAGACTGCGGGTACTGCTACTCTGGTACATACATGCCTGACGAGAGGGACCCGCAGGATCTTCATGAAAAAGAAGGAGACCCCGGCGTTACACCAATACAGGATATTGTCGTCCGGGACATCATGTCTGACATCCCGGACCGCATCCCCCCACAGATGCCCATCACTCGCATCCTGCATGATTTTTCGACCCTGAAGTGTGCTGATCTCGTTGTGGTTGACGGGGATGGAAAATTTCTAGGTGTTGTCTCACCCTTTGACCTGGTCAGCCATGTCAATCCCTCGATGGGCGTTCGATCAGGGAAGAAGGCTCCCTGTATCGAATGCATGATGAGAGGAGACACGCTGGTGGCAGAAGATCTGATGTCCCGCAGCCACATGACGGTGAATGAAAAAACCCCTGTCATTGAAGCCCTGCGTCTCCTGGAAAGATACCGTCAGCCTGACCTCGTCGTGATCGACGACGAAGGCATTGCAATCGGCATGCTTGGAATATGTGGCATCATCTCTCATCTCCGGTTGGTGGGCCACCTCTAGCCTGCAGCCCGAGGAACCCGCGGGTCATCAGAATCGGTGTCAGGAAGATCGAGATGATCACCATGACGGTCACCGATGAAAAAAGCGTCGCACTGATCAGGCCGGACGAGAGGGCTACCTTCGAGACGACAAGGGAGATCTCGCCACGAGGGGAGAGGCCGAGGCCGACAATGAGAGATCGTGCCCGATCCCGCAGGAACCAGAAGGATCCGACATACCCTCCGGCAACCTTTCCTGCGAACGCCACGATGACGATCAGGAGGATGAACGGGATGGACGTCGAATCGGACGAGAAGGAGATGAAGAGGCCGATAGATGCGAAGAAGACCGTGGTGAAGAATCCGAAGGCAAAATCCGCCAGACTGTCGTAGAGGAGCCGATCGCTCCTGATGGAGTCTCCGAGGATCAGCCCCGCCAGGAAGGCGCCGATTGCATAATGAAGGCCCGCTTCCTGCGCGATGACTGCAGTTCCGAGGGCGATGAGGATGGCCACGGAATAGGGCATCTCGTGCGTCCGGGCGGAGCGGGAAGACTCGAACGACCAGAGGATGATCTTTTTTCCAAGGGTCAGGATGAGGATGAAGAATACCGTGATGAGCACCATTGTGAGAGCTACTGTTCCAAACCCTCCAATCCCGGACGCAAGGGTCGTGAGGATGCCAAGCAGGATTATTCCGATGACATCGTCCACGACTGCCGCAGCGACGATGATCATCCCGATATCTGATTTCAGTTGCCTGAGATCCACGAGCGTCCGCACCGAGATCCCGATAGATGTGACGGCGAGTGCGATTCCAAGGTATATACACTCATAAAGACCCAGACCGACGAGATATCCTGCCGCCACGCCGAATGCGGACGGAAATGCAACACCTGCAAGCCCTGTGACTATGCCTGCCTTCTCCGACTTTGCAAATGTCTTCATGTTCAACTGTGCGCCGCTCATGAAGAGGAGGACGATTATCCCGATATCGGCGAAAAATTCGATAAACTCGTTTGGGGAGACGAGATTCAAGATGGCGGGGCCGAGCACGACACCTGCAGCCACCTCGCCTATCAGCGAGGGGAAGCCAAACCGCTCGACCAGTTCACCAAGGACCTTTGCACAAAGGATGATTGCGATGATCTGGACGAGCGGATCCATTCATGCGTGATTAGGAATCCGCAGGATAAATGTGTTTGTTTGGAGAGACGAAGAGAAAAACCCGAACGGATTGTCTTTTCGAGAAGAGACGATTCAAAAGAGAGAACCATGTTTCAGGAAGAATGGACCTTTCTTTCCCCGGGGAAAATACCCGGTAACCGGTTTTGAAGACCGGGTGGTTTTACCGCTCCCGTTTTGGGGCCGGTGCCGGGAAGAATGGACCTGGTATCCCGGGGCTAAACCCGGTTTCAAAGGCAGGGTGGTTTTACCGCTCCCGTTTTGCGGCAAGTGCCGCCGCGAGCCCTGCACACGCAAGTATTGCAGTGCATGGCAGAAGGCCTGTCGTGGGCGCCTCTGTCGGTTTTGCCATCATCTCTTCTGCTACCTGCCTGTTCTGTTTTGCATCCACCGATTCAGGATCGAGGGTGAGTGCCGTATCGGACGCCGCGAGGCTCTCCTCGTACCGGCCCAGGCCGTTTAAGGAGGTGGCACGGTTTATCCAGGCATAGAGATTGTCGGGATCGAGCGCGAGGGCCGTGTCGGATGCTGCCAGACCCTCACCGTACCGTTCCATGCTGTTCAATATGCCCGCCTTCGTGACCCATGCAAGGGTGAAATTCTCGTTCTCCTGCAGAGCCCGGTCAATCTCGGTAAGCGCCGGGCTGTAATCACCCTGGTAGGCGAGATCGACGGCCCGGTTGTAGGAGTTGATCGCATCGATGTTGTCTGCCCCTGCCGGCACAATCGACCACAGGGCAAGAACGAGAAGTGATATCAGGATAAAAAATTTTGTACGGTTCATCTGCATTCCTCGATTTATTCTCGATATGTCCGGTTTGAAACCGGTTTTCGTCTTTTATATGATGTAGCTCGTGATATCCCTGGTGATCACCCAGTCGCAGTACAGGCAGTGGAGACCCTTCTCCTGTACCTCGAACCTGGACTGGATCGGCTCGTTGGCATTGGAGATACAACCCGGATTTGGACACCTGACAATTCCGACCAGGAATTCGGGAGTCTCGACCCCCTTCTTTGCAAAGACCTTGTAGTCCCTGATGATGTTTATCGATGCGTTTGGTGCGATAAGGGATATCCGGTTCACTTCGTCCTTGAAAAGTTCCCGGTTCTCGATCTTCACGATATCCTTCTTCGCCATCTTCCCGCTCTTCACATTGGTTGCAACAGATATGGATTCGGTGGTCGTCCCCGTAATCCCGATTATCTTCAAGACATTCAGGGCTTCCCCTGCCGTAATATGGTCGATCACTGTCCCGTGCTTTATCGGGCTTATGAGGAGACCCCGCTCTGTGGCATCCCCGGTCATTTCATCACCTTCTCGAGCATCGCCATCCGCACGGGGATTCCGTTGTTGGACTGTTCGAAGTATCGTGCGCATGGAAGGGAATCCACTCCGAAATCGATCTCGTCGAGCCTCGGCAGCGGATGCAGGACGATGAACGTATCCCTGACATCTTTGAGAAGGTCAGGCGTAACCCGGTAACTCGAGGCGACCTTGAAGTAGGACGAAGCGTCAGGGAACCGCTCCCGCTGGATCCTCGTTACGTAGAGGACATCCAGTTCCCGGATGATTCCCGAGATATTCTCGTGATTAATAACCTCGCAGCCTCCCCTGGTGAGCTCGTCGACCAGTGACGACGGGAGTTCAAGTCCTTTCGGGGAGATGGTATGGATCGTTGCACCATACAGGGAGAGAGCGTGTGCCAGTGAATGTGCGGTCCGCCCATAGCGAAGATCACCGAGGAGCCCGGCGTGTATACCGTCTATCTTCATTGACTGCCGGATGGTATAGAGGTCGAGCAGGGTCTGTGACGGGTGCTGTCCGGCACCGTCCCCGGCATTTATGACCGGGACCGATGCGAACTCGCTGGCGAGGCGTGCGGCCCCCTCTTTTGGGTGACGGAGCACGATCGTGTCCACGTACCCGCTCACCACGCGAATCGTGTCAGCAAGCGTCTCTCCCTTCGAGATCGAGCTGGCCTCGACACTTCCCATGCTGATCGAGACACCCCCGAGCCTGGCCATCGCCGCCTCGAAAGACATCCTGGTTCGCGTGCTCGGTTCGAAAAAGAGGAGGGCAAGGATCTTCCCCTTGAGGGAAGACGAGTCGAACCGGGACTGGATCTTTTGTGCCTTGTCCAGCAGATCATCAATCTCGGCCCGATCAAAGTCGCGTATTGATATGATGTGCCTCATGAAACACCGCTTCTGGCCGGGCGGTATGGGAACTGGAATACCGGCGCACAATCCCACCCGGAAATTTCCCATACAGTATTGTGATATCATCGTTGATGAGATTATTGGATGGCGGCCAACCGAAAATGGCCCCGGCTACCCGGGTTGAGTCACGGTGGAATGCCTGGTGACAAGGAGATTGTAGGCATTATGCTCCCTGTTGAACCGCACAAGGACCTGGCGGAATTCTGCCGGCGAACCATAGCGGACGGAGAGGAGATGCCTGTTCTGCGGAGTTACGTGATACGCGGGCAGGATGGCGAAGACTGGTTTCTGCGCGGTACCGTCACAGATCCGGAAGACATGGGTTTTCCTGTCGCCGAGTTCGCCGGACATGACGGCCGCAATAACATCTATCTTTCGATTGACATGGCGTTGCAGGCCGGAAAGCCTGGCAAACCGTGATCCTTTCAGATCTCTGAAGTCCTCCCTCACACGTCCGTCCAGTCGGAGGATGGCAAAAGAGAATTTTATGTCAGTGTTGATGAACCGGTAGGAATCGGCCCCCCGGGCAACCTCGTCCATCAACCTGGTGGGCGAGACCGGCGGTTTCTCGACGAAACTCCAGCAGGATTCAGCCCTGCACGACAGACCACGAAACGTTGGGCACGGGCCGTAGATGGTAAGCCCCGTCTTTGAGGCCTCGTGGACGATCCTCCTCATCATCGTTGAATTTTCCAGGTCGGCGGGTTCGGCAACGATGATGCTTCCGTCACGGGAGAGGAGGGCCGACAGCGTATGACGAACCCGGGCACCTGACCCGGATTTCGCCTTCTCCAACTCGTTTACCACGTTCTGCAGCACAACCAGGTCAAGCGATGCCGGGAGATCGCGGGGCCGGGGATCCAGCAGGTCCATCTGGATAGGAGGATGCACAGTTGCCCCCTGGTTTTCCCGGGCACAGGGAAGCACAATCTCGCGGTATGCCTGGATGAATTCATCGGAACGTTCAACAGCATAGATATCTGCCGTGCATCCATGAAGCCTTGAGCAGAGATCGATGATTGCCAGGGGGACCACCCCGGGGCCGGTGCCCGCATCGAGCACCCGCATGTGCGACCGTACCAGTCCGTCCTCTGCCAGGGAGTGCAGGATATGCTCGAACTGGACAATGTACACGGGGGCCTGGTATGCAAGATACCCCATGACGCTGTATCCTTTCCGGTATCCTATCCTGCCGCCGCTCTTCCAGTATTGCGCCTTCTGCTGGAGGATTGCGTTCCTGATCCGCCCGATCACTGCCGGATCGGACCAGCGTTTTCCGGTCTTTTCCTCTATGTAGTGTTCAAAGAGTCGCTGGACAGGCTCCGGGATCTCCGGGTGTGCGAAAAATGCCCGGATCTCTTCGGTATCAACACGGTCCGGCACCAGGAATTCGGAACGCTCCTTTCTTTTCACGAGGTAATCGCCATCCTCTCTCTCGGCATACAGGTCAAGACCGGTCAGGCGGGGATGGACCAGTGAGTAGAGCTCGTCGAGCCGGCACTCTCCTTCCAGGTAATCGAGAATTGTTGAGAGACGGAACTCCTTCTCCATGGATGAGACATACCTGATTGTTGAGATCACATCCCCTTCGTCCATCAGGATTAAATCTTTACCCGGCCGCTATGTTCAATCTTTGGAGAGCCGGCTATGCGGGCGACACCGTAATGAGCATTTACACACATAAGGGATTTAAGCAGCAATCCTGCCTGGCGTGCAGGCAAGGAGGAGATTGAATGAATCCAGAATATGAGGGAAAAGACCGGATGCTTTCGGAGGCGGAAGGCTACCGGCTTTTGAAGTCCTGTGCCATACCGGTTCCCCGGTTTGATATCGCGTCTGGCTCCGGGAAAGCGGCAGAGATTGCGGATGAGATCGGGTATCCGGTGGTGATGAAAGTGATCTCCCCCCAGATCGTGCACAAGAGCGATGCAGGTGGTGTGATAACCGGCATACAGTCCCGCGAAGAGGCCCGGGCCGCATATGAAAAAATTGTCGGGAATGCGCGGCGATTCCGTTCCGACGCAGAAATTACCGGTATCATCGTGGAAGAGCAGTGTCCACCGGGACTCGAGCTCATCATTGGTGGCAGGCGTGATCCTGCGTTCGGTCCTGTGATCACCTTCGGGATGGGGGGAACGCTCGTTGAACTCTTCGGGGATGTGACGACCAGGATACTCCCCATCTCGGACGATGAGATAACGAACATGGTAAGGAGCATAAAAGGATACCCGCTCATAGCGGGATATCGGGACAGGCCTCCACTCGATGAGGAGCTGCTCATCAAGACCATCAGATCGGCGGCATCACTTTTTGAAGAACATCCGGAGATCTCCGAATTCGATATCAATCCCCTCATATTATACGAGAAAGGGGCCGTTGCGGTTGATGCCAGGATACTGGTGATTCCAGGCCACACGGAGAAAAAGATCACCCGCACAAAGCCGATACCGGAGAGACTCATGCACCCCGGCTCCGTAGCGCTGATCGGTGCATCATCCGACCCGAACAAGATCGGGTATGCGGTGATGAGAAATCTCCTCCCGTTTCCCGGCGACCTCTATCCGGTCAATCCGCATTCCGGGCAGATACTCGGGAGAAAAGTGTACAGGAAGGTTGGAGATATCCCGGGCAGGGTCGACGCTGCGGTGATCGCGATTCCGGCCAGGCTGGTTCGGGGGGTGATGGAGGAACTGGCAGAGAAAGGCGCCAGGCTGGCAATTATTCTCTCATCGGGGTTCAGGGAGATCGGACCCGAGGGCAGGAAGGGCGAGGATGAAGTGATAGAGGCGGCAGAGAGGGGCAACATCCGTGTCATCGGACCAAACTGCCTTGGAATCATCATGCCCCACCAGAAACTCAATACCACCTTCGACCCCATCACGCCCCGGCCGGGGCGCATCGGATTCGTCTCCCAGAGCGGGGCGATCATCACCACCATCACAGACTGGAGCCTTCCCGAACAGATCGGGTTTTCAGCGGTGATCAGCGTGGGAAACCAGGCAGACCTCGGGTTCATCGAATACATCAGGTATCTTTCAGAAGACGAAAACACCCGGGCGATCATCCTGTACGTGGAAGAGATACCGGACGGCCGGGAGTTTATGGCACTCTGCAAGAGAATAACTCCAAAAACACCCATAATTGCGTTGAAATCCGGTTCATCCGAGATCGGGAAGAGGGCTGCCTCTTCCCACACCGGGTCGCTGGCAGGGAGTTTCCAGGTATACCAGGCGGCATTCCTGCAGTCGGGCATCATACCGGTATTCTCGATAAAAGAGGCTTTCGACGTCGCCGAACTGCTTGCGTCTGAGGGCTATCCCAGGGGGAGGCGGGCCATCGTGGTCACCACCGCTGGAGGGTTCGCAGTCCTCTCATCCGATTACGCACAGCGATACGGTGTGGAACTGCTCCGTCTTCCGGGGGATCTGCTTGAAAAACTGAATGTATTCCT
>JAHDSI010000117.1 GCA_018432765.1 Methanoregulaceae archaeon | reverse complement strand
AAGATTCGGTTCACCGCCGAGGGAACAACACGGGCCAGAGCCCGGGAAATGCTTGAGAAGGGTCAGGAACTGGTTAGAAAGGGGAAAAGTGCTTAAACTCCGGAGTATGAGGTAATCACATGCAGTGCGTAATCCTGGCGGCAGGTGAAGGAAAGAGGATGCGCCCACTCACCAGCCGGAGACCAAAAGTGATGCTCCCGCTGGCGAACGTCCCGATGCTTGGCCATCTCATCACGGCAGTCCGGCAGGCAGGCATCGACGAGGTGGTACTGGTGGTCGGATACGGGGAGCGCGAGGTCAGGAAGTATTGCGGCGACGGCAGTACATTCGGACTCTCGATCAGCTATGTGACCCAGAGATACCAGAAAGGCACCGCAGACGCACTGTATGCTGCCAGGAATCAGATCGATGACACGTTCCTGCTGATGAACGGGGACATGATCATCAGGAAGGCCGATATCGAGGGGATCACACAGATGCAGGCCCCCTGCATGGGTACATACCACTCCGACCACCCGGAGGACTACGGGGTTGTCACAGTCGGGGAATCCAGGGTGACGAAACTCGAAGAAAAGACGGATAACCCGGCAGGAGATCTCATCAACGCCGGCATCTACCTGTTCGATGCCGAGATCATCGATCTCCTGGAGAGCGTGAAATGCTCGTCGAGGGGCGAGTACGAGCTCACCGATGCGCTTGGTGCATACATCAGGGATGATATACTCGGGTTCTTTCGGCTCACATCGTGGCTGGACGTGGGATTTCCCTGGGACCTCCTCGCGGCAAACGAGATCCTGCTCGGGGATCTGCAGCCGTCCTCTCGTGGACTCATCGAGGACGGCGTATACATCAATGGCCCCGTATCCATCGGGGAAGACACGGTGATACGATCGGGATCCTACATCGAAGGCCCGTGTATCATCGGCAATGACTGCCGTATCGGACCGCATGCCCACATCCGGGGCTCGACGTCCATCGGTGACAGGTGCCATATCGGTCATTGCACGGAGGTGAAGAATTCGGTGATCATGAGCAATACAAAGATCCCGCACTTCAATTACCTGGGAGACTCGGTCGTCGGCACCGGATGCAATTTCGGGGCAGGGACAAAGGTTGCGAACCTGCGCCATGACCACCGGACCGTGAAGATCGGAGGCAGGGATACGAAAAGAGTGAAGATGGGGGCGATCATTGCGGACAACGTGAGGTTCGGGATCAACTGCTCGGTGAATGTCGGGACGGTTGTCGGGAGCAACGTGAGTATTGCCCCTCATTCTTTTGTGGACGGATGGATAGATGAATATTCAGTTATTCGATAGGTGAACCATGCAGGCGGTAATTCTTGCAGCCGGAGAGGGGAGGCGGATACGGCCCCTCACGAGAGGAAGGCCAAAAGCGCTCATCCCTGTGGCAAACAGGCCGATAATCGACTATCCCATCCAGGCGCTCCTGGAGTGCGGCATCCGGGATATCGTGGTGGTGGTCGGCTATCGCAAGGAGCAGGTTATCAGGTACCTCAATACACTCGATCTCCCTGTTGATGTCGTCATACAGGAGAAGCAGCTCGGGACGGGGCATGCCCTGAAATGTGCGGAAAATGCCCTGGAAGACGAGTTTTTGGTCGTTCCGGGGGATAATTATATTGACGGCGCATCACTTGGCAAAATCCTCGATACACCGTCATCAATGCTCGTGAAGACGCATCCGTACCCTTCGAACTTCGGCGTCGTCGTCATCAGGGACGGTCTTGTGGAGAGCATCGTTGAAAAACCCGAGCATGCACCAGCTTTCACCATATCGACAGGGATATTCTCCCTTGACAGGGACATCTTCTCCTTTCTTCATGAAAACGACCTGACCGACGCCATAAGCGGTATGCTCCGGCAGGGAAGAGAGATCCGTGCTGTCATGGCCGAAGACTGGCAGGATGCGATCTATCCCTGGGATCTCCTGGCAATGAACGAGAGGCTCATCGGGAATATGAAACCGAAGACGTCCGGAATTCTTGAAAAGTCGGTTGTTCTCCAGGGAAATGTGGGGATAGGGAAGGATACGCATATTGGCCCGAACTCGGTGATAATGGGCCCGGTGGTGATCGGCGAGGAGTGTGAGATAGGGCCGTACAGCTGTATCGGGCCGTACACGAGCATCGGGTCACGGGTGAAAGTGGACCCGTTCTCCTGTATCGAGGATTCGGTCATCATGGACGACGTCTCCATTGGCGCCTACTCGAACGTAAAAAAATCAGTCCTTGGCGAGGGAGTTGTTCTCGGGGATCACAACTCGACGATCGTTGCATCACACCTGATGGAGATCGAGGGCAATCCAATACGAGGAAAATTCGGAGCGGTTATTGGGAACGAGACATCATGTGGTCCTTTTACAGCGATTGAAGGCGCGATAATCGGGAATAATGCGACGATCGGAGGCGGAAGAACGATCAGTTCGACGATGGCCTATGATGACGATATCACGGTGATCTGAAGTGTGCGGGATTATCGGGTACTGCGGCATCTCACAGGCTGCACCCGTGCTGGTAAAAGGACTCAGAAGGCTGGAATACCGGGGCTACGACTCGTATGGCATCGCTGTCGGCAACAGGGATATCGCGGTCAGCAAGCGGCAGGGAAAGGTCTCGGAAGGAGAGAGGGATGCAATGTCAATCCGCGGAAAGATTGGGATCGGCCATACACGCTGGGCGACCCATGGTGTCCCGAACGACCGGAACGCACACCCAAACACCGACTGCAGGGGGGATATCGCGATAGTCCACAACGGGATCATCGAGAATTATGTT
>JAHDSI010000046.1 GCA_018432765.1 Methanoregulaceae archaeon | reverse complement strand
GCTGAACTCTTTAGTATGGCTTTATTTTGGTCTAAATAGCGATCTAATCAGAAATAATGTATCTAGGATTATTTCGGGTTCACAGGGGAATATTTGAAAAAATGATGCTTACCATCCCTGTACGGGTGAACCATGAACCATATCACTGGCAATAACACCGTGATATTGGGATTGATGCGCGGGAGCAAGCTTAACATACTTTACCAGCTGAAGCCCCCCGACATGCCATGTGTCAGACACCGGTTTGCAAACCCTGATCAAGACTCGCACCACTGTCAGACGATCGGGGTCATGGAGACAGATGTACTTATCTTCCCAATACCAGTAAAACTCCCCTTCAGAACGTGGTACATATAGATAGTGCAAAGACGGCCCTGGTGAGCTTTGCCTGGAGAGTGAACCCTGATCACCTGGAAGGGGCGTGGAATCGAGTGTTCCGGTTCACTCCACGGGCATCTGTCGCGTCGCTGATAAGATTCCCGATGATATGGTAGTGACTTATGTCCGGGCAACCGTTCCCACTGAGTATACCCGGTATCCTGATCCATGAGGTATAAAAACGGTGTCTGGAGGATTCCACAAATTACCCTTGTGGGGATGGCACAGCGGCAATAAAAAAACCGCATGATTCTCATGGGGTTTAAAATGAAAATAGAAGAGCCATTTTCACAAAAAAATCAGATGATTCTAAAGCGAGACCATGCATGCAAATTGAAAATGGCGTAGCCATTTCATATAAAAAATCAGATCTCCGGCCTTGTCTTCAACGCTTCGACAAGGAGCCTGATTCCATCCTCCACGTCACGAAGGTCCATCACCTCGACCGGTGAATGGATGTACCTGGTCGGGATCGAGAGAGTCGTGCTCGGGATTCCTCCCCGTTCAAGGTGGATGGCCGTCGCATCGGTTGTCCCACCGCTTCCCACCTCGAGCTGGTACGGAATATCATTGGCGGAAGCGGCATCCTTCAACCAGTTGACCATGGCCCGGCTCGCGATGAGCCCCCTGCCGCTGGCATCGGCGATGGTGATGATCGGGCCCTTGCCCATCTCCACCGGGACGTCCTTTAGGTCGATGCCCGGGTGATCACCCGGAAACGTCACGTCGGTGGCGATGGCACAGTCAGGGTCAAGGGCATAGGCACTCGTCTTTCCACCTTTCAGGCCCACCTCCTCCTGTACCGTGAAGACTGCATAGATGGTGTGGGGCGATTCAACCTCCTGCATCGTCCTTACGAGAAGGGCCACCCCGGCCCTGTTGTCAAATGCCTTCCCGGTTATCCTTCCGTTTGCCAGGTCGGCCATCTCGCGGTCTACGGTTACAGGGGTGCCGATTCCGACTCCCAGGCTCTCCACCTCTTCCCGGCTGGAAGCGCCGATGTCGATGAAGAGATCATCTGCCTTGACACCTTTCTTTCTCTCTTCGTCTTCCATCTTGTGGGGCGGTTTTCCGCCGAGCACACCGACGACCGGTCCGTCCGTGCCATGAAGTATCACGCGCTGGTTGTAGAGCGTCGGCAGGTACCACCCGCCCAGGGTTACGAACCGCAGGTAGCCCTTCTCCTCTATCGCCTTGACCATCAGGCCTATCTCGTCGGCATGCGCCGCGAGCATCACGGAAAAATCACCACCTTTCCTGACCGCAACCAGGTTTCCCATCTTGTCCGTGTACATCTCGTCGACCGATCCATCCAGCTCGGCCCGCACGATGTCGAATATATTTCCTTCGCTCCCCGAAAGCCCATGGGCATTGGAGAGCTTCTTTATCAGTTCCTTTACCATTTTTTCACCCTACCACCGCTGATATTCGCTCCACAGCACGTTCCAGGTCATCCATCGACGCTGCATAGCACATTCTCGCATAATCGGGTGCATTGACCCCGAAAGCCTCTCCCGGCACGACGATAACACCGCTTTTTATGATCTGCTCTATCATGGACCGTTTCATCGGCACGAAGAGATAGAATGCCCCTTCGGGCACAGGGAAGTCAAAGCCGAGTTCCCGCATCCTGCCGTACAGGTAGTCCCGGCGGGCGCGGTACTCGTCACGCATCTCGCGTACACAGTCCTGGGGGCCCGTATATCCCGCAAGCGCAGCATACTGGGAGACCGAGCTTGCACAGGCCTGGCAGTACTGGTGCACCTTCAGGCTCTGCTCGACATATTCCTTCGGACCCGCCATGTACCCGAGCCTCCATCCGGTCATCGCAAAGGTCTTGCTCGTCGCATTGACCGTGATCACGTCCTCGCCGAAGAGGCCTGCGCTCCAGTGGCGGGTATCATAGATGAAATGCTCGTAGACCTCGTCTGATACAACCGTGACACCGGCATCATTGGCATACTCGACCAGGGCACGGATTGATTCCTTATCCTCTACCGCCCCGGTGGGATTTCCCGGAGAATTCAGCACAAGGATCCGGGCCCCGTCCATCTTCTCCTTGGCCGCCTCGGGATCGATGCAGAACTGTGAATCGAGCGAAAGACCGTCAGGCCTTCCCCCCGCCATCACGGCGAGGGCACCATAGGAGACGAACCCGGGGTCTGCAAAGAGGACGCGGTCCCCCTCCTCGACGAGCGCCTGCATGATGATATGCAATGCCTCGCTGGCGCCCGCAGTCACGATGACCTGGTCGGGCGTATACGAGAGGTTGTTCTCCTGCGATAACTTCCTGCACAGTGCTTCCCTCAATTCCAGGATGCCGAGATTTGGCGTATACCCGGTTTTGCCCATAGCAAGGGCCCGGGCGGCTGCCTGCTTGATATGTTCCGGCGTGTCGAAATCAGGCTCCCCAAGCCCGAGATTGATGGACCCCGGGCCTGCCGCATCGAACAGTTTCCTGATGCCGGAGATCTCGATATCTTTAACGCGGTTTGCAATCCGATATTTCTCCATTTCTCCTCCTTTCAAATCACTCGATGTTTGCGTGGCGGTTCTTTAACTCCTTCTCATCGGTCTGTGTGATCTCCATCAGGCACGATATGATGGCGTCGGCAAAGACCATGGCCGCGGTCTCGAAGAGCGTGCCCATCGGGGCAAAGGACTTGTGTTCCCCGAGCATCTGCCGTATCTCGAACTCCTCGGCATCGTCCTTCACCTCGTCCCGGTGGTGCTCGATGATCACGATGCAGTCGGCTATCCGGCCGATCCGTGAGTCGCGGTTGGAACTGATGAGGGATACCCGTCCCCCTATCTCCTTTGCCGTCTCTGCGATGTCGGCCACGGTCTTCGTCCTGCCCGACCCTGAGAAGACAATGATCAGGTCACCCGGCTTCATCGCCGGGGTTATGGTCTCGCCGATCACGAACGATGCAAGGCCAAGATGCATCAGCCGCATCGCGAATGCCTTGGCCACGAGGCCGGACCTTCCGGCGCCCATCACATATACCCTGTCGGCTTTCAATATCTCCCCGATGAACAGCTCAATCTCCCGATCGGCTATGGAATCCGCGGTGCTCCGGATCTTCGATGCCATCAGCCGCATCATCTCCCGGACCCTGTGCTTCTCTGTCATCCTGGTACAGGGATGAAACGCCAGGCATGATGAGAATTTCGCCAGGAGACGATCCAGCCGCCGGAACACTTTATGTGGTTGAAGATGAAGAGTAATAGGAAATAAGGAGCGTTTGGGCCTGCAGGCCCTGATTGAGGCCGGTTTGCGATGAACAGTTCGCCATATTTTTCGGATGGATCCTTCGAACTCAGGCTCGGTGACTGCCGTGAGCTCCTTCCGCGCCTCCCGGAGGGTTCAGTCGACATGGTATTTGCCGACCCACCCTACAACCTCTCGAACGGCGGCTTCACCTGCAAGTCAGGGAAGAGGGCCCCGGTCGACAAGGGGTCGTGGGACGAGAGCCGGGGCGTCGAGGAGGACTTTTCCTTCCAGAAGGAGTGGATCTCGGCATGCAGGCGGGTGCTGAAGGAGGACGGTACCATATGGATCTCGGGTACCTACCATTCCATCTATGCATGCGGCTTCGCGCTCCAGCTGCTCGGGTTCCAGGTCTTAAACGACATCTGCTGGTTCAAGCCAAACGCCCCCCCGAACCTCTCCGGCCGGTACTTCACCGCGAGCCATGAGACGCTTATCTGGGCGAGAAAGAACGCCAATGAGCGGCATACCTTCAATTACGACGAGACGAAGAACGGCGAATGGCCAGAAGACACGCTCAAGAAACCGGGCAGGCAGATGCGGTCGGTCTGGAGCATCCCGTCTCCGAGGGGGGATGAGAAGAGGCATGGGAAGCACCCGACCCAGAAGCCGTGCGCACTCCTGAAACGGGTCATCCTCTCCTCGAGTAACCCCTCCGACCTCGTGGTCGATCCCTTCACCGGGAGCAGCACGACAGGCCTTGTAGCCTGCTCGCTCGGGAGGCGGTTCATAGGCATGGACACCGAGCGGGACTTCCTCGATCTCTCGGTTGCCCGATACCGCGATATGGTCGGGGCTGGTTTTCGATGACCCCCCGTGCCGGAAGGATCCGGGAGACGATCGATCGTGAACTCCCCTCACTCCTTGACCTGTACCGCAGGCTCCATGCACAGCCTGAACTCTCCGGGGAGGAGGAGACGACATCGCGGACCCTTGCGGCAGAACTGGAGAGAGCCGGCTTTGCCGTCTCCGAGGGAATCGGTGGACACGGCATCGTGGGCGTCCGGTCCTCTGGGGCTGGGCCGGTCGTGATGATACGGGCCGACATGGACGCCCTGCCGGTGGCCGAGGAGACGGGGCTGCCATACGCGAGCCGGATCGTCGCGAAGAGACCGGACGGCTCGACAGTCAGCGTGATGCACGCATGCGGCCACGATATCCACATGTCGGTGCTGGCAGGGACCGCCCGTGTCCTTGCGGATCTTGTTGACGAATGGGAGGGGACCCTTCTCCTGGTGGGCCAGCCCGCAGAGGAGACCGGGAGGGGAGCGACTGCGATGATAGACGACGGCATCTTTACCCGGTTTCCGGTACCCGACTCTGCCCTGGCCCTTCACGTGGGGCCCGACCTCCCAAAAGGTATCGTAGGGTTCAGGGAGGGCATCTTCTCGGCAGGATCGGAGTCGCTCGACATCGTCATCCGGGGAATCGGCGGCCATGCGGCCCACCCGGACAGGGCCATCGACCCGGTGGTGCTCGCTGCCCGGATCATCCTGGCATTCCAGACGATCGTTTCACGGGAACTCCCCCCGCTCGGGTTCGGAGTCGTCACAGTGGCATCGATCCATGGCGGTGCGAAATACAATGCAATCCCTGACACCGTCAGCCTCCAGGCGAATATCAGGTACTTCAGTGAGCAGGTCCGGGAGAAGATCATGGAGTCGATACGGCGAATCACCAGGAACATCGCTCTCTCCGCAGGGGTTCCGGAGGACCTTCTTCCGGAGGTCAAAATCGCCGCCGAATCGGTTCCACCCCTCGTAAACGACACCGTGCTGACAGGGAGGGTGAGCAGCATCTTGCGGGACACCCTCGGGGAGGAGAGGGTGATCCGGATCGACCCCCTCACCGGGAGCGAGGACTTCGGGTTCTTCGGGATGCTGGAGCCGCGGGTCCCGCTCTGCTACTTCCGGATCGGGACCGGCGGGGGACCGTATCTCCATAACAGCCGGTTCGCACCGGATCCCGGGCCGGCAATCAGCCTGGGGGTCTTCTGCATGGCCCTCGCCGCACTGGAACTTCTCGGGAAGAAGTGAGAGAGGAGCAGGAACACCTCCCCTGCCAGGGTGTCGTATCAGATCAGCGTGTTGCAGAGGAGCGAAGACGGGATCCAGTCATACACCCTTGCCTTATCGTTCACGCTCACGTATGGCGGAACCGGGAGCGTGGGATGCAGCAGTGCCAGGTTGTACTGCGGTATGTCGTCGTCGGGCAGTGTCGCGGTATCGGCATACCCCCCCGGAGTTGCCTGGTGACCGAGAAAGCCCGAGCGATCTCGGCATTACCGGCCTCCGGGATATCCGGCATCGCTCCGGTCTCTGCTGGGAGTCGGGAAAGTCGGTTCGCAATCTCTCCTGCCGGCCCAAAAAAGACTTTTACTCCCCGTCGATCCGGACCAGGGTGCCATAGGGGACCAGGTCACGTCCCGAGAGGACCGAGACCGGGCCGTGCCCCCCGCATACAAGGCACCCGGTGCGGTCGCCATGGTAGGTGCCACGGCTTGATTCGGCGAGTTCGAGGAGAGCGGCCCGTTCCGCCCGTGCCACATCGGAATCGACGTTTACCGAGGTGACGAGAAAGACCGCCAGCGAGTTGTACCGGGACCGCTCCTCTGATATATGCCGGAAATTTATCGCCGTATCGGCGGTGAACAACAGGCCAAGCTCAGAAGAGTAGACATAGACCTGGCCATGCTGGTGCCCGCCCTTCCCTTCAAGGATCTCAAGATCGACTCCCCCGATGCTGACGGATCCGATGACAGGGAAGGAGTTGCGGAGCCGGAGCGGAGCACGGTCCAGCAGACGGACCTTTTCGGGGGGGTGGAAGTCTGAGAAGAGGTTTATGAGGGTGGTATAGACCTCTTCGAGGATCGATGCCTCGCTCCGGGAACCATATGCACGGTTGGCCACCCGGATAATCTCCTGTGTCCCGGGGTGCATCACTGATTCCACAGGGAAGAGGCCCCCGGCACCGCAATGGTCCGCGTCTGCATGGGTGATGACGATCTCTTTTAACCTGTCCAGGACACCTGGGATCCGGTTCCGGATAACCGAGACCATGTCACGGTTGTATATGCCGTACCCAGTGTCGATCATCAGGCTCTCATCTGGAGTGTCAATCAAGAAGACACTCCCGCCACAGGGCGGCTGGAGGCAGTAGAGCATCATGCCGTCCGCGACCGGGATCTCCTGGATATCCACGTAAAAGCCGGGTCCCGTCGTCTCTTTGAGGATGTCGCCGTTATGGAGGATCTGTTCGAAGACCGTCGTGGGGTCCTGTCCGAGCTTCGAGAGCTCCTGGGCGATATGGTTGATGTCCCCGAGCAGGGAGAGGAGGAACTCCTCCTCCGAGTCCCCGACGATCCTCCGGATCTCCTGGGCGAACCGGAGGTAAAAGACAGTATCGTCCAGGTTCTTCCCGGTGGTATCGTACTCGAGGATCTCGAGCGGGTAGCGTGACTTGAGCTGGTCGAGGAGCCGGTCGGTGGCGGCACTGTCGTCAAGGCTGAGGCTTACCGTCAGCCGGTCTGGGTTCGACCCCCGGTCGTCGAAATCGATGTACGCGATATTTGCATTGCATGCCGTCGTGATCTCGAGAAACCTCCTCAACGCACCGGGTCGGTGGGGGAGAAAGGCCCAGAACTTCAGGAAACTCGCAGGTTTCAGCGTGGACTGCAAGTATCCCATACCGGCAAGTTCCCTGTGGATCTGCGCCCGGGCTTCATCTGGTGCGGTCAGTTCGAAGAAGACGGTGACAGGGTCGATGCGCCGGTCGAACTGGATCCGGTTGATATTGCCCCCATGTCGCCTGATCACCTCCGAAGCCCTCTGAAGCGCCCCCGGATGATCGGGCATTCGTAAAATAAAGCTGTATCTCTCCACCGCATCACCTGAAAGTGGGATATAGAGTACGTAGTTTTTCTCCGATATAGGTTGTGAATGGGTGCCCGGGAGGTGAGGAATGGTATCCCTGGATCGCCAGGGATTTCTGTTGTCACGAGGTGATTTCACCGCAAACCCTGTAGCAGATGGACTACGCAGCGTGGATGTGCCAGAAGATAAGAGCCGCGATTGTGGACGCAACGGTGGACTCAAACCTGGTAGAGAAAAAAACAGGGTGCTGCCCGAAATACGGGCACTGAGCGGGCCTACCCGCTCCCGAGTTCCTCATGCTCCAACATCAGGGAGCCAAAGATCGTCTTTTCGAGGACTTCGGCCACGTACTTCATCTTCTGTGCCCGCTCCATGTCCTCGTTCCGGTGGATATCGGAGTACAACTGCACGCGAAGCAGTGCAAAACGGAGATGGTCGAGCCGGTCGTCGTCAAAATTCATTGCCTTCCGGTAGATCGGCTCGACAAGATCGGGGAAGAGTTCCACGTCTTCCAGCGCCCGAACGATATCGTCATAAAGTTCCTTGTCGCCTTCCGGTCCCTGCAGGATCCTGTGGTAGTCCATCTAGTCTTCGACCACCCTGACGAGCTCTTCCATGACGGCGTCGACACTCTTCCAGGTGGGGTTATCCTTGCTGCGTATGATGAAGGGGCGACCTTCATCGCCTGCCTTCCTCATGTCAGGATCGAGCGGGATGCTTCCGAGGAAGGGGACCCCGAGTTCTTTTGCAATTTTTTCTCCGCCACCCCTGCCGAAGAGGTCTATCTCCCCCTTGCAGTGGGGACAGACCAGTCCGCTCATGTTCTCCACGATGCCGATGACCGGGATCTCCAGTTTCTCGACAAATTTTGCTGCCTTCATCGCATCCATCGTTGCTACGTCCTGTGGGGTGGTCACGATGACCGCTCCGCGGACATTTGGTGCAAGCTGGACGATGGAGAGTGCCTCGTCTCCGGTTCCGGGAGGCAGATCTACGACCAGGTAATTGAGTTCTTCCCAGTTCACGTCCGATAGGAACTGGCCGATGGCCGTCATCTTCATCGGGCCCCGCCAGATGACCGGAGTGCTCGTCTCGGGCAGGAGAAATGCCATCGAGACAACGGAGAGATTGCCGGTGATGCGGACCGGTTCAATCTTGTTCCCCATCGTCATCAGTTTCTGGTCCTCGATTCCAAGCATCTTCGGAACGTTCGGCCCGTGTATATCGAGGTCGAGGAGCCCGACCTTGAAACCGTGGCTTGCGAGTGCAAACGCAAGGTTGACCGATACCGTGGACTTTCCAACACCACCCTTTCCGGAGAGGACGAGTATTACGTGGTCGACATCTATCTCCGCTTTCGGGGGAAGCCCTGCTGGCTTTCCGGAAGCAGTCTTCTGTGCACTGTCACAGGTATTTGCGCTCGGGCATCCCTCGCAGATCCCCTCGCAATTATCGCTTGTCGGTTTATCTGTATCTGCCATTATCTGATCCTCATGTGGTTATCTATCTCTCCTAATTATTGGG
>JAHDSI010000178.1 GCA_018432765.1 Methanoregulaceae archaeon | reverse complement strand
TCATGAAGACAGGAGGGGGTTGCACCCCCTCCTTGAACCACCCCTGCAGGCGATACCATGTGGGCAGGGTTGACCGGTTATTTGCAAATTATGATTCCATCATGGAGGAAAAAATAACTGCGTGTTGTGTAGGGTTCAGACCACTCCCCCGGTACAGTTCCTATCGCCATGTTGGGGTTCGCCGCAACGGCAGGGGCAAGCGAAGCGCTGCCCCTGGGAGTGTCTTAGATTGCATGCAGACGGGGTAGGTCGGAGACTAAGTTAGATCCATACCCCCGCCGGTACAGTCCCTATCGCTGTGTTGCCCCCAAAAAAAATTATTTCGAACTTTTTACGGTCTTTGCACCGCGGATAACTGCGATTCTCCCGGTCCGGACCAGTTCCCTGACACCGTACTGGCGGAGCAGTTTCTCCATCGCATCGATCTTTTCCGTATCTCCGGTGAGCATCAGGACCAGGCTTCGTGTACCGACGTCGATGATTTGCGCCCGGAAGATCGAGGCGATCTGCATGATCTCGGCGCGGCTGCTCCCTGGTTCCGCGTTCACCTTGATGAGTGCAAGCTCCCGCTCGACTCGTTCGATATCGGTGATGTCGGAGACTTTGATCACGTCGATCAGCTTGTTCAATTGCTTGATGACCTGTTCGATCTTTGCGTCATCGGCGAAGCAGACGATGGTGATCCTGCTTGTGCCGGGCTCCTCGCAGGTGCCGACCGCCAGGCTCTCGATGTTGAACCCGCGTCTCGAGAAGAGGCCCGTGACCCTGGAGAGCACACCCGCCTTGTTTTCAACGAGAACGGAGAGCGTGTGCGACTTCATTGCATGTGCCCCCCGATCATCTCGTTGATGGCCGCTCCGGCAGGGACCATGGGAAAGACGTTCTCCTCTCGCTCTATCCGGAAGTCCATGACATACGGGCCGTCACAATCGAGTGCGGCCCTGAGTGCCGGAACAACGTCCTCTACCGCTTCAACCCGCATCCCCTCGACCCCGTAGGCATTGGCAATCTTGACGAAGTCCACGGGCGGAAGCTCGGTATAGGAGTAACGCCGGTCATAGAAGAGCTCCTGCCATTGCCTGACCATACCGAGGAACCGGTTGTTCAGGATCGCTATCTTGACCGGGATGTTGTACTGGGCGACGGTCCCGAGTTCCTGGATCGTCATCTGGAAACTGCCGTCACCTGCAATATCGAAGACCGGCTGATCCGGACGGGCGAAATGAGCCCCGATGGAGGCAGGAAACCCGTACCCCATGGTCCCAAGGCCGCCCGAGGTGATCCAGGTCCGGGGCTTCTTAAAGCAGAAATACTGGGCGGTCCACATCTGGTTCTGGCCCACCTCGCTCACAATGGTGCCTTCGCCGTCAAGGAGCTCACTCAACTTCTGGATCACGTACTGCGGGCGGAGCACACCGTCGCTCCTGTACTGCAACGGGTACTTCTCCTTCCACGTCTTGATCCGTGCATTCCACTTCTGGTACCGGGGCTCCTTCCTGACCCGTGCGATCATCTCCTGGAGCACAAATTTCACATCGCCGACGATCGGCACGTCTACTTTCTTGTTCTTCCCGATCTCGGCAGGATCTATATCGATGTGGATGATTCTCGCATGGGGTGCGAACGTATCGAGCTTGCCCGTCACCCTGTCATCGAACCTGGCGCCGATCGCAACCAGGAGGTCACTCTCGGTCACTGCGTAATTGGCGTACTGGGTTCCGTGCATGCCGAGCATCCCGAGAGAGAGGGGATGATCACAGGGAATCCCCCCAAGTCCCATCAGGGTGCAGGTGACCGGGACCGATAATCTCTCTGAAAGTTCCATCAGTTCGGCCGATGCATTCGAGGCTATCACCCCGCCCCCCGCGTAGATGAGAGGCCGCTCAGCCTCAAGGAGCATCTCCACCGCCTTCTCTATCTGCCGTGCATGTCCCCGGACCGTCGGCTGGTATCCCCGCAGCGTAACGGGTTCATTTTCAGGATGTTCGTACTCTATCTCCCCGGTGCTCACGTCTTTGGGGAGATCGATCAGGACAGGACCCTGTCGCCCTGTTCCGGCGATATAGAATGCCTCCCTGATTACGTGGCCCAGGTCTTCGGTTCTCTTGACCAGGTAGTTGTGCTTCGTGATCGGCAGCGTGATGCCGGTTATGTCGGATTCCTGGAATGCATCGTTACCCAGCAGATTGGTGGGAACCTGGCCTGTTATCGCCACCATGGGGACAGAGTCCATGTAGGCCGTCGCAATTCCTGTCACCAGGTTGCATGCTCCCGGACCGGACGTGGCCAGGCATACCCCCACCCTGCCGCTGGCACGGGCATACCCGTCAGCGGCATGTGCTGCTGCCTGTTCATGCCGTACAAGGATGTGCTGCAGGTCTGAATTGTATAGTTCATCATATACAGGCAGTACGACACCACCGGGATATCCGAAAATGGTCTCGACTCCTTCGTGCTGCAGTCCTTCAATCAGGATTTTTGCTCCGGTTTTCATCCTCTTCCCTCAACAATCTGTTCATGCCGGCGATGACCGCTTCCACACTTGCCATGATAATATCGGTCCTGGCGCCGCGAGACGTAATTATCTTTCCGTCTTTACTTAATCTTACCGTTACGTCGACCAATGCATCGGTTCCCCCGTGTATGGCGTCGACATGATATTCCTCGAGCCTGATGTCGGCCACTGCTGCAACCGACCGTCGGAGCGCCTCCATGGCCGCATCCACGGGCCCTGTTCCGGTTGCCGCACCGGTGATCTCCTCGTCCCTGACAAGGAGGGTGACCGATGCCGTCGGTATGACATTGGACCCGCTCACCACGGTAAACTGCCTCATCTTCAGGACTGGACGACACTCGATGGCCATGACCGCCTCGGTGACCGCCATCATGTCCGCATCGGTTATTCGCATCCCCCGGTCGCCAAGGTCCTTGACCCGTTTCAGGATCTCCTGCAATTGGGTCTCGTCGGGGTAATAGTCCATCTCGTTTAAGGCGGCCTCGACTGCGGCCTTGCCCGAATGCTTGCCGAGCAGTATCCTCCGTCTTCTCCCGATCGTCTCGGGCCTCACTGGCTCGTAGGTGCTTGGCTCCCTGAGGACGCCGTGGGCATGGATGCCGCTCTCATGGGTGAATGCCATCTCCCCGACAATCGCCTTGTTGGTGGGGAGGGGGATGTCTGTCAGCCTCGAGACCACCGACGAGAGCTGGTAGATCTGTTCTTTCCGAATCCCGGTCTTGTACCCGTACAGGACCTCGAGGGACATGACCAGTTCTTCAAACGGAGTGTTTCCAGCTCTCTCCCCGAGACCGTTCACTGTTGCGTGTGCACAGGTCGCCCCGGCCCTGAGCGCAGCCATGGTGTTGGCGAGCGCGAAACCGAGGTCGTCATGACAATGGATCGAGAGCGGGGCGATACAGAGAGGCGGGATGATCTCGGCGACCCGTTCGGGTGTCAAAAGCCCGACGGTATCGCAGAAGCAGAGCCTGTCAGCGCCTACCTCCAGCCCTCCCGCGTAGACGTCGTACAAAAACGCGGTATCGGCCCTCGATGCGTCTTCTCCGGAGAGCTCGACGATAAGTCCTCTCTCCTTCGCGTACTCGACAGCCGAAAATGCCATGGTGCAGATATCGGCCCGCGTCTTCCGCATCTTCTTCTCGATGTGGAGATCGCTTACGGGCACCACCAGGTGGACGGAATCGGCACCATAATCCGCGGCATAATCGATGTCGCCTTTCATGGCACGTACATAGGTACAGATCTCGGCAGAGAGCCCCGCGTCAGAGATGATCCTGATTGCCTGGCGCTCGCCCTCGGATGCTGCCGCAGAACCGACTTCGATCACGTCGACGCCGATCTCTGCCAACCTGGTTGCGATCTCGAGTTTATCGGCGGGCTTTAGGGAGACACCCGGTGTCTGTTCTCCGTCTCTTAACGTAGTATCAAAAAAGCGAATCTTTTCAGTGAATAAAACGATCTGTCATGGAAGTTCCACCACGGTACATACTGGTTCAGGAGACTATTTAAAATCCCCTGTCAACAAGAGCCTTTGGGTGGCCGATTCCTGCTCCCTATGCCAGGATATAATTCCCTGGTTCCAAAGAAAAAGCCTCCTCGCTGTTTTGTGTGGGGAGACTGAATTAAATTGTTATCTACATATCAATCCAGTCACTCACACCGCCACAGGGGCGTCCTTCGGGGGCGGCTGATTGCCCTCACAAAATGTATCCTGTTCATTAATCCTGCCCACACTAGGTAGCGAAGAGCCAAAAAAAAGTTATACCTTCTCTATCGGCACAACCTCGCCGCCGCTCTCGTACAGGAGAGCCAGGTAGCGGGCCTCGAATATGATGAATGGCACCATCAGGAAGAGATAGATCAGCCAGCCGATGAACGGTATGGACACCAGGAGGCCCAGGATCATTGCGATGATGAAAACGACGATCCAGAGGACGATCAGGGCGATGATGTAGCTTCCCCAGCCGATGGCCCGGATCTTTGCCAGGATCGCACTGAAGTTGAATGCCTCGCCGAACCGTTCTGTCCGTGCCATGCGGATGACCCCGATGATGGAGAAGAGGGTGACGATGAAGGCTACGATCACGAGAATGATGATGCCCATCGCCATCGCCGCAAATGCAGCCATCAAGGCTCCCGATGACATGTCACTCATGAGTGCAAAAACAGATCCTCCGATTACCAGGATGGCGATGATGATGACCGGGATTGCCCAGATGATCTGCGCAACGATCAGTTTTAATCCGTCGATGAAGAGTTTTCCCCAGTGTTCAAGTTCGGGGGCCGGTTTCTTCCCACGATATATCTCCATGGTGTACCCGAGTATCAGGGGGAATATGATGGTCGAGATTATGAGAAGGATCCACCTGGACCATTTACCCCAGACCGCTTCCTTGGCATACTCTAAAGAGTCGCCCAGACTTTTTCCGATTTCCATAACAATCACTCTTATATGCCTATTGGTAAGCAGATGGAGTTAAAAAAAACTTCCTTTACCAAGATTTCCGGCCTGATCCGGAATCTCCAGGAAACAGAGCCGTCATTCAACCGGAAAAGAGTTTTTGATTCGGTTTCATTCCGGTACAGGAGCCTTCGAACCGGGTGGTTCTACCTGTGAATCATATACAAGAGTGATGTACCTCGCCGAGAAGATCGACAGTACCGGGGCAAGGATCACCTGGATCACCGGACCGATGAAGGGAATGAACGCGAGAACGGTCGACACGAGTATCACGATCACGAACAGGATGATGACTGCGAGGATATAGGGCCCCCACCCGATCCTGCCGATGGTATCCCGGATCTCGGTGAAGTTGAATGCTTCACGAATTTTTCCCGTGCGGGCAAACCTGACAACCCCGATATAGTGAAAGAGCGTGAGGAGGAATCCGACCACAAGGGCGGTGATGAGCCCGGCTATGGCGCCGCCGAGCAGGGCAAAGATGTTGCTCATGTCGGGGCCTGCTGAAAGCACGGCCAGTATCAGGGCTCCCATCGAGACGAGAAGAATGAGCAGGACCGGGATCGCGTAGATGATCGTGATGACAAGGTATCGTATTCCGTCGGAGAAAAACCCTAAAAAATTCTCTACTGCAGGTAGCGGGTCCTCGCCCCGGTAAATCCGGATCATGTATCCCTGGTAGAATGAACCGAGTATGGCTGCCAGGATGCATGCGACAGCAATCCCTCCGGCGAAGAGTGGAATATTGGGCGCTGCACCCGCCATCAGGGATATCATCACGAATGCAAAGATTACTCCGATCGGTATTGCAGGCAGGAGTGCAAGGATGACCAGGAGGATCCAGGTTCCCAGGTTCCCGGCCAGTCCATCTTTTGTGTACCCAAACGATTCATCGATTATTTTTCCATAATCCATTGACGTTTAACCTCCAGATTGTACCCCATTATCTCAATGCCGGAAGTACCGGATGCCGGTGAACACCATCGCCATGTTTGCTGCATTCGCCGCGTCTATGACCTCCTGGTCTCGGATCGATCCTCCGGGCTGGACGAGGGCTGTCGCACCTGCCGCTGCAGCGACTTCGAGGGTGTCGGGGAACGGCAGGAATGCATCGGAGGCGACAGCCGAGCCCTCGAGCGAATAGAGAGATTTGTCGATGGCAATCTTTGCCGCATCGACCCTGCTCATCTGGCCGGCACCGATCCCGAGCGTCCGTTCCTGGTCCGCGAAGATTATCGTGTTGCTGCGGGTGTGCTTGCAGACCTTCCAGGCAAGCGTTAACGCTTTCAACTCGGCCGGTGTCGCATCCCTGTCGGTCACCACCTGCCAGTGCTCCCTGTACGGGGGGGTATGCTGGACGAGCACGCCGCCGTCGATCGTGCGTATCTCGTGCTCTTTTGGTGCGGTCTGCAACTCGAGCACTCTCATGTTCTCTTTCTTCTTCATGATTCCGAGGGCGTCGGGCGAAAACCCCGGGGCACAGACCACTTCTACGAAGGTCGACGTGATCTCGTCTGCCAGGGCGCCGTCCACGATCCGGTTGAGCGCGACGACCGATCCATAGGCAGATTTGGGGTCCACGTCCCTGGCCTTCACGTACGCCCCGAGAAGGGATTCGCCAACAGCTGCTCCGCAGGGGTTGTTATGCTTGACAATCACCGCGGCGCACTCCTCAAATTCAGAGAGCAGGCCCACGGCGGCGTTGAGGTCAAGGTAGTTGTTGTATGACATCTCCTTTCCCTGGATCGGTTTCTGGAGCGCTACCCCGCCTGACCCATAGACCGCTGCCCGCTGGTGCGGGTTTTCTCCGTACCGGAGTGTTCGCCCGTGTGTGAACTGTCTCGTGTAGACCTCGGGAAACTCGGCGTCCAGCGAATAGAGATGGTTGCTGATGGCAGCATCGTAGGCTGCCGTCGCTGCAAAGGCCTTTCGGGCGAGTTCGAGCCGCTCCTGCTTCGAAAATCCACCCTTCTCAAGGGCGGGCCCGACCATGCCGTAGTCATCAGGATCGACGATCACCGCCACACCGGCATGGTTCTTGGCAGCGGCCCG
>JAHDSI010000085.1 GCA_018432765.1 Methanoregulaceae archaeon | reverse complement strand
TGAGCAATTGGGTATGAGGTATGTGAGGACGCCCCGGCGGCGGTTGTGAATGACTGAACTGGTATGGTGATAACAATTCGATTCGGTCTCCCCGCACAAAACAGCGAGGAGGCTTTTTTTAGAGCAGGAGCGCAGCTGCCATGAACACCACGAGCGATGCAAACATTGCGTACTTCAAGAGAGAGGTCGCCCCGGTCGTGCGTATGCAGTCAGGGGTATCGCAGCGGAGGGGACGGAGTCCGGCAGCAAGAAGAACGAGATCGATCGGGAGTATCCCTGCAATGTACCACATCCCCCACCAGAGAAAGGGGACCATGCTTGCCGCCACCGCTCCGGCGAGACAGAAAAAACCGATGTACGCGGTCTTCTTCACTCCGATGCGGACAGGGAGGGTGGATGCCCCTGTCGCCGAATCTCCTTCCACATCCTCGGCATCCTTGAGAAGCTCACGTGACAGCATTGCGAGGAACGTGATTGCCGCAACGGGAATAACACGGATGAGACCTTCTATACCGGCAAATGCCCCGCCAAAGAGGAAGATTGAGCCTGACAGGTATGAGACCGCGACATTGCCGATGAGAGGCGTCCTCTTCAGCCATGCCGCATATCCTGCCAGGAGGGCGGAATTGACGACGGCTATCACCAGGCAGAGGATGTTTGTGAAGGCTGCCAGTATGATCCCGGAAGCAAACAGCACGATTGCCAGCACGAGCGCGGTCCTTTCACCTATATCACCTGAGGGCAGCGGCCGTTCCGGGCGGTTTATCCTGTCCGTCTCGATATCGAAATAATCATTCACGACGTTTCCGGCCGAGGTGACCAGAAAGACGATCGCCGCGAGGAGGAGTGTTCCGAAAACGAGGGTGCCCGTTGCCAGGAGGTACCCGATGATGGCAGCTATGCCGGCAACAGACGAGTTTACCGGTCTTCCGATTCGCACCAGGGCGGGGATATTCATGGAGACTCTTTTCCCGTCAAGCATTTGGCGCCGGTTCATATCAACATGTAGGAGATCCGTGGAAGAATGAGAAAACTGAAAAGAACGGGCGTGGAGGGATTTGAACCCCCGACCTATAGCTTAGGAGGCTACCGCCCTATCCTGACTAGGCCACACGCCCTGCCTATATCAATTAACAAAGAGAAGGTATAAGGTTTGTGAACTTCCACAATACTCGCGTTATGGATTTTTGCGAGGTAATAGAGGGAACAACACGCTTTTTCGTTCCGATGCAGGACCCTTCGAGCGCGTTTCCTCCGGGAACCGCACGAATATTCTTCAACCGGCGCATGGAGTTATCCCGGGATGCGACTATCCTCCTTGCGTCCGTCCTTCCCGTCTCAAATTACCTCGACGCCATGGGGGCGACAGGTGCCCGGGGGCTTCGCATGGCACACGAGTGCGGCATCCCGGTGACGATCAACGACCGGAACGCCGAAGCAGTCGCCCTCATCCGGAGAAACGCTAGTCATGCCGGGGTAACTCCAGAGATCTGCGAGGCCGATGTCAACTGCCTGTTGTCCACCCGGAAGTTCGACGCAGTCGATATCGACCCGTTCGGAACACCTGCACCCTTCATCGACTCGGCAGCACGGGGGACGGGGCGGTACCTGATGGTGACCGCGACCGATACCGCCCCCCTCTGCGGGGCCCATAAGAAGGCCGGCATGCGCCGCTACTTCTCCTCGGCACTGAACAACGAGTACCATGCCGAGACCGGCCTCCGCGTCCTGCTCGGGTTCCTTGTCCGGGAGATTGCAAAGTACGACCGGGGTATCGAGCCGCTCTTCTGTTTTGCACGGGAACACTTCGTACGCCTCCATGTCCGGCTCTTATACGGCGCGGAACGAGCCGATCGATCGATGGCCCGGATGGGATACGTGATGCAATGCCCGATCTGTCCTTCCCGGACGGAACAGGCCGGCATGCTTCCCCTTTCCGGGCAGTGCAGGGAATGCGGCACCCCCCTGGTCCCTATCGGTCCACTCTGGACCGGTGAGATACAGGATATGCAGCTCCTGGATTCGATGGCGGCAGTTATCGGGGACCTGCGGCTTGGGACGGGTCCTGACCTTGCGAAACTTATCGCCATCTGCAGGCAGGAGCTCCCGCTCTCGAGCCATTACGAGTACCACCGGCTCGCAAAGAGGTGGGGGGTCTCACCTCCACCGCTGGAAGAGGTCATATCATCACTCCGGGATGAAGGATTTTCGGGCAGCAGGGCGCATTACTCGGGAACTGCCCTCAAGACGGACGCCCCCCTCGACGAGATACGGAAGAGTTTTTTTGCCCGGTGAATGTGCTGGGGAGCCCTGTCAGGGCACCTGCGACCCGGTGATGATCCCTGGGAATGCCCTGCTGGGAGATTCGATGACAGCGCCAATGACCCGGGTGGTCCCGGACCGGGTTTTATGCCCGATAGCCGGAAAGATGCCTGTATTCTCCGGATGAGATCCTGAAAAACACCAGGTTGAGGGGTTCGGGGACGGATGTGAATGCCCGGATGATGATTACGAAAGATGAGAGTTGCTTCAATGCCCGATAGCCGGGAAGATGCCTGTATTCTCCGGATGAGATCCTGAAAAACACCAGGTTGTGGGATTCGGGGACGGATGTGAATGGCCGGATGATGATTACGAAATATGAGAGTTGCTTCAATGCCCGATAGCCGGGAAGATGCCTGTATTCTCCGGATGAGATCCTGAAAAACACCAGGTTGCGGGGTTCGGGGACGGATGTGAATGGCCGGATGATGATTACGAAATATGAGAGTTGCTTCAATGCCCGATAGCCGGGAAGATGCCTGTATTCTCCGGATGAGATCCTGAAAAAC
>JAHDSI010000231.1 GCA_018432765.1 Methanoregulaceae archaeon | reverse complement strand
GGGAAAGTTCCGGGCGGCAAGCACGGGGATCGGTGGAACGATCAGGAATGTCTCCACCATCCTCAACAAGACCGTCCCGGACGACTGGGACCACGACCAGCCCGGGCGGCTGCTCGAGAACGCAGTCACGGGTGAGGGGTTTTCGAAGGATTATTTCGGTCTCTTAACCGCGGTCGGGATGCAGGCCCTCTGCGTGCTGCAGTACGATTTCGTCTCGGTCTTCATCACCGCTGGGGTCAGCAATCCGGGTTTGCCTGGCCCGAATACCATCAATATCATCGTCTGGTCGGGCGAGGGGATGCCGGATTCCGCGCTCCTCGAATGCATCATCACCGCAACCGAGGCAAAGGTCGTGGCACTGAACCGGATGGGCTATTCGTTCTCCGGCACCTCGACCGACGCCGTGATCGCCGCCTGTGAAGGGGAGATGAAGCATACCTACGGGGGTGTGCTGACAGAGGTGGGGAGACGCGTCTACGAGGCTGTCCTCTTCGGGGTTCCCGAGGCGATCAGGAGGCACGAGGGGATTGTCGAGCGGGAGCATTCGTCCTTCTTCATCTTCAGCCGGTACGGGGGGGACCACTGGGTCGAGTGGATCCCGGAGAACTGTCCCTACTACCCGTGCCATTTCGAAGGACAGTGCTGCGATTTCTGCTACTGCCCCTTCTATCCCTGCGGCGACGAGTCGCTCGGGCACTGGGTGAAGAGCTCGTCGGGGAACGGCATGGTCTGGAATTGCAGTGACTGCACGCTTCTCCATGAGCCGGAGATTGCCCGGTACCTGAAAGAACACCCCGAGGCGGGCTTAACCGAACTCAGGTGCCGGAAAAAGATGGATGAAGAATAGGTTCACGCGCTGATTCCAAGGGCCGAGACCAGTTCGTCGAGGGGAATGCCGTGAGCCATCGCTGCCTCTTTTATGGTCTCTCCCCGTGCGATTGCGCAGCCTACACACCCCATGCCGAATTTGAACAATACTTCGGCTGATTCCGGTTTTGCCTTCAGAAGTTCGTAAATGGTGCTGTCTGCAGTGATTTCCATGACAGATAATTTGCATCCGCTCGTACTTAAACCTGCACGTGGGTGATAGTATGACCCATTCATTTTCACCCCGTTCCGGTATCTTTTATTAGCAGATGGCGGCACCTCATAACTGGAGATGTATGAAGATGGATTATTCCGATACAGTAGAAAGAGTCTCCCAAAAGATCGTGTCCAGGGGACACACTGTTGACAAAAGCCGGATCGAGCAGAAATTAAAGCAGCTCGTCGAGGAGTTCGGGGTCCCATCCGCTGAGGCGGAACGGACGGTTACCAATGAACTCTTCCGGGAGTTTGGCATCACCACCGAGGTTGCGACAGGCGCCGGTGACCAGAAGGAGATCAACCAGTTCCAGAACGGAGAATGGGTGACCACCGAAGGGAAGGTGGTCGCGCTGTCTTCTGCTCCTTCTCCTGCGATTGCCCAGACCGGTATCTTCGCAGACAAGTCGGGGGCCATCCGGTTCGTGACCTGGTCGAAGGCAAATGCCCCGCTCATGGAGAAGAACAGATGCTACAGGCTCGAGTCTGCCGTAGTCGACGAGTTCCGGGGAGTCCTGAACCTGAAGATCCACTCGGGAACCGTGATAAAGGAGATCGAGTCGCTGGAGAACATACAGCCGGATTACACCCCGATCGATGACCTGAACCCCGGGGTGGGAAGCGTGAAGGCCAAGGTCATCCAGGAGTGGGACTCGACACATGAGCGCATGCTCCAGTCCGGTCTTCTCGGGGACGAGAGCGGGACGATAAAATTCGTCATCTGGCGTGACGGGGACGTGGAGAAACTGACGCCCGGGTCGGTGTACAGCATCTACTATGCCCTCGTCGACGAGTACCAGGGGCGCCTCTCCCTGAACCTGAATACCGCAACGGTCATTCCCGAGGACGAGGACATCGAGGTGACGAGCGGCGAGACCAGCTTTTCGGGGGCGTTCGTGCACATGGCACCCGGTTCGGGGCTCATCAAGAGATGCCCGGTCGAGGGCTGCAACCGGGTCCTCTCCCGGCAGAACTACTGTCCCGTCCACGAGATCCAGCCCAAATTCGTCTATGACCTGAGGATCAAGGGGTGGCTTGACGACGGCCGGAATGCACGGGAATTATTGATCCAGCGCGAGAATGTCGAAAAACTGACCGGAATCAACCTGGAGCAGGCACAGGAGATCGCCGAGAATAACCCGCTCGGGATGGACGAGGTATTCCTGCGCATGCGTGACCAGGTCCTCGGCAAATACCTCTCGTGCAGGGGCAGGGAGATCGAACACCGCATCCTGGTCTCGGAATGTGCGTTCGACGCGTACGACCCTGCGGTCCTTGCGGATCTCCTGAACCGGGCAGGTGGTGACGAATGAACGAGCAGCAGCCCAAAACGGCGCCCCAGAAGTATTCCTTTGAGCGTGAGCCGGCAAAACGCGTCTTTGCAGCCGAGCTCCGGGAGACGAGGATCCATTTCAAGGACGCCGATGACGAGAAAAGCCCGTCCTACGTGCTCCTCCCGACCGGCGAGAGATGCAACAGGATATTTGCTGTCGGGACACTCACCGAGAAGAGAAAACAGGGCGACCAGAACCTGTTTTACAGGGCACGGGTCGTCGACCCCACAGGGACCTTCTTCGTGATGGCCGGAAGTTACCAGCCCGAGGCGATGCAGCAGATGGCACGCATCGAGCCGCCGTCGTTTGTTGCCGTTGTCGGAAAACCCACCATCTACGAGACACCGGACGGGGCGTTTCTCATATCGGTCCGGTGCGAATCGATCACCGTGGTGGATAAGGACGCAAGGGACCACTGGGTCCTCGATACGGCGAAGGCGACATTGGACCGGCTTGACCTGGACGGGCAGACTCCGGACTCCGCCAGGGCCCGGGCGGAGTACCAGACCGATCCCGCCATCTTCAGGCGCATGGTCTACGAGGCGCTTGCACAGATGAAGATCTGATGCGCCCACCAGCACAACCTTTTTTTCCTGGTGCGCAGGAGATCACCCGTGTGGTACCCGATGGATGACAACGAGATTGCGGAGCTTATCCGCCAGCTGGACCTGAAGACGTTGAAAGAGGCTGCAAAGGCTGAGGGCATAAAACCGGGGAGGTGCCCGACAAAGCTCTCGATCGCCCGCATGCTCCCCGAAGAGACGTTGAAAAAGATTGCCGGGAGATAAACCCCGGGTTCAGGAGAGAGAGATCACCTGGACGGGGCAGATCTCTGCAGCGTCTGCCACGCACGATTCCATGCCATCCGGGGCGATCCCCTCGTCCGGCTTGTCATCGACACGGAACTCGTGGTTGACACTGCTTAGCCCGTCCTTTGGGTCGAGGTGGAAGAATTCCGGGCAGACATCCTCGCATGATCCGCAACTGACGCATTCGGCCCGGTTGATGCATACCCGTTTCATGGACCAAGCTCTACCCGGATTCCCAGGCATCCAGGACCTCGTCGCCGGCGACGAAGACCATCCCGTGACGGCGTGCGTACCGCATCGCGTCTTCCTTTCTGAGGGCGTCACCCGACTCATCATCGAGCATCTCGCATATGGTCACCGCAGGAGTGATCCCTGCCATGACCGCGAGCGCGACCGAGAGTTCCGTCTGTCCCCTCCGGCGGGCCAGCAGTTCGTCGGCTGCCCGGAGGAGCGCGACATGGCCGGGCGTCCGGAAGTGATCGTGGAAGCTCGTCCCGCCCCCGTTGAGCGACTTTTTCACCTGGTCTGCCACGGCATTGATGGTCAGGGCACGGTCACGGTCCGTGACACCGGTGAAGGTGTTCCGGTGGTTGACCCAGAGCGAGAAGGAGGAGTGGTTGGCGGGATCGTAGGGGATCTCCCCGGGCTTCTCGGCGACACCGTTGCAGCCGGCGAGGATCTCGCTTGCGAACGGCAGTCCCAGCCTCTTTGCCGCGTCAGGGTGGACGGCCGTGCATATGAGGCCACCCCCGTCTTTTCTCATGGTCCGTATGTGCGCGGGCGTGACCGCGTCTGCCCTGATGGCAAAATCGGTCTCACCCTCCCGATCGTCAAAATCATAGAGGAGGATGAATTTACCCTCCCTCAATGCATTCACTGCTTCCTCAATCATATGCTACTTCCACCTTCACTTCGTCATTGTCAGAGAGCCCGAGCGCCGCACGGAGCGAGACCGGTGCCACCAGTTCGATGATATCCTCGGGATAGTGTGACCGCCCCGGGACCACGATCCCGCACGGGTGGTCCGAGATCCGGCACGGCAGACACCGGACGTCCCCGAATGTCCGTTCATCGGCCGAGAACCCGGATATCCTGGTCCATTCCAGGAGGTCCAGTCTCTTCCGGATCTGGATGCTCGACTGGTCCAGCCTGATGTTCAGGGTGCCGGGATACGGCGAGAATCCCAGGCGTTTCCGGAACTGCCTCTGGTAGGGTTCAAGGCTCATGTAATACCTGCCCTCCCCAAGACCGGTGATAACATGCCCTCTCAGCACGTAATGGGCATTCTCACGGTCAAATACCCGGCAATAGTCCGAATATTCCCGCCTGAGTTCCTCTTCCCCTGCACTGGTTATGGTGATCTGCTGTCCGTCGGGGTTGATGTCACGTCTCACCAGCATCTGCCGCTCGAGCGACTGGAGCCGTCGTGATGCCGTCTGGGGGCTGATCGAGAGCTCGGAACCAAGCGACTGCGAAGAGACCCGTACCGGACCCCGGCATCCGCCGGCAAGCGCGATCACCTTGAGGCACTGGAGATCCTCGGGCATGATCATCTATATCAAAATTGAGATGCTTACTATTTATGGATATTCATTCACGGAAATCAGTCTTTTCATATTCGGGAAATGTCGAATGCTCATTCGTTAATTATATTATCCTTCATGGTGCATAAGGAGGCATGAAATCTGATTTGCGTCATCAGCTTGCTGAGAAGATGGCAGGGGAGATAACGCTTTCAGACTCGCCGGGCAAAGCCCTGAAGAAATGGAGGATGAGCTTCAACATTCCCCAGGGCGTTTTATCAGAACGCCTCGATGTCTCCCCCTCCGTCATCAGCGATTATGAGAGCGGAAGGAGAAAGAGCCCGGGGACTGCCGTGGTGGGGAAGATTGTCGATAACATTCTCTCCATCGATGAAGCAAACGGCGGCAAATACATCAAGAAATTTGCCAAGATTCTCTACAATGATTTTGATACGGATGTCATCTACGACATCCACGACTACCCGTCTCCGGTACAACTGAACGCATTCTCCGAGGCGATCGAGTGCAGGACGGTGTGTGGTTCCCTGAACCAGTCCATATACGGGTACACCGTGATACACAGCATCAATGCCATCACCCAGCTCTCGCCGAACGAGTTCAACAGGATCTACGGGTGGAGCACCGAGCGGGCGCTCATCTTCACCGATGTGACCACCGGGAAATCACCGATGGTCGCCATCCGCGTCACGCCGTTCAAGCCCCGCTGCGTCGTCCTGCAGGGGCTGGAACCGGCTCTGGTTCACCCGCTCGTGCCGAAGATGGCGGAGAAGGATCGGATAACCGTGATGTGTACCGATATGGACGTTGAAAAGATTGTCAGCGTATTGAGGAAGGAACAATGGTAGGAATCATCACGTACGGGGTCTACATCCCGAGATTTCGAATCAAGACAGAAGAGATTGCCAGGGTCTGGGGGGCAAACCCCGACGATATCAGCGGCGGGCTCGGGGTGTACTCGAAGTCCGTCCCTGACCTGGACGAAGACACCGCAACGATTGCCGTGGAAGCCGCACGAAACGCTCTCCGGCGAAGGGATATCGATCCCGCCGATATCGGCGCGGTGTACGTGGGATCTGAATCGCATCCCTACGCGGTAAAACCGACAGCGTGCACGGTCGGTGAGGCCATCGGCGCCACGCCGAACATGACCGCGGCAGACTACGAGTTCGCCTGCAAGGCCGGGACGGCAGGGATCCAGACCTGCATGGGACTGGTGAAGAGCGAGATGATCCGGTACGGGCTTGCGATCGGGTCCGATGTCGCCCAGGGGGCCCCAAGCGACGCCCTCGAGTATACGGCGGCAGCCGGCGGCGCCGCGTTCCTGATCGGGCGCGATGACCCTGTCGCCCTCCTGAACCACACCACCTCGTTCACCACCGACACTCCTGACTTCTGGCGAAGGGAAGGCCAGGACTACCCCCGGCATGGCGGGCGGTTCACCGGTGAACCCGGCTACTTCCGCCACATCGAGGGGGCTGTACGAAGGAGCTTCGAGGAGACCGGAAAGAGTCCGAAAGACTACGACTACGCGGTATTCCACCAGCCGAACGCCAAGTTCCCCCAGAAGGTGGCGAAGATCCTCGGGTTCTCCGCGGACCAGATCAGGCCCGGCCTGGTCGTCCCACGGCTCGGCAATACCTACAGCGGATCGTCCATGATCGGGCTTGCAGCGACCCTCGACGTCGCGAAGGCCGGTGACCGGATATTTGTCGCCTCGTTTGGTTCCGGAGCGGGCAGCGATGCCTTCGACATCGTGGTGACAGACGCCATCGAGTCCGATCAGTTCTCACGGGACGCAGCTCCGAGCGTGGAGAAACTCCTCGAGAACCCCGTGTATATCGGATACGCACAGTACGCAAGACACAAGGGCAAGATAGTGATGCAGAAATGAGAGACGTTGCAGTAATCGGGATAGGATGCACGCCCTTCGGGGAGAAGTGGAACAGTTCGTTCCGGCACCTCTTCGTCGAGGCCGGGTCACTGGCGCTTGAGGATGCAAACATCGCAGGCGAGCAGATCGACTCCATGTACGTCGGCAACATGAGTGCGGGGCGGTTCGTCGAGCAGGAGCATATCGGTGCGCTCATCGCCGACTATGCGGGACTTGCGTCACACCATATCCCCGCAACCAGGGTCGAGGCCGCCTGCTCCTCGGGCGGGCTCGCGTTCCGGCAGGCGGTCATCTCTGTCGCAAGCGGCATCGAGGATATCGTGGTCGCCGCAGGGGTGGAGAAGATGACCGATGTCGCGTCCGGCGCGAGCGTGGATACGCTTGCGGGTGCGGCAGATCGTGAGTGGGAGGGATTTGTCGGGGCGACGTTCCCGGGCCTCTATGCAATGATTGCAACGGCCTACATGGATCGGTACCCGCTGAGCCGGGAGCAGCTTGCACAGGTTGCCGTAAAGAACCATTACAACGGGGCGCGGAATCCGATCGCCCAGTTCCGGCAGGAGATCACGGTCGACACGGTCGTCAACTCGACGCTCGTCGCTGACCCGCTCCGCCTCTTCGACTGCTCGCCCATCACGGACGGTGCGGCGGCGGTGGTCGTCGCACCTCTCGAGCGGGCACGCGAGTTCACCGACACGCCCGTCAGGGTCCTTGCCACCGCACAGGCAAGCGATACCATCACCCTCCACGACCGGAGGGACATCTGCACGCTCGATGCGTCGGTCGCCGCAGGGAGATGGGCGTTTGAGATGGCCGGGCTCTCGCAGAAGGATATCGATCTCGTCGAGGTGCACGACTGTTTCGCCATCGCCGAGATATGCGCCATCGAGGATCTCGGGTTCTGCAAGAAGGGCGAGGCGGGAGTCCTTACGGAACAGGGAGTCACCGCACTGGGAGGAGACCTCCCGGTCAACACGAGCGGCGGGTTGAAGGCCTGCGGTCACCCGGTGGGGGCAACCGGGATAAAGCAGGTGTGCGAGTTGGTCCAGCAGCTCCGCGGCGAAGCAGGAAAACGCCAGGTCGACGGAGCGGAGATCGGGATGGCTCACAATGTCGGCGGAACGGGCGCCACCGTGGCGGTCCACATCCTGGGGGTGTGAGCGATGTCATCGGTTGCACGATTCTGGCGGAAGATCCCGCAGCGGTATAACCTGATCGGGACACGGTGCACCACGT
>JAHDSI010000097.1 GCA_018432765.1 Methanoregulaceae archaeon | reverse complement strand
GGAAGAGTTTCTTTCGTCTTTTTCCTTTGATCCGTTACTGATCAGGAGAGATTGTATTATCTCGTTCCCTGCTAAAAAACCCCGGATTAAGTGAAATAAAAAAAAATTACCTGGTAAGGCTGCTCGCCAGGTTTCCTTCCGGATCATAGAGATATGCAGTGTCGCCTGCATCGTCCCACATTTCATAAGGCCAGTAGAGCCGTGTCGGTGTGATCGTCCCTGATTGCCCGGAATAGATAGTCACGGTTGAATGCGGTCTCAAGGTAAAGGAAAAGATCGATCCGTCTGGATTCGTCCAGTCTATGAACCTGATGTTCTTTCCCTTCGAACTGCTGATCTTCCATCCGGTCATCGGGATACCCTGAGAACCCTGGTTGGTGAGTTTCACGTATTCGCCTGTCACGTCAAGTCCGCTGATATAGACCGGGGCTGCAGACGGATCCGGCGGAACTGGAGTAGGGTGCGGGGTCGGGATCGTCCGCGTCCGAATCGTGGAAGGCACATATGGGAACGGCCCGTTCATTCCGCTTCCGCTCCAGCCGGTATTTGATGACGGGAATAAACCTCCTC
The DNA here is from genome assembly GCA_018432765.1 of Methanoregulaceae archaeon. Taxonomy (GTDB): domain Archaea; phylum Halobacteriota; class Methanomicrobia; order Methanomicrobiales; family Methanospirillaceae; genus SD8. Next base: position 4,739 of record JAHDSI010000097.1, on the reverse strand, counting down.
CCGTTGAATCGGTGTTGTAGCGAGCGAGACGCTCGAAGAGCCAGTCAGAGAGAGTAGTTTTGCTTGTCGTGTCGGCCGAAACCACATGAACCACGGGGACGAGTGTAAACATGAGGATGACTGCGATGTGGAGCCACTTATTGTCCATAGATAGACCCATGTATCTGAAATCGGCGAAATTTTGTTAATAAATGTGTTGATGGTCGCGGTTCAATTGTTCAATATCCGGGATAGGAGTTTTTTTGAAAACTTCAGCGAGAAAATTCCCATAAAACGCACGAATCTCTCTGCATATCAAAAAAGATCCCGCCTGGCCATGTAACCACTCGCGGTTGACCGGAAAAACCCGATCGTGATGGCAGAACAAAAACGTATCCATGCCTCGCCTGTCAGGTGTTCTCCTCTCATACATCAGATAAAGGCGGGGTATTCCTGGCAATTACCAGAATCATCTCTATGAGACGGAGAAAACGCCGGAAGATCCGTCATAAAAACGTGCCCGTATTTCCCCGGCTATGCCATGAATGCCTGAACCAAAAAAGGGATTCAGGCGAAGATGGTACTGAACTGGCTGCTTCCGCCAGCACCCGTTCCGGGGACGTATGGGAAGGGCCCGGACATCTGGCTCCCTGCCGGTGCAGCGCCCGAAAACGTATTCGTCCAAACAGAGAGGCCACTCGTCCGGGGAGTATTCAACCAGTCTGAAGAACTACTCGTTCGTGGTGTAATCAACCAGTCAGACGGACTGTTCGTTCTCGGGGTAATCAACCAGTCAGATGAACCACTGGTCCGTGGAGTAATCAACCAGTCAGACGGACTGTTCGTCCCCGGGGTGATCAACCACTCTGTGAGCCTGCTTGTGCTGGGAGTGATCAACCAGCCTGATGAAGCTGCCTTGTCTGTCGTGTCAGCCGATACCATCTGCACCATGGGAACGAGTGCGAACATGAGTATGACTGCCATGTGAAGCCATTTTGTTCTGGTATCCGGGCTCATGAACCTTCCATCGGGGCACATTTATATAAATTGTGTTGATGGTCGCGGTTCGATGAATGGCGGCAATGCGATGCATGGTCTGCATATGGAAAATTTTACCCTTCAAGAAACCTGCAAAAAAAATGGGCTCCGAAGTCAGAGGATGAAACTTCGCCCTCTTCTCCACCCTCCAATCCAAGCAACGTGCATTGCGAGCACTCCCATAAAGAAATTTGCAGGAAACCACTCAGACCCTGCATGATTTCTGGTAAAGGTAATGGGATGACCGGATTTCTTCTGGTTCGCGGTCCAGAACCAGAAACAAGGCGATGGTTCAGCAGGACGACCCCTGGGATCCATGCCGGCTTGCAACCTCAGGAAATGCGAAGATACAGGCCTGCGCCGATAATCCCGTATATACAGCCGATGGCAATACCGGCAACCGCTATCGCATTATCGTGCACCTCGTACTACGGTAGATTATCCTTCTCCCAGATACCGATTCTCATGGCGAGGTTCCTGTTCACGATTGATATGAACAGTCCAACCCAGTGAAAACAAAATCCCATGAGGAGAACCAGTATCCCGTCATAATACTGGCGTATTGGGAGGCATGATTCATCTTTCCTCATCAGCTTATGATTCGTATAGTTTCCTCATCGATGCAAAAAATAATGCCTGGGACAGCCAGTGCACGAACTTTGAGAACTATGTCACCCCCGCTTGAGATATCAGCCGACGTGGGTTTTCAAGGAGGATATACTCTGTTAAGGGAGAAATTCAGCTAAGTCCTAATCGCCCAGCCAGGAATTGTACGCTATCCTTTCGATTCACAGGGTTTACAAACATGGTCAATGAATGCAGGGTTGTTGACCGGGGATCGGCAGAATAGTGCAAAAAAAGGAGAGTAGACTATAACGGAAAAGCTGTTGGTATCTCGCCTGGAACCGTTATTTTCTTCGCTTTTTCTTCTGGTTGGCCGCGATCTTCTCTTTCGCAGTCATCTGGGCAGGTTTTGCCTGGGAGTCTTTTCCCTCAGGTCCTGAACCTGGTGTTTCATCCGGGCTCACCTCTTTCCGGCTTCTCCCTTTCGAAGATCCTTTATCTCTCATGTGCAACACTTCATCCGCTCAGAATATATATCCTCTTGAAATTTAACGATTCTCTGAATATTTCAGGAAATCTCCGCTAAATAAGAACAGGGTATGGAACCACTGCCACCTGTTTCCCGGCGACGGATATCACGAAATTGGAAATGAGTGGGAGATAGGATACGATAATATCCAGTCGTTGAGTTTCTTCCTTCCTTATCCAAACCCCCTCCTCAATCCTGCATCCCTTGCATAGCCAATCGCATTCCGGTATTCCTCGGGAGTAACCGGCTGTGATATGGACCGCTCGACCGGGGATTCGGAGAGCGCCGAGACCTTCCAGCATGGCCTGTACTGGTCCATCACGTTCACGTACGCATCCTTCGAGATGTCATCGGCGATGAACTTCATCACGAGATCGGTGCCTGCCAGGTTTTTTGGGAGGACCAGGTGGCGGACGAGGAGCCCCCGTGTCGCTATGCCGTCCACGATCTCGAGATCTCCGACCTGCCGCTGCATCTCGAGCATCGCCGCCTTCATGTAATCCACGTACATGGGAGCGTCGGAGAGCATCACGGCAACGTCGGAATCGCCGTATTTCGCATCCGGCATGTAGATATCGACTATCCCGTCGAGGAGTTCCAGCGTCCCGACCGAGTCATATGTCCCGGTATTGTAGACGAGGGGGATCTTTAAGCCCCCTTCTGCCGCGATAGAGACCGCCTGTACGATCTGGGGGACAAAATGTGTCGGGGAGACCAGGTTTATGTTGTGGCACCCACTGTGCTGGAGCGAGAGCATGATCCCGGCGAGCTCCTCGCAGGAGATCTCTGACCCGTAATCGAGCTGGCTGATCGTGTAGTTCTGGCAGAACCGGCACGACATGGTGCACCCCGAGAAAAAGATCGTCCCCGAGCCGTACGTCCCGACGAGGGGCGGCTCCTCGCCAAAATGGGGGCCATAACTCGATACCTTCGGCAATAAACCGCCCCTGCAGTACCCCGTCTCACCGGCCGTCCGGTCGATCCTGCAGGTCCGGGGGCAGACACGGCAGGGAGAGAGGAGATCCATCGCCATTGCCGCTCGCTCTTTCAGATCTTTTTTCTCGAGCAGGCGAAGGTATGACGGACCGGACATTGGAGAGAAGTACTGCCCCCACCTACATCAAGCCATCGGCGAAGAAAGATCGGACTCCTCTCATCCATTTTCCAAAAGGACTAAAGTGATTGGGGACAATTTGAATATTTACGGCAATTCTGTCGAAAGATCCCAAGGAACAGGTGAAGATGATATGGTCAGGTTAAACGACGAGATGAAGGAGACATTCAAGAAGATCACGCTCTTTCCCGTGGCGACCGCGTCTGCGGGCGGAGTGCCGAACGTGGCGCCCATCGCATTCGTGATGCTTGTCGCCGACGATACCGTATGGCTTGCAGACAATTTCATGAAAAAGACGCTTGCAAACGTCACAGAGAACCCGAAAGCAGCGATCTATCTCTGGGAGCCCGAGAGCAAAAAATGCTTCCAGGTCAAGGGCGATGTGACCGTGAAGACCCAGGGCCCGGACTACGAGAAGATGAAGACGATGGTCCAGGAGAAGAAGCCCGGGCTTCCCGCAAAGTCCCTCCTCGAGATGAAGATCACCGAGGTCTTCGAGTGCAACCCCGGCCCTGACGCCGGGAAAAAATTGTTGTAATTCTTTATTTTCTCTTTTTTTGCTCGACGAGCCGTGCCTGGAGCCCGTAGTACGCAGATACCCCGATCGCGTGGCACTGGTCGATTGAGCTGCTGTCGAACGAGACCAGGTCCCCGGAATAGATGCCTACCTGCGAGGATCGACCAAGCACCCTGCAGCAGCCCTTGAATAGCAGGAGATCGACTTTTCCGCACACCCTCTCCTGCGAGGACTCGATGAAGGCGTTTAAGTCCCTGTACAGCGGTTCGTGCACGAGCCCCATGTACGCGAGTTCGGACCACCTGTCATCGACGATGTGCTTGAAGGAGAGTTCCTGCCTCGTGAGCGTGAGGTGCTCGAGGTCTTTATGAGCCGCGAGGATGACCGTCGCCGCCGGGTGCTCGTAGATCTCCCGTGCCTTCAGACCGAGGATCCGGTCCTCGATCATGTTGTTCCTGCCGATGCCATGCCGTCCTGCGATGGTGTTCAGCCGTTCGATGAGATCGTAGCCCGGCATGTCCTCCCCGTTCAGCGCAACCGGGATCCCTTTCAAAAACTCGATCTCGATCTTCTCCGGCGTATCGGGAGCATCCTCGAGCGATGCGGTCCATGCGTAGATCTCCTCGGGGGGGTGATACGCAGGGTCTTCGAGCCTTCCGCCTTCAATGCTCCGGCTCCAGATGTTTTCGTCGATGCTCCAGGGACGCTCCTTTGCCACCGGGACAGGAATGCCGTGTTCCTGGGCGTACTCGATCTCCCACTCCCTCATGAGATTGAGTTCGCGGATGGGTGCGATGACATCGAAGCCTGCCATCCGGAATACCACGTCGAACCGGAACTGGTCGTTCCCCTTCCCGGTGCAGCCGTGTGCGATCGCCGTCGCTCCCTCGAGCCCTGCAATCTTTGTCACCTCCTCGGCGATCAGCGGACGTGCAAGGGACGTGCCCATGGGGTACCCCTCGTACGAGCCATTGGCCCTGATTGCTGCGAAGATAAAG
>JAHDSI010000104.1 GCA_018432765.1 Methanoregulaceae archaeon | reverse complement strand
CTCGGCATAGTGCCAGTGCTTCACGGCGACGTCGTCTTCGACGGGGAGAGGGGGGCAACGATCATCTCGGGAGACCAGCTGGTCCAGTACCTCGGTCGCACAATGGGTTTCAGGAGGATCGGCCTTGCCACGGATGTCCCCGGAATTCTCGACAACGGCAGGGTTGTTTCGGTAATCACGCCGCAAAATGTGGGATCCATAACGCTTGGAGATTCAATGGTCCCGGACGTGACTGGAGGCATGAGAGGAAAAGTCATGGAGATGCTCGAACTTGCCCGGGCCGGGATACGGTCCGAGATATTTCACGTGGAGAGAACAGGGGATTTTCTTGATGAAAAACCCCATGGTGGCACCATCATAACAGGAGAGGGGGATGACAAATAAGGAGAAACTCACCCCGGTCCGCAAACTTGACCACATCAGGATATGCCTCGAGGAGGAGATTGAACGGGGCTGGCCGGGCTTTGACGAGGTTCATCTGAGTCATTGTGCCCTCCCCGAGTGCAACCTTGACGAACTGACGACGAAAACCACATTTCTCGGGCACGACTTTGAGTCACCCCTTTTCATCGCCGGAATGACGGGCGGGCATCCTGAAACGAAGGAGATCAACAGGAGGCTCGCCCGGGCGGCAGAACGGTTCGGAATCGGCATGGGAGTCGGTTCCCAGAGGGCGGCACTTGTCGACTCGGCACTTGAGGATACGTTCTCAGTGGTGCGCGAGGAGGCGCCGCATGCGTTCCTTGCCGCGAACCTGGGCATTGTCCAGCTCCGGGAACATGGCCTGGAATGGGTGGAGAGAGCTGTGGAGATGATCGATGCGAATGCCATCGCGATCCACTTAAACTTCCTCCAGGAAGCCATCCAGCCCGAGGGAGACCATGACGCCACGGGATGCACTGATGCACTTGCCAGTCTCTGCAGGGACTTTGACCTGCCGGTGATCGTGAAGGAGACAGGCAGTGGAATATCGGCGGAGACCGCACGGGTATGCTGGAACGCCGGAGTGAGTGCAATTGATGTTGGTGGCTGGGGTGGCACCTCCTGGGCCGCGATTGAGGGTCTGCGGGCAGCTGCCCGCGGTGAGTCGGGTCTTGCACGGCTCGGTGAAGTATTCGAAGAATGGGGAATCCCGACGGTTGTGAGCATATGCGAGGCAGCCAGTACCGGTGGGCCGATAATCGCTACCGGAGGCATCAGGACCGGTCTTCACATGGCCAAGGCGATGACACTCGGCGCCGACCTCTCCGGCATGGCGCTTACGCTGCTTCCACCCGCAATTGAGGGAGAAGAGGCATTATTTCAGAAAATAGGGGAAATCAATCACGAATTTAGAGTTGCAATGTTTTTATCAGGTTCACGCACACCTGCGGAACTGTGTAGTACAAGAGCATATTTTACCGGCACGATCCGGGAGATGCTTGAGCATGAAGGAGGAATATAATGGATATTGAGATAATTGCAGTCGGCGGATACGACGAAGTCGGGAGAAATATGACTGCCGTCCGCTGCGGAAAGGAAATTGTTATTTTAGATATGGGACTCCGTCTCGACCAGGTGATGATTCACGAGGAGGCGGAAGTTGAAAATATGCATTCTCTGGACCTGATCCAGATGAAGGCAATACCTGACGATACGATGATGAACACCGTTGAAGGGAGTGTAAAGGCTATTGTCTGCTCGCACGGGCACCTGGACCATATCGGGGCTATCCCGAAACTGGCTCACCGGTACAACGCCCCGATCATCAGCACACCATACACAACGGAATTGATCAGGCAGCAGATTGCCGGCGAACAAAAATTCGGTGTGAATAATAAACTGTTTGCCCTGAAAGCGGGACAGAGGTACACCCTTTCACAGCACCTGACCCTGGAGTTCGTGCGGATGCAGCACAGTATCATAGATACGGTGACGGTCGTTCTGCATACCCCCCACGGCGCCATCGTGTATGCCTGCGACTACAAGCTTGACCGGACACCAGTCATCGGGATGCCTCCCGATTTCGAGCGCCTGAGACAGATCGGCAAGGAAGGAGTGCTCGCCCTCATCGTGGAGAGTACCTACATAGACAACAGGGGAAGGGCCCCAAGTGAGCGGATTGCCCGGGATATCGTTCGCGACACGATCACGAGTTTCGAGGATGACAAGAATGCAATCATGGTGAGCACCTTCTCGTCGCACATCGCACGGGTGAAGACAATTGCGGAGTGTGCCCACGAAATCGGGCGAAAACCCCTCCTCCTGGGCCGATCCATGGAGAGGTACAGCTCCACTGCAGAGCAGATGAAACTGGTCGCGTTTCCCGAGACCACAAGTATGTTCGGTAACAGGCGAACAGTTGACCGGACACTCCGGCGGCTGATGAAGGGCGGAAAAGAGAAGTTTCTTCCCATAGTGACGGGACACCAGGGAGAACCCGGATCGATCCTGACCCGTATCGCGCTCGGCGATACACCCTACAAGATTGAGAAAGGCGACAAGGTAATCTTCTCGGCAAAAGTGATCCCCAATCCCATGAACTTCGGCCAGCGGTACATGATCGAAACCCATCTGCAGATGGCGGGTGCACGGATATTTCCTGACCTGCATGTGACCGGACATGCCTACCGGGAGGACCATTACGAGTTCATCCATCTCCTGAATCCCCAGCATATCATTCCAGCACACGGACACATCCGGATGACGTCTGCGTACGCCGATTTTACCACGGAGTCAGGGTATACCCTGCATAATGATGTGCATATCATGACCAATGGACAGCGTATAAAACTGAATTAAAGGTGAATATCTATGGATCTCACGGAATACCTGGAACAAACCGCCGATAACATCGACAGGCTCATCCACCGCTACTTTGGGAGCAGCTGTGAAGATCTCGGCAGGGCGAGCGCGCACCTTCTGACGGCAGGCGGAAAAAGGCTTCGCCCTGCGCTTCTCATGCTGGCTGCGGACGCAGTCCGGAAAGGGAGTTCAGCCGATGTCATGCCTGCAGCCCTGGCACTGGAACTGACGCACAGTTTCACACTCATCCATGACGATATCATGGATGGTGATGCGACAAGGCGCGGTGTTCCGACAGTGCACACCAGGTGGGACGAACCCACCGCAATCCTCGCGGGGGATGTCCTTTTTGCAAGCGCATTCGAATTCCTCAGTCTGGCGGACTGCCCGGACAATACGAAAGTCCGGTCGGTTACGATGCTGGCGCGGACCTGCGTTGAGATATGCGAGGGGCAGCACCTCGACATGTCGTTTGAGGGTTGCGAGGAAGTGACGGAGGGCGATTACCTGAAGATGGTTGAGAAGAAGACCGGCGCCCTGTATGCAGCGTCAGCAGGAATCGGTGCAATTCTCGCAGGTGGGAACGATGCGCAGGTCCAGGCACTCTACCAGTTCGGCAGGAGCATTGGTATGGCCTTCCAGGTCCAGGATGACGTAATTGATCTCGTGGCAAGCCCCGAACTGAGTGGCAAGGACAGGGCTTCGGATTTGAGGGAAGGGAAAAAGACCCTGATAAATATTCGGGCTGCTGACAAGGGGATAGATCTCTCCGGTTTCCGGCGGGAACTATCTGATGAGGAGATCGACTCTCTCATCTCCCAGCTCGAGTCACTCGGTGTAATCGGGGAAGTCAGGCAGATTGCCTTTGATCTGGTCAAATTCGGAAAGCAGCGTATCTCGATCCTTCCGGAATCGGACGAGAAGAGGCTTCTCTGCGAGATCGGGGATCATTTCGTAACAAGGGGCTTTTGATATAATGGAGGATATTCGGCGGGCAATCTTTGCATTCGCCCTCCAGAATGCAGTGAAGCATCGCAGTCTTCCCAAGGGCGGAACCGTGATGGGGATGGTCATGGCCCGCTATCCCGAGTTCCGCAAACGCTCATCTGAAATCTCGTCCCTTCTGCCGGGTGTTCTCGATGAGGTGGCCTCACTCTCACATGAAGAGCGTGAGAACCTCCTCGTGGAACTTGCACCTGAACTGGTAGAGGAGATCCAAAGAAAAAAAACGCGGGTGAAGGAGCTTCCCGCACTCGAAGGTGCCGAAAAGGGAGTCGTGATGAGGTTCGCCCCCAATCCAAGCGGTCCCCTTCATCTCGGGCACGCACGGGCAGCTGTTCTGAATGACGCCTATGTAAGGAAATATGGCGGAAAATATATCCTCCGTATCGAGGACACCGATCCAAAAAGGGTTGACACCGATGCCTATGCGATGGTCCGTGAGGATATCGAATGGCTCGGTATTTCGGTCCACGAGATCATCTACCAGAGCGACAGGTTCGATCTCTATTACACGCTGGCGCAGGAGCTCATCGGGAAGGGTGGAGCGTATGTCTGTACCTGCGAGAACGAGCAGTTCAGGGAGCTGAAACTCGCAAAAAAACCCTGCCCCTGCCGTGACGGGGAGGTCGAAACCAACCTCGAACTCTGGCAGGAGATGCTTGAGGGAGAGTTCACCGAGGGGACCGCTTCCGTCCGGGTCAGGACCGATCTCGATCATCCTGATCCGGCGATGAGGGACTATCCGATCTTTCGGATACTCAACAGCCCCCCCCACCCCCGCATGGAAGCGCAGGTGTACCCGCTGATGAACTTCTCGGTTGCAGTAGACGATCACACACTCGGAGTCACCCACGTAATCCGGGGAAAAGACCATATTGCCAATACCGGGCGGCAGAGGTACATCTTCGACTACTTTGGATGGAAGCCTCCGGTATACCGGCACTACGGCCGCATGAGCATCGAGGGCGTGGTGCTATCCACTTCACAGATGAGGGAAGGTATCCAGGACGGGCGTTTCCAGGGCTGGGACGATATCAGGCTCGGAACATTGAGAGCGCTTGCAAGGAGGGGTATACGCCCGCAGGCGGTCAGGGATGCGATGGAGGAGATTGGGATCGGAGAGACCGATATATCCTTCTCATGGGAGAATCTCTTTGCCAAGAACAGGGCAATCGTCGATCCGGAGGCCAACCGGTACTTTTTTGTCCCTGACCCTGTTGAGGTCAGTATTTCTGACGCTCCGGAGCAGACCGCCCATGCCCTCCTTCATCCCGGAGATGCGGAGCGTGGGAGACGGGATATTCATTTCTCTGGCCGTGCCCTCCTTCCCGGGGAGGAGATCAGGGATGTCCCGGGCATGGTCAGGTTAAAGGATCTCTTCAATGTAACACTTCGGCAGGAGCATGGAATAATGGAGCTTACATATGGCGGCGAATCACTTGCCGTTGCCAGGGAGGCCGGGGCGCCCATCATCCAGTGGCTTCCTCCAGACGCGGCAGTACCCTGCACCCTCGTCACCCCTGCCGGTGAGAGACAGGGGGCCTGTGAGCAGGGAGCCAGAACAGAAGCGGGCAGGGTCGTGCAGTTTGAACGAATCGGATTCGCAAGAATCGACTCTGTCTCACCAGAAGGTATTATAGCCTATTTCACTCACAAGTAAATACGAGGAGGCGAAATATGACTGGTCCGGCTTATATCGGCCCAGTCTTTCCCCATGGTGACCAAGTTCAGGCGATACTGGCAGATTGCCGATGTCCTTTTTAAATACGGATTTGGTGTAATCGTCCACAAACTGTTTCCCGGTGTACATCACTTCAGGAGAGGGAAGGCGCCGAAAGGAGAGAGTGCGGCCAGCGAATACACACGGATTCGGATGGCGATCGAGGAACTTGGTCCGACCTTCATCAAGTTCGGCCAGATCATGAGCACCCGCTCAGAGATACTCCCACCCGGGCTCATCGAGGAGTTGAAGCGGCTGCAGGACCAGACAAATCCCCTTCCATTCGAAACGTTGAAGGAGACCATATACGACGGGTGCCCGTTGCAGGGTTTTTGTTTTGCAGATATCGATGAAGAACCGCTCGCGTCCGCGTCCATCTCCCAGGTTCACCGGGCGATTCTCCCGGACGGAACGCAGGTTGTCCTGAAGGTCCAGAGGCCTGGTATCGAGGAGATCATCGAGACAGATATCCGAATCCTTGAATCGTTCGCTGAACGTGCAGAAGCGGTCTTTCCCGAATTGCGGGTCTATAATCCACGGGGAATCGTGTCTGATTTTGCCGCACAGATCAGGAAGGAGCTTGATTTTGTCAGGGATGGGAAGAATGCGGAACGTCTCAGCAAGAATATGAGGGGGTTTTCCGGCGTGAAAGTCCCCGAAATATACTGGGAGTACAGCAGCAAGCGTCTGCTCGTTATGGAATTTGTCGAAGGCGTGCGGGTGGACGATATCCCCCGCATCCGGGAGATGGGAGTAAACCCGAAACAGATTGCCGATAACGGATTTTTTGCGTACATGAAGCAGATCTTCGAGGATGGGTTCTTCCATGGTGATCCTCACCCGGGAAACCTCCTGGTCACCCCCAGGGGTGAACTGGTGTTCCTGGACTTTGGGATTGTCGGAATAATCAGGCCTGAAAGACGTTTCTGGTTCATAGGACTGCTGAATTCTGTCATCTCCAGGGATCCGGCATTCCTTCTCAAGTCCATGGAAGGACTGGGCGTGGTAATACCGGAGAAGCACAGGGAGGCATTGCGGGACGAACTCTACAGTGCCATGCTCGACGCGGAAGGAATCTCGATCGGCCAGTACAACTTCATCCAGATGGCGAACAACCTCACCCGGATACTTCGCACCTACAATATCCAGGTGCCAATGAACCTGATGCTCATGCTGAAAGTGATCGTTATGGTCCTGGATGTAGGGACGAAGCTTAATCCCGGCTTTGACTTCATGGAGAAGTCCGGGGCATTCATGGATCAGCTTTCAGGGCGCGAATCACTGTACGAGCACCTGGTCAAGCGTGGCATTGGATCAGTCGTTGAAGCGGCGGACGGTTTTTTTGACATGCCAAGGAATGTCAACAACATGCTAAAACAGCTCTCAACCGGCGCAATCAGGATCGATATTCTCGACGATGATATTCGCCAGCTGCAGCAATCGCTGGACAAGACCAGCAGCAAGGTTCTCATAGGGCTGATTATTGCCGGAATGCTTGTAGGATCATCTCTGATCCTGCGGGAAAGCACAATTATTCATATCCCCGATCTCGTTGTCCTTGTGGCCAGCCTGACGTATATTGCCGCGATTGCGATCGGATTCTATGCCCTTTACCAGGTGGTATTCGGGCGTTATATAGATAAAAAATAGGGTAAAAGAGGATTTCAGAAGAATATACCCTCAATTCCAGGACAATTCAAAAGAACCGCACAGATCATTCCCTGTAATACAGGTTGCAGTGACAGGAACCTCCATCTTCAACCTCATCCCTGTGGAAGATACAGGGGCAGATTATATCTTTATCCTTCCCGGGATCACCGGTCCGTAGCCTGCACGGGCAGTATCTCTCTCCGAACTTCCGCTGGTTGCGGGCAAGTCCCCGTATGACGATTTGCAGTTTTTTCTCGTCGGGATTCAAGATCCAACTGTTCTTCTTCGCATAGTCCTTTGCCCACTCCAGTATCTCGTCTTCCAGATCGTCTGATGTCATTTCCACAATCCCGCTTTTGTCAGGCCATATTTTCGTTGCCATGCATTTATCCTTTCTCCTCCACGTGACGTATGATAGAGGAGAAGATTCCTTTCCCGTCGGAGGATCCAAGCACCTCTTCCGAAGCCCTCTCAGGGTGGGGCATCATCGCCATCACGTTTCCCTGGCTGTTGAGAACCCCGGTGATGTGGTTGGCGGACCCGTTCGGATTGGCACCCGGCAAGAGTTCGCCGCCTGGCGTACAGAAGCGGAATGAGACCCTGCCTGTTGCCTCGAGTGTTTTTAATGCGTCTTCCCCCGCCACGTATCGCCCCTCCTTGTGGGCTATCGGGATCCGGATAACCTGGCCTTCGCAGTATGCCCTGGTGAATGGTGTATCGGCATTCTCCACCCGGAGGTTGACCCACCTGCAGATGAATTTGGGGTACCTGTTGATGGTGAATATTCCCGGAACAAGGCCGCTTTCTGCAAGGATCTGGGCGCCATTACAGATCCCGAGCACCAGTCGCCCAACACGGGCATGTTCGATTATCTCCGTCATCACCGGTGTCCGGGCCGCTATCGCACCAGCCCGCAGGTAGTCGCCGTAACTGAATCCGCCCGGGATAATTATCGCGTCGTAGCTCCGGGGGAGGCCGTCTTTGTACCACAGGAGGTCACAGTCCACGCCGAAGATCTCGGATATGACATAATGCACGTCATAATCGCAGTTACTCCCGCCGAACTGGATGACCGCAAACCTCATTGAAGGACCTCTATCTCGTAGCTGTGAATGACAGGGTTTGCCAGAAGGCGTTCGCACATGCCGGTGGCAAGCTCTCGGGCAGCGCCTTCTGATTCCGCGTCCAGTCGGATAAAAAAGACTTTTGCGCTTCGGAGTTCCTCTGTTTCGAATCCCAGGTTTGCAAGAGCATGCCTGATGGCGGTCGCCTCGGGATCGAGCATACCTTCCTTCAATGAAATGGTAATTTTTACAAGAAATTTCATACCTGTCGTCACCTCAATCAAGTATCTTTTCTGCAACCCTGCGGTATACATCCATCACATCGCCCTTCTCGAAGCGGTATACATCCTTGTCAAGGGATTCTCCGGTCGATGTGTCCCAGAGTCTCATCGAATCCATGCTTATCTCGTCACCAAGATAGATCTCGCCATTGTATCGCCCGAACTCGATCTTGAAATCGACGAGAGTGATCCCGACCTCATCAAAGAGCGCGATGAGAAGGTCATTGATCTTCCGTGCCATCTGCCTGATCGTCTCGAGCTCGTCTGCATTTACCAGGCCGAGAGCAAGAATGATATCGTCGTTTAGCATGGGGTCATGTCGTGCATCGTCCTTGTAGTCCATCACGATGATGGGGGGCGAGAGCGGTGTTCCCTCCCTGAAGGGATAGTTCCTGACGAGTGAGCCTGCCGCGATGTTTCGGACTATGACTTCCAGCGGGATCATTTCGAGTCGCCTGACACGCATCGATGTGTCGTTGACCATCTCCACGAAATGCGTCTTTATCCCTGCTTTTCCAAGGTAATCAAAGAGAAAACCTGAAACCCTGGAATTGAAGGATCCTTTCCTGGAGAGTGTATCCTTCTTCCCACCGTCGAATGCTGTGATGTCGTCCCGAAAGACCATGATCGCTTCGTCGTCGCCTTCGGCTGCATATATCGATTTTGCCTTCCCCGAGTAGAGCAGTTCGCCAGAGTTCACACCATCCCTCCTTCCGACAATAATTGTTGTTCGAGTCTCTTAATAAGTGATTCCAGATGGGCCGGATACCATCCTTTCTCGATGAACTCCGGGTAGACGCAGAGTCTCTCCCGGAGAACCGCATCCCCGATAAGATCCCGTAATTCGTCGATCTGTGGCCAGGGGTGTTCGGGATTGACATAGTCGAGGGTGAAGGGCGAAACGCCTCCGAGGTCATCGACACCGCACTGGATGAGCATCCGTGCATCTGCGAGGTTTGGGGGGATCTGGATCGCGATCTCCCCGGGGAGGATCTCGCGAGCCATCTTTATGGTCAGGCAGATCTCTTCAGATGGCACCGGCGCGACATTCTCCATCGGCGTTCCGGCCTTCGGGCAGAAATTCTGTATGATCACCTCCTGGATATGGTCGTACCGGCGATGAAGCGCAGCGATAACCGAGAGGGACTCTTCGCGGTCCTCCATGGTCTCCCCTATCCCGAGAAGGAGGCCTGTTGTAAAGGGAATCTGTAACTTCCCGGCATTCTCGATGGTCTCAATCCGTATAGACGGTGTCTTTCCAGGCGATCTCGAGTGTGCGGGCACGTCGGCCGTCGTCTCGAGCATGAGTCCCATGCTGGCATTGACCTCTTTTAACCGTTCCAGTTCCTGGTAGGTGAGCACGCCTGCATTTGTATGGGGAAGCAGGCCGCATTCAATTGTCGTCTTGCACATCTCGTAGCAGTACTCGAGGATGTCGTTGTAGCCGGTTTTCCTGATGTATGGTAAAAATCCGGGCTCAAGTCCCGGCCGTTCCCCGAAGGTGAAGAGTGCTTCCTTGCATCCCAGCATCTGACCCTGCTGGAGAACATGCCGTACTTCGGAGGGCATCATGATGCATCCGTCCCTGACAGGCGTCCTGAAACAACAGTAGCCGCACCGGTTGTGGCAGACGGTGGTGAGCGGGAGAAAGACATTCTTTGAGAAGGTGATGACACGGGATTCCATTGAGGTACTGAATGCACCTGATCCATAATAATGTCAGCCGAAACGGTAGTCACTGGCCGATTCCTATCGATGGATTTTTGGAGATGATAGGTGATACTTCATTCAATGACTGTCACTGCGGTGATCCCCTTCAGGCCCAAAAATCCAAAGACCCGGCTTTCCTGTGTCCTGGAACCAGAAGAGCGTGATGTGTTTGCAGGTATGATGCTATCGGAGGTGGTGGATGCGGTTGTCTCCGGGGGATGCCAGCCGCTCATCCTTGCAACAGAGCCGTTCAGTTTCGGCGACGTACCTGTCCTGATCAGCACTTCTGGGCTGAATGATGCGCTGAATGCCTTCCTTGCCCAGCAGGATGGCCCGATCCTCATCATCATGGCTGATATTCCGCTTGCCACCGGCGAGTCCGTGAAGCGCATGGTCTCCACCTCCGAGGATATGTCCATGGTCCCCGGGAGGGGGGGTGGGACAAACGCGATCTTCCTGTCGAGAGGGTCTCTGTTCCGGGTAGATTACTATCAGGCGAGTTTTGTAAAACACGCCGCGATTGCAAAAGAGAGGGGGCTGTCATGCGAAATCATCGATTCGTTCCGTATTCACACCGACATTGATGAAAAAGAAGACCTCGTCGAACTGCTCATCCATGGAAGGGGAAAGAGCCGGCGGTACCTGGAGGAGCTTGGTTTCCATCTCTCGATTGAGAAGGGACGGGTAGGTGTGGAGAGGGAGAAGGAGGAGTAATAAGGAACCGAATCACAGCTTTCTGTCATTTCCGCCATCAATATACGCCTTTTTTCAAGGTGACATCTGGCATGTGATTCCCAGGTATATCCTGATATCAAAAGCAGAGCAGAGCTGATGTCAACTAAAGCTGAGGTTATATCCGATACATGAGATGAGAATTCTGTATGAATGAAGCGCCGACCAGGATAGTGCAACCCGGGGATCATGCAGCGAATTTCTCTCTCAAGGACCAGAAGGACAGGACGTTCGACCTGCTGGAACACATGGGAGAGAACGTTCTCCTCTCGTTCCACCCCCTTGCCTGGACAGATTACTGTGCAGAACAGATGAAATCCCTGGAAGATAACCGCTCATTACTCGAATCACTCGGTACAACAGCCGTTGGCATCAGTATTGATTCACACGTCTGCAAGCGGGCATGGGCCAGGCAGATCGGCATCAGCGAGACGCCGCTTCTTGCAGATTTCTGGCCGCACGGGGCCGTGGCCAGGATGTACGGCCTCTTCCGGGAGTTCAACGGGTTTTCCGAGAGGGCGAACGTGATCGTTGATAAAAACCAGAAGGTGGCCTTTGTGAAGGTCTACCCCGTACACAGCGTTCCCGATATAGGGGAAGTGATACGGGTTCTTGAGGAAAGGCGGTGACGGCGGATCGACCTTTTTCGTGCAGTAGCCGGAAATCATTGAAATTCGGTCATATTTTTCAATTCCCGCTCTTAAAAAAAGCGTCATAACTCTATTTTTCCGGT
>JAHDSI010000183.1 GCA_018432765.1 Methanoregulaceae archaeon | reverse complement strand
TACATAACCGCTACACCAAGCCCGGTGCCACCGGTTGCCGGGTTTACCGCCGATCCGACGTCCGGATATGTCCCGCTCATCGTCCAGTTCACCGATACCTCCACCAACGACCCTGATACCTGGTACTGGGAGTTTGGCGACGGATCGTCCTCTGAACTCCAAAATCCGCTGCATACCTACACAGAAGCGGGTACCTACACGGTGGAACTCGGGGTTGCAAACGAGTTTGGCGGGGACATCATCTCAAGGGCGGGATACATCAGCGTCGAACTGCCGTCCGAGTACTTCTACATCAACGCCACGGCAGGACCGGGAGGGATGATCACACCTTCCGGGCAGATTGCAGTCCCGCCGGGAGGAAACCAGACCTTCACCATCACTTCATACTACAATTACATCATCCAGAACGTGATGGTGGACGGCAATGCGGAGGGTGCGATCAATGAATACACCTTCTCCAATGTCACAGCCGATCATACCATATCCGCCACCTTCAAGCAGTACGGCAGCACCGGTGGCGGCGGTGGCGGCGGTGGCGGCGGTGGCGGCAGCTACTACGTCCCCGCAGCGACCACCACCGTAACAACAGTGCCGACGACCACTCTGGTCGCAGACAGCGCCAAGGCGGGAACTGAAGCCGGAGATGGAGGCAGTGGAGCCGGTGTCACCAACGGGACAGCCGAGGTGACCATCGGAACGACGGTGACGACGGCGGTTCCGACAACCGTCGCCGCTGCCGCGACTCCGACGCCCGCCCAGCCCTTCTGGTCAAGTTTCCCGCTCACCTGGCTGATCGGTGGAATCGTGGGAATTATCATCCTCGTGGCGATTGTCGCGTACATCCTGTACATCTACATGAAGGATTGAGAGTGAAGATCCGGAGTGATCATCTTTTTTCATTTTTTGTGAAGTCCAGGGGTTTTCATGATTCCTGGCTGGATTCTGATATTCAGTTCAATCGCCGCCCTCTTTTCCCTTTATTAAAAAATCCGGTCAGATGACATACAGAAGGCAATTGGGCGATGGGAGACCAAATGTTATCTCTTGCTTGTTAACATGTTAAATAAAATTATTTAATTTTAGTTAAAAGTTAATTACTATTAATAAACTTTATATGCTTCTGTATGCTATAGTAATTTGAGAACCACATGAACCTGGCTGTGAATGCAGGACCCGGGATGGTCAGGTATCGCCGGATTCTTCTGACCCTGCAAGAGTCGTTACGCTGTGGAAAATATCAGGGAGGATACATGACACCAATCGCATATCATATTTCAAAGACGTGCCTGGCCATTCGACCGTTGCTTTCAGGAAAGATCGTAAGAAGCACGTTGATCTATGGGATACTTCCTGTTCTCTTTTTTCTGTCCCTCTTTTTGGGACGGTACGAAGTCCCCCCCTCTCATGTAGTCCAGCTCCTTGCGGCACCGCTGGTCAATCTGTTGCCCGCAGAGATCGCACATATCGATTCGAGTTGGACGGCCGCGGAACAGAATGTCATCTACCTGATCCGGCTTCCCAGGGTAATAGCCGCCATGCTCGTCGGAGCGGGGCTCGCGATTGCCGGAGCGGCTTATCAGGGTCTATTTAAAAATCCACTGGTCTCCCCCGACATACTCGGTGTATCCTCGGGTGCCGGTCTCGGTGCGGCGCTCGCCATTCTCCTGTCCGCAGGTTCTTTGATCATCCAGATATCCGCATTTTGTTTCGGTATTCTTGCAGTGACTGTCACCTGCCTGCTCAGTCGTTTTTATCGCAGGACTCCAACCCTGATCCTCGTCCTGTCGGGGATTATTGTCGGAGCGTTCTTCACCGCATTGATATCGCTCACCAAGTATCTCGCTGACCCTTACGAGAAACTCCCGGCGATTACCTTCTGGATGATGGGAAGCCTTGCGTCGGTCCGGTATTCCGACATCCTCCTGATCGCTCCGCCCTTTCTTGTTGCAGCGGCAGTGCTCATCCTCATCCGGTGGCGGATCAACCTGCTTGCTGTGGGGGACGATGAGGCACGGGCACTTGGAATCGACACGAAACGGATGTCGCAGATCATCATCCTCTGTTCGACAATGATAACCGCCGGGGCAGTTTGCATTGCAGGAATCATCGGATGGGTAGGTCTCGTCGTTCCGCATCTGGGTCGGATGCTCGTTGGCCCTGATTATAGGAAACTGATGCCCGTTGTTTTCCTTCTTGGGGCGTCCTATATGCTGATTATTGATAATATTGCACGAAATCTCACGATGGCCGAGATTCCCCTCGGGATTCTCACCGCCATCTTCGGGGCTCCGTTCTTTGCATATCTACTCAGGAAACGCTCGGTGGGATGGGCATGATCCTCGAGATATGCGATGCCGGGTTTGCATATCCTGGCGGCACATCGGTATTTTCAGGGATCTCGTTCTCTCTTGCAGATCGCGAGGTGCTCTGCATCCTGGGACCGAACGGGATAGGCAAATCTACACTCATACGGTGCCTGGCAAACCTCTACAGGCTCTGTTCCGGGTCAATCCGGCTCCTTGGGAAGGATATCTCAGGGCTGCAACAGGTCGAGATCGCAAAGAAGATCGGGTACGTCCCACAGGCGCATGAGATAGTCTTCCCCTTCACCGTCCGGGATTTTGTCCTGATGGGGCGAGCCCCCCACCTCTCCGCATTCTCGACGCCGGGAACAGACGACTATCGCCTCGCCGAAGAGAAGATACGGCTCGTCGGCATCACGCAGATCGCAGACAAGCCAGTGAACGAGATCTCTGGCGGGGAGTTCCAGCTTGCCATGATTGCCAGGGCACTGACGCAGGAGCCTGCAATCCTCCTGCTTGACGAACCGACTTCGCACCTTGACTTCGGCAACCAGATACGGGTTCTGGATATCATCGACCAGCTCGCACAAAGGGGTCTTTCGGTGATAATGAGTTCGCATTTCCCCGACCACGCCTTCCTCGCATCAAACAGGGTCGCCATCATGCAATACGGCTCGTTCATGGCTTACGGTCCTGCCGAAGAGGTCGTCACTGAAGAGAACCTGATGCTGACATATGGGGTGAACGTCTCGATTGCCTACAGCCATGATGTCGAGCGCCATGTGTGCGTCCCCCACAGATCCGACCACTGCCGGCGCCGGTGTGCACCGCACACACAACCTGCGATTCATCCAGTCGTTATCACGTCATCCGGGAGGTAGAGCGACTATGTAATGATTGTTTTTTCCTATCGAACCCAAGTATCGCCACTATCTTTCAGAAAACAAAAATCAAGAGGAATGATTAGAGCATGGAAAAAAAGGTGAAAAAATCTGGATTGAACACTACGAACATCATTGCAGCGGTTATCGTGATCGGTCTTGTTATTGCCCTGGCCGTCATCCTTCTCGTGCCGAATTCATCGGGCACGCCGGATACGCCGAAGACATGTACAATTACGGATATGTCGGGCAATACTGTAGAAATACCGCTGGATATCAACCGCATTGCAATCACCTGTTGCGGGGGTGCAACACACGAGGTGATGGTCATGGGGGGATCTGATACAATCGTCGCCCAGCCTGCAAAGTGCATCATGCCCCAGCTCAAAGTGATGGAGCCGGGCTTTGCAAACGTTGCGGATGCCGGGTCCTTCGATGATGTCAATGTCGAAGAGATCCTCTCACTCAAACCGGATGTCGTGATCGCTAGCGTTACAGCTGAAAAAGGAAATGAAAAAATTCGCGAGAGCGAAATCCCGGTCGTGACGGTAATGACCGGCCGCGGCAACATGAGCCAGATAAAGAAGGAATTGGCCATGGTTGGCCGACTTCTCGGCAATGATGACAGGGCCGGATCCCTCATCTCGTACTGGGACGAAAAGATCGCGGAAATCCAGGAACGCACATCGACAATCCCTGCCGACCAGAGGAAGACGGTGTACTACATGCTGGGCAAGACAACCCATACCAATGGCAAAGCCTGGTGGGGCCAGGAATTCATCACAACGGCAGGCGGCATCAACGTCGCCGAGGGGTTGGGTATCAACCGCGACACTTCGATCGAACAGATCGTGAAATGGAACCCGGATGTTATTATCCTCAGCAGCAATGAGGGCACATTCATTCCCATCCGCGAAGTGAAGGACAATCCCCAGCTTGGAAGCATCGCCGCCGTGAAGAACAATGAGATCTATGAATGCCCGATAGGCTCCTTCTGGTGGGACCGCCCCTCTCCCGAGGCTCCGCTGGGCATGCTCTGGCTGGCAAAGATCCTTTATCCGGATAAATTCGCTGATATAGACCTTAAATCCGAGACAAAGCATTTTTACCGGACGTACTATGGGTATACGCTCAGCGACAAGGAGTATGTGAACTTCCTCAACCCGCAACCAGGCCCAAAATAACAGGTGGTAATAACTCTATGAATCTGGAAAGAACAAATCTCACGGATATAAGGATCGGGGAAGAGATCTCCCCGATCGATACGGTTGTGGATGGCTTCAAGACCTACCAGGTCGTGCATTCGGCGCTCCGCCTCGGGCTGTTCGACTGGCTCGAGGAGCATGGTCCGGCACACAGGGAAGAGATCGGAGAGGCATTGTCCATCAATGGAATGTTCACGCGAAGCTTCCTGCAGGTCCTTACCGAACTGGGTTTTCTTTCAGCTGACAAAGACAGGTTCGCCAATACAAATACGGCGACTGCCCTGTTGGTCCGAAAGAGCCCGGCTTACCAGGGAGACTGGATCGTAAATGCTGCCGGCGAACACGGCAAATGGAAGATGCTTGAGGAAACACTGTCTTCGGATGCCGCGAACAAGACCGGTTTTTCCGACGGCCCGAGCCCGGAGTTCCTGAAAGCACTCGGGCAGCGCTCGCTCAGGGGGGAGATCCAGGGGGTGACGGCTCTGCTCACAGCCTGGGAAGGCTTCGGTTCCGCAAAGAGACTTCTCGATCTCGGTGGCGGGCACGGACTCTACGCGATTGCGGCCTGCCAGCAGAACCCCGCCCTGGCTGCAGTGGTATTCGACAAGCCCCATGTCATCGATCTGACGAAGGAATTTATCAACGATTACGGCATGGATAACCGGATCCAGGTCATGGGGGGAGATATTCTCAGAGACGATCCGGGCAGCGGCTACGATATCGTGATCGTCTCCCACCTCCTCTACAAGTTCCGTGCCGATCTCCCGTCCATCTTCGGGAAAGTTGCATCGGCATTGAACCCAAAAGGCCTTTTCGTCTCAAACCACTGGTTCTGCGGGCCGGTCTGCGGGGAGGGATCGTCAGGTGTAAGCGAGCTCGACAGGTCCATCCACAGTTATGGTCACCCACTCTGCCACCCGGAGGAGTTCGAGGCCGCACTGGTCGAAAACGGGCTTGTCGTGACGAGAAATACAACGGTTCCAAGCAACTTCGGGAGCTCTCATGTCCATATCGCAGAAAGAACACCGGAAGGGTGCAGCCAGTCTTCCCGGCCGGATGAACCGTGCGGATGCAGGTCGTGCCGATGAATTCACCTTCACCGAACGGGGCCTTTCAGAAGAACCGGGGGACGTCTCCTGAAGAGGGTGCAATCCTGAAGGAGACCATCGAGGAACTCCGCTCACGTATAGGCGATACATTCAACGGGATAACCGTTGAGCGGGTCACGATCGGAATTTTCTTTACCGGAGTGAAGCTTTCCAACGGCTCTGGTGGACTCTGCTTCACACCGATAAAGGAGATCCCTGAAGCGGTCTGCTGCCCGAGTTCCCTCCGGGCCCTTCCATGGTCCGGCAAATTCAGGGGAAGGCCGATTGCCGATTTTCTCGACGCCCTGTTTGACAGGAGCCCGATGAAACGGGCGGTCGGGATTGCCGTGGTGAACGCGCTGTCCGCACAGTTCCTTGAATGTAATTCGTCGCCGGGGTTCGTCATCGAACGGGGATCTGATGCCCTGGATGAGATCGAGATTCCCGATGACGGCAACGTGGTCGTCATCGGTTCGTTGGTACCGATCCTCAAGCGCCTCAAGATGCGCGGGAAACCGTATTCCATCATCGAGATGGATCCGCGGACCCTCAAAGCCGACGAACTGCCGTTCTGGGTATCGGTGGAGAAGACGGGGGAGGTCGTACCCCGGGCGGATCTTCTGGTGATCACCGGGACTACCCTGCTATTCCATTCGCTGGAGGCCATCCTCGCCTGTGCGAAGCCCGGTGCGAAGGTGGTGCTTGTCGGGCCGACTGCGAGCATGCTTCCCGATGCATTTTTCCGGCGAGGCGTGAGCGTCATGGGCGGCGACCTGGTCACCCGGCCCGATGAGCTCCTGGACATTCTTTGCGAAGGCGGCTCCGGGTATCACTTCTTTGGAAAATCCGCAGACCGGATGGCAATACGAAGAACAGAGCCGGCATCGTGAGAAGTTGCCGGGTAAACAGAAAGATGCTATCAAGGTGAGAAACATGGCCAAAAAAAAGAATCAACTGATGATCGCGACGTTACTGGTGCTGCTCTGTACAACCGTCCTCTACTGTGGTTGCACCGGAACCAGTACGCAGCACGTCCAGACTGAAAAGACAACGAAGACCATCACGGATATGACGGGGAGAGAGATCGAGATCCCCCAGAAGATCAACCGGGTGCTCACCACGGTCCCGATGACCACCATCGCCGTGTACGCACTTGCACCCGAGAAACTGATCGGCATCAACCTCGATCCCAACAAGGTGGGCGGCAACGTGTATATACCGGACGAATACCACGCCCTTCCCAATGTCGGCGGATGGTTCGGCAAACAGACGGGTAACTATGAAGTGTTCATATCCATGAATCCCGACATAATCATCGAAGGAGAGGGTATCGGCGACTTCACAAGCACCCTGGAAGAACACCAGCAGAGGTTCGGGGCCATTCCCGTCGTTGGTGTGCTGGATGCGCGAACCGCGTCAGCCTATGATGAATCTATCATGTTCCTCGGCGGGATTCTTGGTTCCGAGGAGAAGGCAGAAGAACTCTCGGAATTCTATTCCCGGGTTTTATCGACGGTAAAAGATCGCGTCTCCAAAATCCCTGAAGACGAGAAGGTCAGGGTATACTATTCCGAAGGCCCAAAGGGACTCAATACCGATCCTGAAGGCTCAATCCACTCCGAGTTGATCGAACTGGCAGGCGGGATCAATGTCGCCGATTGCCAGGTCATGCCCGGGATGGGTATGACACCGGTCTCGATGGAGCAGGTGACGAGATGGAATCCCGATGTGATCATCATAAGCGATCCGTCATTTTTCGCTGATATCTACGATGATGCCCTCTGGCAATCCATTCCCGCAGTGAAGAACCACCGTGTCTATCTCGTCCCGCAGTCACCCTACCCATGGTTCGACCGGCCGCCGGGTATCAACCGGATAATAGGGATACCGTGGACGGCTAAAGTGCTGTACCCGGAAATATTCAGTGACATTGATCTTTCGGCGCTCGTAAAGGAGTTCTACCACAAGTACTACCACTATGATCTCTCGGACGCAGAGCTGAACAGCCTGGTTGACCCGTCGCTCAAGTGATTTCCGGATGGTGCTGATAGTGAATAAGCCTGGAACCAATAGATGGAACGGGAAAAAGAGATCCGCATCCGAGTTCAATGAGATAGCCCGGAAGATATTTGCCCCGGTGTATCCGGTCGTCGCACGACAGGCTGTTGAATGCTGCGGATTTGACCGTGGATTTTGTATCGACGCCGGGTGCGGACCTGGTCATTTGGCGATTGCGCTCGCAGGAATCTCAGGGTTCACCATCGACGCCCTCGACATGTCGCTGGACATGCTCGCATGTGCGGAAGAAAACATCCGGGGTGCGGGGTTCAACGGGCGTATCCGAACCGTCCACGGTGATGTCCAAGACCTCCCGTACGACGACTGTTCGGTCGACCTCGTGGTGAGCAGGGGGTCCGTATTCTTCTGGAACGCTCCGGATCGGGCGTTTGCTGAAATATACAGGGTGATAAAGCCCGGAGGCAGGACATTCATCGGCGGAGGGTTCGGCACGCCGGAACTCAAGGCGTCTATCACTGCAAAAATGAGATCGAGCGATCTCTCCTTCGAAGAGAATATACGGGGAAATCTGAGCACTGAAAAAGAGATGGAACTGGTAAACTGCCTGGAAAATGCGCGGGTCCCCGATTTCGAGACTGTCAGGGATGCAGCGGGGTTCTGGATCGTGATGAGGAAGTGAGCAGGATGAGATGTGAGATTTGTGCAGTCGGCTGCGATATCCCACCGGGCGGATATGGCCGGTGCCGGATGTACACGGCCGACGATTCCGGCATACTCGAACGCTTTCCCAACACGTTCCTCGCGGCCTTCCCGGTTGCCATCGAGACCCAGCCGATGCTCCATTTTTACCCGGGAGGCAAGTTCCTGCAGGTCTGCACCGCAGGATGCAATTTCCATTGCAAGGGATGTGTCTCCGAGATACTCGTCGACCATGCGGAGTCCCTTGCGGGATCGGGGTCGGCACTCGGTGTAGGGGATGTCATCAGGAGTGCGCTTGAACAGGGCTGTATCGGGATCTCTTTTGCGTTGAACGATCCCATCGCGTCTTTTCCGACATTCTGCAGCCTCGCACAGACAGCCCGCGAACAGGGGCTTCTTGCCGGGTGCTCGACCAATGGCTACCTGACGGAAAGATCTGTAGATGCCCTCGTCCCGCTTCTTGACTTTGCAAATATCGGGTTGAAGGGGGCAAGCGACCGGTGTTACAGGGCCTGTGGGGCACGCTCCGCAAACCCGGTCTTTTATGCCATTGAACGGTTGTTTGATGCAGGTGTGCACATCGAGGTCTCGCTGGTTTACCGGAAAGGAGAAGAAGATGAAGTCTTCGGTGCCGCCGGGCGTATTGCAGATATATCGAAGCAGATTCCCCTTCAACTGATGCGGTTTGTCCCGTTCGGTGATACGACTCCCGGGGCCGAACCGACGATCTTTGAGAGTGAGAACCTGTGTGACGATCTCAGGGAAATTCTGTCCTGGGTCTACCTCTTCAATTCGCCGGGAACCCCATACCTCTCCACCAAATGCCCGGAATGCGGAAAGGATACCATCAGGAGGGATTTTTTCGGCCCGATGGGTGCACACATCACAGGAGATGCACGGACCGTATGCGACTGCGGATATGCACTGCCGGTAAAGGGATCGGTATCTACCGATATTTTCACAGAACCGGGGATGATGGGGGGTTACCGGGTAACCCGGGGTCTCGAGATGATATGGGCGATACTCGCATGTCTCGGGGTCGACGATCAGCCAACCCTCTCCCGGATCTGGGGGGAGGTGATCGGGAGCGGTATGTTGAAAAAAGAACTGCACGACCGGATGAACGACATCGATGCCTATCTTGGGTTTGTTGTGGATCTTGCGAGCAAAACGGGGCGGGAAGAGGCCGGGCGGGATCTCTGCAGTTTTATCACATCGAGGCTTGATGCAATCAAAAGAGGGGTGGCAGGAAAACCAGGGCCCCGTGTCTATTACGCCATGGGACACCCACTCTTTGCCCTCAACGCGGGACGGTTCGAAGGAAAACTTGTCGAGGCAGCAGGAGGGATGTATGTCAACCGTGCGATCGGCAGGGAGGGAAAACCGGGGGTGACGATCTCACGTGAGGAGTTCATTGCATTAAACCCGGATTTCCTGTTCACTTCAGGTTTTCTCACTTCAACGGTCGAGGACACGCTCAGGTACTGCAAGGAACATTCGCTCGACGTCCCGGCGGTTCGAAACGGCCATGTCCATACAATGCATCCTTCGTGGGACTTCGGGAGCCCGAGATGGATCCTGGGCCTGATGACCATTGCCCGCCTGATCCACCCTGGCAAGTTTGATTTCTCCGTTGACGAGGAGGCAGATCATTTTTATCGGAGATTCTATGGGGTGCCCTACAAATCAATAGCAACCAACAGGTCGTTTGCTCATGCCGGCCCAAAACGGGAAGGATACTGGATGGGAGAATGAATACAAGGTCGATTCGGCAACCAGGAAATAGTCCTGTTACCCATGAGGTGAAACACAGTTATGTCAACGGAATGTAAAAATGCGTAGGGATTCCTGATAAAATAAAGGAACGTAACCTCGGAGTTTGTATTTCGGCTGCTCAACAATGGTTCGGGGTTACGATGAAGATATTTTTCATCATTGGGAGTTCCCGGAGAGGTAATACCGGCCATGCGGCGGAACGTATTCGGGAGTTCATGCAGGGGAGGCTTGAGTTCGAGTGGGAGCGGGGTCATGTTCCGGGATGAAAACCTGTAAGAGAGCCGCATGTATGTGTCTTACATTACCTTTCCATACAACGAGTACATTTTTAACCCCCCGCCAACAGTCTATTTCATGGATATTCCCGTCGTCACCGAGATAATTCACTGGTTCGCCGTCGCTTTCAGCGTGATAGGTTCCGCATTGATTATTTTTGGGGGGATACAGGCGGCGATAGGGCTGATCCGCTCAGCCCTGGAGAGGGAAAAGACCGGCAGGGGCAGGCTGAAGAGACAGTTCACCTCGTACATCATCTTCGGCCTCGAGTTCTTCATTGCCGGCGATGTGCTCACCACGGTGCTCGATCCAACCATCGAGGACATTACCCTCCTTGGAGCAGTGGTCCTGATACGGGTGATACTGGGATATTTCCTTGAGAAGGAGTCGCTGGAATTTGATACAACAATATAATGGACAGTCCC
>JAHDSI010000111.1 GCA_018432765.1 Methanoregulaceae archaeon | reverse complement strand
TGGTACTCATCCCGTTCCTCTTTGCTGCAGGATGCACCGGGAATCCGCCAGAACCCGCTGAAATGAACCTGGATGGGACCAGATGGACGCTCAAGGAGTATGTCTATGAAGCTACATCCTGGCACGTTCTTGAAGGTACGACAGTCACCCTGCTTTTCAGCGAGGGTGGAAGTATCTCCGGCTCGGCCGGGTGCAACCATTATTTTGGAAGCTACGAGTTGAAAGGCGACACAATTACGATTGGACAGGTTGGACAAACGATGATGTATTGCATGGGTGCCGGCGTGATGGAGCAGGAGAGTCGCTATCTTTCGCTCCTTTCCGACGCAGTCTCGGTTACTGCAACGAATGATACCCTCAGTTTTGCAGATTCACACGGCTTCACAATCCTCTCCTTTGCGAGGTTCGTTCCCCCTGCACCGGAACCCTTTGTCGGGACGAACTGGACTCTCAACTCCTTCTACACGGAAAATGCAGTCTCATCGGTGATCGGTGGAACCACCATCACTGCGGTCTTTGACAACGAAGGACGTGTGACGGGATCTGCCGGGTGCAACCATTATTTTGGATCGTATATACTGGAAGGAGACTCCCTGTCGATCAGCACAGTCGGTTCGACCAAGATGAATTGCCCGGGCTGGGGCATCATGGAGCAGGAGGCGACCTATCTTGAATCCCTCAGCAAGGCTGGAGGATTCACGATTAACGGGAAGTATATGAGCCTCGTGGACGCGAACGGGACGACGCTCCTTTTATTTATCGCGGAATCCTGATGAGGAGGAAGAGAGGTTTTGCCTCGGTCTGTAGCGAGAGAGAGTGATCTAGCACTCAAATTATCATGTGGTCATACGCCGTATCCTCGAATGAGGCAATTGGTATTCATCTCAAATGCGGGGGAAGGGATTCGAACCCTTGAACTCCTGCGAGATGGGACCCTAAATCCCACTCCTTTGACCTGGCTCGGAAACCCCCGCGAGAGTATGATCAATAACTGGATCTCGTATCATTTAATAGTATAATGCCCCAAATACAGCGCTTTTGACCTGGGCATGGCAACCCTCGGGGTGGATCAATACATCCATCTCCGGGGACTTCTCTCTTTCTATAGCGGAGTTTTCAAAAATCTACTCACGAGTCTTCGAAAGACCCCCTTCATCATCCCGGTGCATATCCGGATTGCGTTGCCGCGGGTATGGTGGGGGGTGGACACCCTTCCGGGATGAAAGTCATGCGCTTCGGTTGGGACCCGATGCGCATAATGCCGATTCACTCTGCCTGGACCCTGCGAATCGTCCATTCTCAAAGCAGACAGATTTTGCGCATTTTTCGCAGGATTACAGATTTTTGCGCAGTATTTTCTCACAGCATTAAGGCCCGATCAGCTGGAAACTACGGTAGATATGATTCCCGGGTCAATATATCGTAAAATTATTATTTTGCGCAATCTTTATATGCTTGGAGATAAAAGAGAAATATGCCATATATGAAGGCCAGGATGATAACGTGGACCGAGCACTGATCCATGCCTTGTCATCTCAGCACCAGCAAGGTATGGCACTCCCCTCCATCGATAATAGCGGGAAAGATAATGGCAGGTAGAAAGATCACCGGTCAAATAGGAGATGAGAAGGCAACTGATCGTTCGCCACCTTTCGATCAGGCCCTCATTGACCGTGATCATTCCCTCCTACGAGCGAAGATACTTGCCAAACTTGACGATGAAGATGTGAGAACCGCGCTGACCAGGCTCGGCAGATAGGCCTTTGTACATATATGGTACCCCTTTTCTGCTTTTTCGGGCAGAAAGGAAAAGAAGGGCGATTGCAATCATGGAGCAGCATCGCCCGAATGGTTCATAACCCTCAAAAAAAACTCCCCCTTTCCTTCAATTTCCAGTCACGTATGCTTCCGTTGCATTCTCTGGCTTCGTACTGTTGAACTGGCCAGGACGATACCCTGAATGTGCGTCTCTGTCCGGGCATCCCCACGCAAATAAGATATTTCATGTGTGCACACGGTTTATGAGATGAAGCGGCTCGAGCACCTGGGCATCATCGCCCACGATATGGGCATGATCTTCAGTTTCCTCGGAGTGATCACACTCCTGCCCTTCGTGGTGCTGATCATCTACCGGGAGTGGGACATGATCGTGCCCATGGCGACAGTCCCTTTCACCTTCGTCGTGCTCGGACTGCTCATATCCAAGGTGCCAAGCAGGGAACATGTCCCCCAGCTCTCCGTCGCCCTGGCGGCGGTTGCCCTGACATGGTTCGTATCGGCAGTAATCGGCTCGTTCCCATTCATTGTGGGTCTCGGTATGTCTCCAACAGACAGCATATTCGAGGCGATGTCAGGGTGGACGGATACCGGAATCACGATGATGACCGCGATTGATGCCGCTCCAAAGACGCTCCTGTTCTGGCGATCACTGATGCAGTGGATAGGTGGAATAGGGGTCATAGCATTTGGAATTGCCATGGCATCCCGTTCGAGTCTCACACAATTCCGCCTGTACCGTTCAGAGGGGCGTTCAGAGGCGCTCATGCCGAGCGTGGTGTCGACGGGAAGGAGGATGTGGGGGATATATCTCGGACTTACGCTCTTCTTCACATTTCTTATCATGCTCTCGGGCGTGTCCCTCTGGGACGCCGTCAACCTCACCCTGACGGCCATCGCCACGGGAGGGTTCACGCCACACGATGCGGGTATCGGCTTTTATGACAACGCCCTCCTCGAATATCTCCTCATACCTGCCATGCTCTGCGGATCATTTCCGTTCAAGATATACTTCTTTATGTACAGGGGCGCATTCCGCCATATTTTCAGGGACCAGACCATCAAGGTCATCCTGCTGCTCTCTCTTCTCGGATCATCGATGGTGATCCTGAACCTCCACCTGTTCGGGGATCTCGCCTGGAAAACCGCTCTGCGGGAAGGGCTGTTCATGGGGGTATCCGCCGCAACCAGCACAGGATTCCAGAACTCTTCGGTGAACATGTGGCCGGTCATACCGATCATCGTCGTGACATTGCTCATGCTTATCGGTGGTGCATCGGGGAGCACAGCAGGGGGTCTCAAGGTGAACCGGATTATCCTTGCCTACGAAGGGCTTATATGGTGGTTCAAGCGTTTTTTTGTGCGGGGAAACGTGATCGTCCCGTTCAAGCATGACGGAAGGACATACCCAAAGAAGATATCAGAACTGGAGTTGTCCAAAAACATGGTCATAATCGTCCTCTACGTCCTGATGGTATTTCTGGCGGTCATCTTTTCACTCCATGCGGCCGGCATGGCTCTTCCGACAGAGTTCGTGGTATTCGACATCGTATCAGCAATTGGAAACAACGGTCTTGGAGCAGGATTTGTCGGTCCTGACAGCCCAATTGCGATAAAGTGGGAGTTCATCCTGCTCATGTGGATCGGGCGTCTCGAGATACTTCCTGTTCTGATCCTCTTTCTCGGACTGTTCAGGGGTTTTGATATCAGGATACCCAGGTAACCGTTTCATGGAAATATGGGGTAGACTGTCCGGGAGGAGGCCCGGTTTTTCCGTGGGGGATAGAGAGCACCCGCACTACTCCGGAAGAGATAAGTTGAATGCGTTTTTCCGCATTTCGGGCTTTGTTACCTATCTGATTGGTATCCTCTCCTGGACTATCAGTATTCTTCATGTATTCACGTCTCTTTTGCGCCACCGGCGATTGAAGATGAGGTTGACAAAGAGAGTTAAATTTGGTTAATGCTGCCAGTATCGCCAATATCAATCATTTTAGTAATATGAAAACCCTTATCTGGCTTACCCCTGTACCTGTTGTATGCTGGAGAACGCTGAATGCCTGGTGACGTGGAAAGTATCCTGATTGCGGCAATCATTTCCTGGATTCTGTTTGTCAGCATCGATCTCCTCTTCGGACTTCCAAAGGCCGGAGGAGTCAGTGGGGCAAGAGAGATTGCAGGAGAGATCGAGCGGGAAGGGGGATCCCTCCATGGCGGGTACATGATGGGGAATATCGTGTGCTCTCCCGATGCCTCCGCAGGGACTCTCCTTGCAGCATGCGGCGTGTATATCGCAGGCATTTCGGGTGGACTTGCCGCGGCCGTCCTGGTCTATGTCGGAAACAGGATCTGCTATGATCGCGGGTATGCAGGAACGACAGGTGCACTGGCAGCGACGTTTCTCATATATGCATTCACCACTAT
>JAHDSI010000003.1 GCA_018432765.1 Methanoregulaceae archaeon | reverse complement strand
GGGGTGCAACCCCCCTGTCTGAACAATTCTCTTATGTCCACAGTTCCCCGGTCTACCCTGCCCACCATATATCCCCTTGGAGGGGTTCAGGGGGCGGCAGCACCCTGTCAGAACAATTCTCTTATGTCCACAGTTCCCGGTCTACCCTGCCCACCATATATCGCCTGCGGGGGTGGTTCAAGGAGGGGGTGGTAACCCCCTCCTGTCTCAGAAATGGTGATAGACCATGCAAATGCCCTCTAAAAGGGCAGGAGCTCTCCTTGAAAACGCAGCAAAAAAAAAGGATATGATCAGATATCCCCGTTCTCTTCCAGTTCAGGGACCAGCACTGCCACACCGACGACCCGGTCGCCGTCCTCCATCTTCATGATCCGGACTCCACGGGTGCTCCGTTTCTGGATGGATATGCCCGACACCTGGGTCCTGATGACGATCCCCGACGCGCTCATGAGAATGACTTCGTCATCGTCCGAGACAGACTTGGCCGCAACCACGCCTCCATGGTGCTCAGTGAGGATGTTCCTGACTCCCATCGTCCCCCGGCCGTGACCCCGGAATTCGTCAAAATCAGTCCTCTTTCCATAGCCTGCCTCTGTGACGGTGAGCAGGTGGTCCTTCTCGACGAGGGTAATCGCTCGTAATTCATCCCTTGACTTCATCCTGATGCCGATCACGCCCATCGCATTCCTGTGTCTCTGGGAGACCGCCTCTTCGTGGAACCGGAGGCTCTGGCCCTTCCGCGTCGTCAGGATGACCTCGCGGGAACCGTCCGTGATCTTGACGTCGACCAGTTCGTCGTTCTCCTTGAGGTTGATGACGTTGATCCCCGTGGAGCGTGGGCGGGAGAGCTCGATGACAGGCACCTTCAGGACCATCCCCCGACGTGTTGCAAAGAAGACGAACCGGTCTTGCGAGAAGTCGCTGATCGGGATCACCGTCGTCACCTTCTCCTTCGAGAGATTCAGGAGGTTGACGATAGCCTTGCCCCGGCTTGTGCGCGACCCTTCAGGGATATTGTAGACCTTCAGCCAGTAGACTCGGCCGTTGTTGGTGAAACAGAGGAGATAGTCATGGGTGTTTGCCACGAATACGGACTCCACGTAGTCCCCTTCCTTGGTGGACATCCCGATGATGCCCCTGCCGCCCCGACGCTGCTGGCGGTAGGTGTCAAGGTCCATCCTCTTGATGTAGTTCTCCGAGGTGAGCGAGACAAGCACCTTCTTGTTCTCGATCATGTCCTCGGTCTCGATACTGGTAAACTCGTGGCTGATGGATGTACGCCTGTTGTCGCCATATTTGTGGACGACCTCTTTTAACTCCTTCCGAATCTCGGCACGGATATTCTTCTCGTCAGAGAGGATCTCTGCAAGCCGTGCGATCTCCCGGTCGAGGGCTTCCTTCTCGTCCAGTATCTTCTTCTGTTCGAGCGCCGCCAGTCTCCGGAGCTGCATCTGGAGGATCGCGGACGCCTGGACTTCATCGAGTCCGAACCGTGCGATGAGGGTATTTTTAGCCGTCTCGGCGGTATCGGATGCCCTGATGGCCGCTATCACTTCATCGATTCGGTCGAGGGCCAGGAGAAGCCCTTGTAATATGTGGACCCGGTCTTCCGCTTTCTTCTTCTCGAACTCACTCTTTCTCCGGATGACCTCCACCCTGTGAATGACGAACTGCTCGATGATTGCAGGGAGAGAGAGATATTTCGGCTGGTTGTCCACGATTGCAAGGTTGATGATACCGAAGGTCGACTCGAGCGCTGTGTGCTTGTAGAGCTGGTTTAAGATGATCCCGCCGACGGTGCCTTTCTTGAGCTCGATGACGACCCGCAGCCCGTCCTTGTCCGACTCGTCCCGTATATCGGATATCCCCTCGATCTTCTTGTCTTTCACGAGATTGGCAATATACTCGATGAGCCGGGCCTTGTTGACCTGGAATGGGATCTCCGTGATGATGATCCGCTCGCCTTTCGCACCCCGCTCCTCGATCTCGGCGACCCCGCGGACGATCACCTTCCCGTGACCGGTCTTGTAGGCGGCCCGGATGCCTTCGCTGCCCATGATCACTCCGCCGGTAGGGAAATCCGGCCCGGGCATGATCTGCATCAGCTCCTCGACCGTGATGTCGGGTTCCTCCAGGTACCGGCATACCGCCGTGCAGACCTCCCTGATGTTGTGCGGGGGCATGTTGGTGGCCATCCCCACCGCGATACCACTCGAGCCGTTCACGAGGAGGTTCGGCACACGGGCAGGAAGCACGGTGGGTTCCTTGAGGGACTCGTCGAAGTTGGGGATGAATGCCACGGTATCCTTCTCGATGTCCTGGAGGAGCTCCTCTGCTATCGGGTTCAGCCTCACCTCGGTATAACGCATGGCTGCAGCAGAATCGCCGTCAATGGAGCCGAAGTTACCCTGGCCCTCGACGAGGGGGTACCGGTACGAGAAGGGCTGCGCCATCTTGACGATGGTGTCATAGATCGCAGCATCACCGTGGGGGTGGTACTTCCCCATCACGTCTCCGACCACTCTCGCACTCTTCTTGGTGGGCTTGTCGCTTGTGTTGCCCATCTCCCACATGGAGAAGAGGGAGCGGCGGTGGACCGGTTTCAAACCATCCCTCACGTCGGGAATCGCCCTCCCGATGATGACGCTCATCGCATAGTCGATGTACGAGGACTTCATCTCGTCCTCGATGTTTACCGGGATAATATGTGCAGCAGCCTTGTATTCTGCCGAATCCGTCCGATCAGACGTCAAGGTTTCTCACCTCCTGGGAATGTCTCTTGATAAAGTCCCTGCGGGCGTTCACGTCCTCGCCCATCAGTTTTTCAAAGATCTCGTTGGCATACGAGGCATCCTCGATCGTCACCTGCTTGAGCACCCTCTGTTCGGGATCCATCGTCGTGTTCCAGAGCTGTTCGGCATTCATCTCTCCAAGACCCTTGTATCGCTGGACGCTGACACCCTTCTCACCAAGCTCCTCGACAACCGTTTTCATCTCGTCTTCCCGGAAGACGTACCGCTCCTGCTTGCCCTTTGAGATGCGGAAGAGCGGGGGCTGGGCGATATAGACATATCCCTCTTCTATCAGGCGTTTCATGTACCGGAAGAAGAACGTCAGGAGGAGCGTGCGGATATGGGCGCCGTCGACGTCGGCATCGGTCATCAGGATCACCTGGTGGTACCGGGCCTTTTCCGGATCGAACTGTTCACCGATGCCCGTCCCGATCGCCGACACCAGTGCCTGGATCTCTGCATTCTTCAGGATCTTGTGGGGTGTCGCCTTCTCGACATTCAGGATCTTTCCCCTCAGCGGAAGAATCGCCTGGAACTTCCGGTCTCTTCCCTGCTTTGCCGATCCACCCGCAGAATCTCCTTCCACGATGTAGATCTCGCTCTTTTTCGGATCACGCTCGGAACAGTCCGCAAGCTTGCCGGGCAGCCCCGAGCTCTCGAGCGTGCTCTTTCTCCGGGCAAGCTCCCGTGCATTCCTGGCCGCCTCCCTCGCCCTGGCAGCGGCGATGGCCTTCTCCACGATCGCAGAGAGCACTTTCGGGTTCTCCTCGAAGTACTCGGAGAGCGACTGGTACACGAGGGAATCAACGATACCGCGAACATTGGAGTTGCCAAGCCGCATCTTTGTCTGGCCTTCGAACTGGGGGTTTGCGACCTTGACACTGATGATTGCCGTCAGTCCTTCCCGCACATCGTCCCCCCTGATCGAGAGGGAACTGTCCTTTACCAGGTTGTTCTTTCGTGCAGAGTTGTTGATGGCCCTCGTGATGGCACTCCTGAACCCTTCCAGGTGCGTACCTCCCTCGCGCGTGTTCACGCTGTTAACATAGGAGAAGACCTGTTCCGAGTAGCTGTTCACGTACTGGAGGGCCACATCCACCTCTACCAGGTTCTCTTCGTCCCTCTTTCCAAGGTAGATCACATCAGGATGTGTCGTCTGCGCCCCGGAATTGAGATACCTGACATATTCGGCGATACCGCCCTCGTACATGAACGTATCGGCGTCGCCTGTCCTTTCATCGCGGATCTCGATACGGATCCCGGAGTTTAAGAATGCGAGTTCCCGCATCCGGTGAGCCAGCACGTCGTAATCGAACTTCGTGGTCTCGAATATGGAATCATCGGGTGAGAACGAGATCACGGTTCCCGACATGCGCGATGCGAACTTCTCCAAAAACTCCTTCCGGTCACCACCCCTGAAGGATGCCTTTCCCCCGTACCACCGGCGGTAGCGATCCAGAAGCTCCTGGAGAGTCTCCTCCCTCTTTTGGAGGGGTTTTGTCATCTTCCCCCGCTCAAACCCCATCTCGTATATGTACCCTTCCCGGTAGACGGTCGCCCCGAGCCAGTTGGAGAGTGCGTTGACCACCGATACACCAACTCCGTGGAGGCCGCCGGATACCTGGTAGGTGCTCTTGTCGAACTTTCCGCCGGCATGCAGGACCGTGAGCACGATCTCAAGGGCGCTCTTGTTGTTCTTCTGCATGGTATCGACAGGAATACCACGCCCGTTGTCGGTGACGGTGACGGATCCGTCCTTATTCAGTATCACCCAGATAGAATTGCATGCCCCGGCAAGCGCCTCGTCGATGGAGTTGTCAACGACTTCGTATACCAGGTGGTGAAGTCCGCGGGTGTCAGTACTCCCGATATACATGGCGGGCCTCTCCCTGACAGGCTGGAGGCCCTCAAGTACCGTTATGTGTGACGCATCATATGTATCGTTCATTCATGCCCTCCGCTAAAAAACACGCATAGGTAGACAAAATCAAATTCACACTAAGTATTGGTTTTTTATCCTCTTAATTATATTAGTCGGATACTGCTGACCTGCTAGTGGAATTTGCCCATATCAGGGTCTTTTATTCCCAGCGCCCTGTCGATCTCAACGGCCAGCCGGTCAAGGATCCGGATGATCTCATGCGCCTCGTCTGCATCGCCGGATCCCGGCTGGTGCCAGACGATCCTCTTCCTGAGTCGTGTCACGAGTTCGTCTATCTCTGTCCCCCTGAACTGGTCGGGGACGACGAGGCCGTCAAGATGGTCCGCCGCCCCGTAGAAGGCCTGTTCGGGGGGCAGTGCAAAATGCCTGCAGATGAGTGTCAGACTGGTGATAAAACCCTTCCCGAATCTGGAATCCATAAGAGAAGATTTGCGTCTTCGTCAAAAAATGTGTGGGTCAGATGAGCCGGATAATATCGAACCACACGAGGATCGGGGCTGCTACAACCACGACCATCCCGCAAACGAGAAAACACCAGTCCCCTGGGACCAGCGGTTTCTTCCTGATGAAGAGACGGCTATCCCGGTCATAGCCCCTGCAGAGCATGGCATAGTACGTCCTCTCCCCCTGTTCATATGCCCGGACGAACATGGTGCCTATGGTATACCCAAGCATCCTGATACGGTACTTCCATGGTATCTCGCGTGACAGGGGATTGAAACACCGGGTCTCGAGCGCCTCGGTGACCTTCCGGTACATGTAGGCGAAGACGAAGAGATACCGGATCATCAATCCCATGATGAGGGAGAACTCGGGCGGAAATCCAAGCCGCCCGGCACCTTCAAGGAGATCCTGCATCTTTGTCGTGGAGGAGAGGAGAATGATGAACGAGATGCAGACCAGGAACTTGACCAGGAGTATCGTGGCGAATTCAATGGACTCCGCATAGATGTGGATGTTGAGGGGCAGGGTGACGATGGGGTGAAATACCGCGTAGTGGGGATTGGTAAAAAATATCTGGGCGACGATGATGAAGATTCCAAACGGAAGGACCATCACCAGCCTCCAGATGTATACCGATGGCGGGAGACGTGAGAAAACCCAGAGAACCAGGAAAAATATGATGAGGAGGGATCCCACCGAGTAGACGGTGGTGGAATACGGAACCGCTACCATGGCGATGATCGCCGCAAACGAGATGATGATCTTGACTCTCGCGTCGAGCCGGTGGATGAAGCTGTCCCTGTAGGTCTGCTTCTCGATGAGAAAGAGATCCTCGATCATCCCGATCCCCTGAATGCGCGCAGGAATGCCGATTCTGCGTCCTTCTGGGTGTAGGCCATGTCGATCTCTATTCCATGCTCCCAGAGACTCCTGATCAGTTTCGGGATGCAGGGCAGGTCGAGCCTCACCGAGGTGAGCAGCTCATCTTTTTCGAAGATGTCACTCATGTTCCCGCGGGCGACGATCTTTCCCCCGCCCATGACATAGACATACTCGGCAATCTCCGGGACAAGTGAGACGTCATGGGTTGAGAAGATCACTGTCATTCCGTACGTGCGGGAGAGTGAATTGATGAACCCGACGAGATCGGAGACGCCCTGCGGGTCGAGACCGGCGGTGGGTTCGTCGAGGACCAGGACCTGCGGCTCCATCGCGATGATTCCCGCTATGGCGACGCGTTTCTTCTCCCCCCCTGACAGGTGGTGTGGAACCCTCGTCGCCCGGTCCTCCATTCCCACCATCCTCAGGGCCTCCTGGACCCTGTGCTGCACGGTCTCTTCGTCGAGACCGAGGTTGGTGGGACCGAAGGCCACATCCTGCTCGACGGTCGGAGAGAATATCTGGTCATCGGCGTTCTGGAAGACCACCCCGACCATCTTTCTCACTTCGCGGATGTTTGCCCGTGTTATCGGCTCCCCATGCACCAGGACCTGGCCGGATGTCGGTTTCATGATCCCGTTGAAGTGCTTGAAAAGGGTGCTCTTTCCGGCGCCATTGGCTCCGATAACGGCAATACGGGCATTTCTTGGAGCGATAAAATTGACGCCGTCCAGGCCGGTGACACCGCCCGGGTAGACATACGTGAGATCTCTGGTCTCGATCAGGTGCATTGAATGTACCTGTGTGAAAAAAGAATAAATTTTATCCGTTTTTCGCTTCCTTCTTTCCGGACGCGACACGGGCCACACCGAGCACGATGATGAAGCTGATCCCGATTCCGTCCAGCATGGCGATCACCTGGCCCGGGATACCGGTATCGGGCAGTTCGTAGTCGGGCATCGGTGATTCATAGGAGAACCCGTCATGCACATCTTCCGCGAGTTCGGCGTCAGGGGGAGTCTCCCCGGTGAGTGTCTTGTCACCCTGGAGCACCAGCGCACTGCTCTCCAGTCCGTCGGGATCTGCCGAGGCGAAAAAGATTGCCACGAGCCCGATGATCACAGCTATGGCGATTCCTGCGATCACGAAGTGTTTCGTCTCCATCATGCCGCAGTCACCCTCCCTGCTTCAGCCTGACTCATCGTGCTCCAGTCGAGTTCCGGCCTGGCATGCCAGATGAGGTAGACAGCGACGGCAGTGATGACCGCTTCAATGACGCCGATAGCGGCATGATATGTTCCCATGGCAATCATTCCACCGACAAGGGGGAATGTGCCTGCGATCCAGAGTTCGACCGAGGCTGCCAGTGCAGGGATTACGCAGGCGAACCATGCAGCGATACCCGCAGAGACGTACGGATTTTTTATGGCCGATTTGAATCCGGTGAATGCGTAGAACCCGACGAACCCGCCGATCACACCCATGTTGACGATGTTGGCGCCCATGGTCGTTATCCCGCCGTCACCGAAGATTACACCCTGGATGATGAGGACGATGGAGAGGATGAAAACCGCCGCATACGGTGATCCCAGGATGATCGCGGCGAGCGCGCCTCCCACGAGGTGGCCTGATGTCCCCATGCCAACCGGGAGGTTGAAAGCCTGGATGGCAAATATCGCTGCGGCGAGGACCGCGACAATGGGGACCTTCTCTTCTGACAGTTCCTTTCTTGCCCAGCGGAGGGCGAGGGCGATGAATAGCAGCGCGATTATCCAGTAGATGATCGTCTGGAGGAGTGGGATGAATCCGTCGGGAATATGCATTGGAACACCTTGTTAATACAAATACACACAATCGTATGAATTGATAGTTAAAAAATGTTTTTATTTAATGATCAGATGTAATTGTTTTCGCAATAATTGCCATAAAATTGGGTATAATTCGGGATTTTTTAATAATCTCCTGACCAGGATACCCGGCCGATCCATGTCCCCGAACGATACGATCTCCCGTATCACCTCGTCCCTCGAGAGGAGGCGGATAAGGCTGTCCGTCTCTTTTGGCCCAAGAGATCGGCGTGCCGAGAAGAGACGGAACCCGAGTGCGAGTTCCCTGCCAAAATCGTCCTTCCATGCCAGCTCGTACCCGTGCAGGCAGGAATCGGAGAGATCCCCTGTCTCACAGGCGATGCGTGCCGTCTCAGCTGCATGGAGGGCGGATCTGGCACCGGTGTACACCCCTCCGCCCGACGTGGGCTTGGCGAATCCCGCCGCATCACCGATGAACAGGGTCTGGCTGCCATATGTCCGGGGCATCACCCCGAGCGGTATGGTGCCGGTCACAAGGTGCATACAGCCGTGGCTGTACCGCTTGATAAACGACAGAAACCTGGACTTTACATCCTGGAGACCGCAGAGCCCGGCCCTCGCCCTCCCTCCCCCCGAGGGTATTATCCAGCCGAAGAACTCGGGCGATGCGTCGGGGTAGAGTTCAACGAACCGCGGATCCATCTCTCTGCATATCTCGCACTGGATGCCGGCGAGAAACACTCTTGCCCTCTCCATCCCCAGGTCACGGGCGATGCTGCTCCGCGGACCGTCTGCGGCGACGAGGACCCTGAAGGAGATCTCACGCCTCCCGGACGCCCCCCTCGTGATGATGGAAGACCCGCATCTCCCCGCGTACGCGGTCCTGACACGCACGTCCGCACCGGCGTCTGCGGCAGCGGCCGCCATCTCCAGGTCGAGCATGCCCCGGTCCACCACGTACGCCCTGGTCTCCCCTGAATCAAAGGAGAGTTCCGAACCCAGGGAGGAGATGACCTTCGCCCCGGAGACCGTATTCTGGACGGGCCGCTTCGAGACCCTGCATTCCGCGAGAGCCCTGGCCGAGAGGAGTCCTGCACACTGGACAGGATACCCGATTGTCCCGTGTTCCTCGATCAGGCAGGTTGTAAGTCCACTCTCCGCACAGGCCCTGGCGCATGCGCTTCCTGCAGGGCCGGCACCCACGACCACCACGTCGTACCTGTCCATCTTCCCATAACGGTAAGGCAGGACTGGACCATCAAACCCTCTGCCCGACCCCGCCGGACGACAGCCATATCGGACACCTATTTCATGCCACGGGGAGAATACGTAAAAGAAAATGCCTGCAGAACCGGAATTTGTCTGGAAACAGTGCCTGGTGGTGCGGGGCGACCTGAAGATGAGCTGCGGAAAGATCTGTGCACAGGTCGCCCACGCGGCAATCATGGCATACGAGAGAGCCGACCAGGATGCACGGAAGAGGTGGTCCTCCGAAGGACAGAAGAAGGTCGTGCTCAGGGCGAAGGGGGAGCGAGATCTCTTCGAGTTGAAGGTGCTCGCAGAGCGGGCGGGAATCTCGACCGGGCTCGTCCGTGACGCCGGCCTGACCGAGATACCTCCCGGGAGCGTGACGGCGCTCGGCCTTGGCCCGGCACGGTCAGAGGACCTGGACAAGATCACGAGCAGTCTCCCCCTCCTATGAAAGAGAGCGTCCACCCCCTCGAGATCTCCCTCGGAATGGAGTACTATGCAACCGATACTCCCGGGACGGGCGGGATACTCAGGACACACGCGGAAGACTTCATCGTGGAGGAAGAGCCCTGCGAGATAGGAAGCGATGGCCCGTTCCTCATCTGCCGCCTTACAAAGAGAGACTGGGAACAGCAACGGGCTGCAAAGGAGATCTCCAGGGTCCTCGGGATATCCCACCGGAGGATAGGCTGGACGGGCACGAAGGACAAGCATGCCGTGACTAGCCAGCTGATCTCCATATACAATGCGACCCCCGAAGAGGTGGAGAGGGTGGCCTTGAAAGACCTCGAGCTCGAGGTGGTCGGAAGGTCGAATACCGGTCTCTCACTCGGGTCCCACCAGGCAAACCGGTTCCGGATCACGATCCGGGAGACCACGGGAGAAGACCTGGCGGGCCAGGCAGAAGAGGTTGCCGGGATCTGCAGGGTGGGCATTCCGAATTACTTCGGCATCCAGCGGTTCGGTGTGATCCGCCCGGTGACGCATCTCGTCGGGGAGTATATCTTAAAAGGCGATTACGAGGGGGCGGTCTGCTGTTACGTGGGCCATGCATACGCGGGCGAGCCCGAACCCACGCGGGAAGCACGGACCGCCTTTCTTGAGAGCCGGGATGCCGCACGGGGACTGCACGAGCTCCCCGTCCCACTGGCATATGAACGGTCCATGCTCCACCACCTCGCGGCTCACCCGGGAGACTACGAGGGAGCGCTCCATGTGCTCCCCCCAAGGCTCCTCTCCCTTTTTGTCAGCGCGTTCCAGTCCTTTCTCTTCAACAGGACCGTCTCGGCCCGCATGAGGGAGGGGAGATCGCTCTCTTTGCCCTCACCCGGAGACAGGCTTGTATTCGAAGGCGGGAGGGAGGACAGGGTGACTGCCGGAAACATGCGGGCCGCTGAGGCGCAGCAGAAGAGGGGACGGTGCCGGATCGCCATCTTCATACCGGGCAGCAGGGACTTTGAACCCGGCGGACCGGACGACGAGGTGATGGCCTCGCTGGTTGCGGATTATGCCATCACCCCGGGAGACTTCCAGCGGGCTTCGGAGTTCGTTGGTGTGCGCTACGATGGGGCGCTGCGCCCGGCATCACTCACCACCGATGTGAGAACAGAGATCAGCGGAATGGATCTTACTCTCTCGTTCTCACTCCCCCCGGGGCACTACGCCACCACGGTCTGCAGGGAATTCATGAAAGCGGATCCCCTGCAGATGATCTGACCAGGGATCTTTTTTGTTGCTCTATTCTACCGGGTGTGGGCAGGGTTGATGGACCTGATACATTTTGTGGGGGCTTTTCCACCCCCACACCCCCATGCGCGATGCCACGCCGCCGCCCCGAAAAATACCGCGAGGCTGATTCACAGTCAAAATTTGAGCAATTGGGTATGTGTTCTGTGAGGACGCCCCGGCGGCGGTTGTGGGCGACTACAACAGATACCAATTCGATCCGGTCTCCCCGCACAAAACAGCGATGAGATTTGTTTGGTCCTCCATTCTCCGGTTCCTCCTGGTTCTCACAACCGCGGATAGAATCTTTCGGAATAAGGATGCAAAGAACACAGGGATATGTTGAGTTTTGACCCGGAAATCCGCTCCGGGCCATCTCCTCCGGACACCGGGATACCCTCGTTTTTACCGGTAACAGACGGTGTACTCGGTTACCAGGTTTGTCCCGCAGAGATAGTGGTCCTTTAATTCCAGCCTGATCATCTCGTCCTCGGACTCGATGTGCATCCCCCCGACAAGCGAAGGAGTATCCGCACCGCCGACAATGAACGGGAGATGAATGAGCCTGATCTCGTCCACGAGCCGGTGATGGAGCATGTGCCAGTTCAATGTCGGCCCCCCCTCGATCATCAGTCTTGAAACACCATACCCTGTTTTGAGTACGTGCATGAGGCGTGGCAGATCGACACGGTCTTCCCCGCATACCTCGACTCGTGCACCCCTCTCCATGATTGCGTCGATCTTCTCACGGGGAGCGCATGAAGAGACTGCAATAACGGTCGGGGCATCGGGACCGAGGACATTGGAATCGGGAGGGATATCTGCCATGCTGCTCGGGATCACCCGGAGGGGGCTTTTTCCCTCCACGAGCCGGACTGTCAGGAAAGAGTTGTCAATTTTGATGGTATTTGACCCGACCATGATGGCGTCACATTCGGCACGGGTCCTGTGGAGCAGGAGCTCTGTCCGGGGGTCCATGTACTTCATCAGGATCTTGCTCGACGCCCCTCTCTTGAGGGTGAGCTTGCCGTCGACGGTGATCTCCGACATCATCAGCACATGGGGTCTTTGGGATAATTCGTGCAATATACTCCCTTCTTAACCTGATAGGTTCGTGGTGATGTCATATAGAAGTTCGCCCGCCGGGAAACTCCTGATCAAAGATTGGGAAAAAATCCCCGGAAAATAGACCTGTTGCTGGAAAAGCCACGGTAATAACTGGTTTGGACATCCAGTACAAAAGACCAATACTCTTATTCTCCCCTGTGCCATCTTACTTAGCCATGAATATCACTGCGCTGCGTCCCCGGTTCATGGGATACCTGGAGCCGGTTGCAGAGGTATTTTCAAAATCCGGAATCACGCCAAACCAGATTTCCCTTTTATCCCTTCTATCAGGTCTCCTCTGTGCTTACCTCTACTACAGGCAGGATTTCCTCGCAGGCAGCGTGATGCTCTTCCTCTCTGCGGTACTTGACCTTATCGACGGCAGCGTGGCCAGGAAAACCTCGAAAGAGACCCGTTTCGGGGCGGTCTTTGACTGGATCGTCGACAAGTACGTCGATGCGCTCGTCCTCCTCGGCATCGGCTTTTCAGGCATTGCCATCCTGTCACGTATCCTCCCGGTCCCCCCGATTGCCGACTTCGGGGTGGTGACCGTTGCTATCATCGGATCACTGATGAATACGTTCATAAAACCGGTAGTTTACGCAGAAACGGGTTTTGAAGAGCGAATTCACGGGAAAATCGAAGATCCGCTCGAGGGCATCGGGTTCTTCGGCAGGCCCGAGACGTTCCTGGTCCTGCTTGCCGGCGGACTGACAGGATACATCTGGGTTTCGGTACTGATAATCGCGGTCTGCACCAATCTTTCAGCGATCCAGCGGATCATCTATCTTTACAAAAGACTCTCGTGACTCTCGTAATCTCGTCTGTGTAGAGCCTGATCAGGTCTCCTGCAAAGTCCGCAAGTCTGGGAATAATCCGGAAGAGAGCGTAGGCGATCGCGACCAGGAGCAGGAGTGCCAGCAGCTCGGCAAAGACATTGTGGGCCCAGAAGAAGCTCTCGTAGCCGTATTCACCGTTCCCGGCAATTTCGGGG
The DNA here is from genome assembly GCA_018432765.1 of Methanoregulaceae archaeon. GTDB lineage: Archaea > Halobacteriota > Methanomicrobia > Methanomicrobiales > Methanospirillaceae > SD8. Next base: position 385 of record JAHDSI010000003.1, on the reverse strand, counting down.
AACCAGGGGAACCATTGTTCCGTGTACGCGATGATCACGGCCGTATTCCTGACGAGGTTTAAGATATAGATCGTCGGGACAACGAGCAGGAATACCAGTCCTTTCTGCCGGAGCGTGGTGGGAACGGCAGCGGCGATGCCGAGCATGATTGCTATAGCCTGTATTCCCGTGCAGGCCAGTATGATCTCGACAAGAAACGCGTTCCTTGAGAGCATGTTCCAGTCGACGAGTTCTGCATGGTACCCGAATGCATTCACGAGCCAGAGAGTCTGGCCCACCACGACCGATATGAGTATGTCCCCGAGAGGGGTGAATGCAAACGGCGCATAGATGAGAAATGAGACTGCGGCCGCAGTCGAGAGCTGCATCACGAGCCTTTCGCATT
>JAHDSI010000208.1 GCA_018432765.1 Methanoregulaceae archaeon | reverse complement strand
GTCATATCAGGGGGGTTCTGGAATGGAAATCATTATATTGAATCATCCTGATGGATTATAAACGAGAATCAGCCGATTTTCGAAAGTTTAAGGAGAAAGAGATATGAACACGTACATCTGTTTCGTCTGCGGACACGTCTATGATCCCGGGAAGGGCGAGCCCGCCCAGGGAATACAACCCGGAACTGCATTTACTGACCTCCCGTCTGACTGGCGATGCCCGGTCTGCGGAGCATCATCCGATAAATTCAAAGAAGCCTGATCCGGAGAAGTCAAATGACATTTCGAGAGATAAAACCCGGTATCTACTGGATAGGATCGATCGACTGGGACCGGCGGCTCTTTGATTCGCTGATCCCGCTTCCGCAGGGGACGAGTTATAATGCATACCTGGTGAAAGGGAGCGAGAAGACGGCGCTGATAGATACCGTCGACCCGACGAAGGAGTACGAACTTGTCCAGAACCTCGTCAGGATCGGTGTCGACGGCATCGACTATATCATCGTGAACCACGCGGAGCAGGACCATTCAGGTGCTCTCCCGATGATACTCGAGCTCTTTCCGGGGGCCAGGGTCGTCACCAACGAGAAGTGCCGCGACCTGCTCGTCGCCCTCCTCGATATCGATGGTGACCGGGTGGATGTCATCGAGGACAACGACACACTCTCGCTTGGCGACAAGACGCTCCAGTTCCTGATCACTCCCTGGGTGCACTGGCCCGAGACCATGCTCACCTACGTGCAGGAATCAAAGGTGCTCTTCTCCTGCGACCTCTTCGGGTCGCATATTGCAACGAGCGATCTCTTCGTTTCCGATGAGCGCATCGTGTATAGTCCCTCGAAGCGGTATTACGCGGAGATAATGATGCCTTTCCGATCCAGCATCAAGGGACACATGGAAAAGCTGGACAAGCTCCCGATCGGAATAGTTGCCCCGAGCCACGGTCCGCTGTATGCCACGCCAGATCCTATCTTCTCTGCCTACCGTGACTGGATCTCGGATGACGTGAAGAACGAGGTGGTCATACCTTATGTCAGCATGCATGGGAGTACAGAGAAGATGGTGAACCTGCTGACAGAGGCACTTATCGCGAAGGGAGTCGGAGTCGCCCCCTACAACCTGACCGTGACGGATACGGGTGAACTGGCCATGGCCCTTGTCGATGCGGCAACAGTTGTCATCGCCACTCCCACCGTGCTGTTCGGTCCGCATCCACAGGCGGTCTGCGCAACCTACCTCGTAAACCTGCTTCGCCCCAAAATGAGATTCGCATCCGTCATCGGATCATACGGATGGGGCGGAAAGACGGTCGAGACGTTGAAGGGGATGCTTTCCAGCGTGAAGCCGGAACTCCTGGAACCGGTTTATATCAGGGGGGCTCCCGGCGCAGAAACCGTGCGTGAGATTGAGAGACTGGCAGAGGATATCGCGAAGAAGCACCGCGAGATTGGAATTCTTGACTGATCCCCCCGTTCGCTGGAAGATATAGTTGGATATTCTGGTATACGAGGTGAAATGACCGGGAGGCTGAAGTTCAGGGAGATTATCACATCTTCGCCAGGCAGGTATGCAATCGGTGTTGCCGGCGACTCGGGGTCAGGCAAGACCACCTTCACCGACTCCATCCGCCATATATTCGGCGATTCGATGGTTACAACCATCACACTCGATGATTATCATATCTACAACCGCGCCCAGAGGGACGAGTTACAGATCACCCCCCTGCATCCGGATGCAAACAACCTGGCGGGGCTGGAACGCGATCTTCGGCTCCTCAAGCAGGGAAAGGGCATCTACAAGAATATCTACAATCATTCGACCGGCAGGCTCGAAGGACCGGAGTACCTTCCTCCCGCAAAGATAATTATTCTCGAAGGTCTGCATTCCCTGTACTCGCCCGGTCTCCGCGATCTCCT
>JAHDSI010000026.1 GCA_018432765.1 Methanoregulaceae archaeon | reverse complement strand
CGTTGTACTGTCCCAATCTGTCTCCATTCAGATCGAGAACGATCACATCTCCCCTCCTGGTCCCCACGACCAGGTTCCGTGCGTCCGCCGAGAGATCGATATCAGTCACCCATCCAGTCACATCTCTCCACATTTGCGTTCCGTTGCGGTCAAAGCCGCGGACTGCACCCTTGTCTTTCTCCAGCGACTCCTGGGAGGCGACGATGATGCACGAATTATCCGGCGAGATCTCTGCCATCAGGCTGCCGGGAATGCTTTTGGTCCAGAGTACAACTCCGTCCCCGTCAAGGAGACGCAGCTGCCCCATGGTCGTGCCGATAACCACCGCGGAACCGTCAGACGCGATGTCGCTGCTGGATATATACTCTCTACCCACGGTATAACTCCAGTCAGGAGCAGCCCCCGATACGGGGACTGGCTGTGCAAGGAGAACTACCAATAGCCCGGCCAGGATGAAGGCAGTCTTCCCATCACCGAATCTATTCAGGAGATCACTCATCGTCCTGCTCCCACCCCTGTTAAGATAGATGCGGACGGCACTCATTAAGATACCTGTATCTGTTTGGATACCATGAATCGCGAGTATCGCGGGGATACTGTTGATCACCCGCACAATTTTATCAGGACAGAGACAACAGCTACACCATGGACCTGGAAGAGTATGCCAGGCGGCAGATCCGCCTGGGCATCAGTCAGGATGCGATACGAAACGGACTGGCGGATCGTATTCTTGAATTCAAGGATAGAGCAGGGAGAGAGTATGCAGAAGAGCTGGCAGACGCGGTCATACAGGAGGTGAAGTTCAGCAGCGGCCTGCACGGGGATTTTTTTGAATTTGAACGTTCAGGTGTCGGTATGGGGGAGTTCGGTGTCGGCTCCCGTGGAACAGGCGACTTCTTCGCCCACCGCGAACTGGCGCGTGTTATCGGGAAGACCTCTGCCTCGGTGGGAGTCGATGAGATGGACGATGCAGGAGCCGTCGCCCTGGATGAGTCCGCGGAGGAGAGACAATATATAATCAGTACGGTTGACGGGATGCATTCCCGTCTCTCCGACTTCCCGTTCCTGGCCGGCTTCCACGTGACGCGGGCGACTTTGAGAGATGTGTACGTAATGGGGGCACGGCCACTTGCCCTCTTATCTGATATCCACGTCGCCGACGATGGCGATGTCGCAAAGATCTTTGATTACACCGCCGGTATCACGGTGGTCTCCGATCTGATGGATGTACCCCTCGTGACCGGATCAACACTCCGGATCGGCGGAGACATGGTCCTTGGCGGGAGGCTGACCGGGTGCGTGGGGGCGGTTGGTGTTGCATCCTACATGACTGCCCGGAAGGGGACTGCGCCCGGGGACGTCCTCCTCATGACCGAGGGTGCGGGTGGCGGGACAATCGCCACCACGGCTATATATTCGGGTTTTCCCGAGGTGGTCGAGAAGACCATCAACCTCCAGTTCCTTCGCGCCTGCGAGGCACTCCTTGCAGACCCGGTCATACATGAGATACATGCCATGACCGATGTGACCAACGGGGGGCTCAGGGGCGATGTATACGAGATTGCTGAGACTGCCAACTGCAGGATAATTATCGAGGAGGAGCATGTCCGCGGCCTTGTCGATCCCGCAGTCGGAGAGATGCTGGAATCGTTGAAGATCGATTACCTCGGCGTCTCGCTCGATGCCCTGCTCCTTGTGGCACCCCGCCAGGCAGTTCCCGCCATCACCGGCCTGATGGACAGCATCGGAGTCAAAGTCGCGGAGATTGGCCGGGTCGAGGCAGGCCCGCCCGGGGCCGCCCTCGTGGTTGACGGCCGGGAACAGGATTTCACCCCCAGGTTCCGTGAGTCGGCATATACGCCTGTGAAAAAGGTCGTGGACAGGAACAAGGCTGACTTTTCCACCATGAAGACTGCCGTTCGTCGCGCCGCCGATGCAGCCATAGAAAAGAAGAATCGCGTGATCAGGCAGCTTTCGCCGTAAAACCCTTTTTATATGAAAAAGGCTTACGCCATTTTCATTTTGGATTGCTCTTTTCTCCCTGGTATGGGTAGGATTGATGAACCGGATGCCTATTGTGGGGGTTATCCGCCCCCACACCTCCATGCGCGACGCCGCATCGCCTCCCGGAAAAATACCGCGAGGCTGATTCAGAGTCAAAATTTACGCTATTGGGTATGAGTTATGTGAGGACGCCCCGGCGGCGGTTGTGAGTGACTACAATTGGTATGCAGGTACCAATTCGATTCAGTCTCCCCACATAAAACAGCGAGGAGGCTTTTTTT
>JAHDSI010000220.1 GCA_018432765.1 Methanoregulaceae archaeon | reverse complement strand
GGGGTACAGGGGGGCTGCAGGGTCCCCTGCCATACTAAAGACAAAATATGCTGATCAAACATTACAACCTGAGACACTCCCGGGGGTTCACTATCGTTCACCCCCGCCGTTGTGGCGTCCCCTTAATGGCGATAGGACTGTATTGGGGTTCGTTCTGAACTCTACACAACACGCAGTTATTTTTTCCTCCATGATGGAATCATATTCTGCAAATCCCTGGTCCACCCTGCCAACCTGACATCGCCTGCAAGGGGTCCAAGGGGGGGGCTGCAGGCCCCCCCTGTCAACATACTGGAAGTATTTTTCAGAACGTGTACCTTCTCCAAAAAAAGGAGCTCCTATTCCGCCATCACCGGGTACACATAGCGGTTCCCGTCACCCGGCAACACCACTTCGCCCAACCGATTGTCCAGGTCAGAGAGGTCGCTTGAGATGATCGATCCCGGAGATATGGTATAGAGCACGTCATCGATGTAGAGCGATCGCCGGACTGCATCCGAAGACCCGTAATAGGAATAGGGGTCGTATCCTTCGCTGTGCGTGACGGTCCCCCTCTCCACAAATCCGGTATCGGGGGTGACCCCGAAGACATACGCTCCCTGCCAGGTCTTGTGGCTGTATGGGGCCCCGGGGGCACCCGACGCATAGACCTTCACGACTTCGCGGACGGGAATTACCAGGAGATTCTTCTTCTTGTCAAAGAGGAATGCCCGGTGATCGTGAAGGGCTTCCGAATCGGTCCCCGAATCCCCTATCTTTACCCTGTCGACGAGCGTCGGATTGTTCACGTCCCTGACGTCGAAGAGGGCGATCTTTAGCCCTTCGACCGATACACCGCCCCACTGATTCTCCGCCGTCTCCTTGCCGACCCCGATTATGTAATCCGAATCGTAGGGGTGGAGGTAATCGGAATACCCGGGGATCTTCAGCTTGCCGAGAACCCCCGGGTTTTCCGGGTCCGATAGATCGATCACGAAGAAGGGATCTATCCGCTTGAAGGTCACCATGTAGAGGCGGTCGCCGATGAACCGTGTCGAATAGATCTGCTCGTCCGGGGCGATGAACTCGAGTTCTCCCACCGTCTCCATATCGGCGTCCAGAACGTATACGTTGCTATAGCTGTATGAACCAAAACCCGATTGCCATCCCTGGACTGTTGTCGCCACCCGGAGGTAGCCCCCCGATTCGTCCATCGAGAACTGGTTGTGCAGGTGGCCGGCCACATCTCCGGTTGCCCTGTATGCCACGTGTCCGTTGCCGATTGCGAACCGGTGTATCACGGTGCCGTCCCGCGGTTGGTCACTCGACGCAACCTCCTCCATGGAAGACCGGGAATCCCATACGGGGCCCGGATACATGGCCGGCCTGGTGTAGGCGATATACAGGTTGTCGGCGGATGCATAGAGCGTTGTCGAATAGCCGGACAGGTAGGTCTGTGATTCGACAGGTCTCCCGTCGGTCACGGAAAACGCCGTGATGGTATTGTATACGAAATTGTCCCACGGGACTTTGAAGTAATAGATATCAGGGCTCGTATCCTTCCCGGTGCTGTCCTTTACGACCGGGACAAGCGGTTCGTCACGGTGCCATGGGACCGACTCGGTCGTCATGACATACACGTGCTCCCCGATCATGCGGGAATTGGCATAGGATCCGGAGATCGCGATATCACGCAGGAGTTCTGGGTCTTCCCTGTCCCGGACATCATACACAAAGGCATGGGTCATCTGTCTCGAGACCGGCACCGATGCGACACTGGAAGGAGGAGTTATGTATTCCTGGTCCAGCATATTC
>JAHDSI010000219.1 GCA_018432765.1 Methanoregulaceae archaeon | reverse complement strand
TGCTCAAATTTTGACTGTGAATCAGCCTCGCGGTATTTTTTCGGCCGGCGGCGCGGGCATCGCACATTGGGGGTGTGGGAGCGGAAAAGCCCCACAAAATGTATCTGGTTCATCAATCCTACGCACACCAGGTAGAAAAGAGCCTTTTTTTACCTATCTCACCATTCTCCCCAGAAATCAACGTCACCGTACAAATAAGAGACCGCAAAAGCCCGATCCTCGGACCACCAGTTCTGTCGTGCAGAGTAATGGAAGAGCTCGTGGATGAGCGTAAGGGAATCTGCTCCCAATTCACGGCAAATAGCTGTGAAATCCGCATATTCACCGGCAACTCTGGTATCAGCCCCGGATGTCAGTCCAACACTCCTGTCGCAGAGAATTTCCCGCGGTATCCGGTGCTCGTCATTCCGGAATCCCCGGGGCATTGTTCGTGGTTTGGTATATATCAGGAAGGGATCGTGTCTGAGTGCTCCCAGCATATCGTCTGTGAGACCCCCGCTTCCCGAAGGTGCGGTCAGATAGTCGAAATCATCTATAACAAAGCGACACCCGCCATCATGGAATGAATGATCGCGGCAGGATGCCGCGGCAGGGTCACTCATGATATGGTTGTTGAAATACGTCACATAATCATCCAGGCGCCCGAGATCGTCTGTCAGCAACCAGGCCTCGATATCTTCGAGGAAATGGCGAATCGTCGTTATCTCCGACTCAGGGGTCTGATAATCCTGCGGAAGGCATGCATGGCGAAAGCCTGTACCAATCTTGCCATAGAGCCATTCCCAATCATGATCGCTTCCTTCAGAATTCCGGGCCCTCACATCAACCCGGTAAGAGCGGTCTATATCAAATGTGCTGGTACGCTCAAAATGATCTGTTCCATCCGGATAGGTATACACAACACCATCTCCATGACCTTCCGGAAATCCACCCCCGGTTGCAGGTACAGTATAAGACCAGGACAATTCGAGTATATCCCCGTCGGATTCAAGACCAGAAACACGATGATAATAATCAACTTCATCCATGTTCGCCCAGCGGGTTGTCCCGGGTTTGTACACTGTCAGGAACACTGACGGGGGACTGTTATGTGGGGATGGGGGAGAAGAGGAACCATCCGGATGATGATAGCATCTCGTCTTTCCCGCAGGGACATATCCCGGTCCTTCTGCCTTCAGAGGATACGTATGTATCAACTTTTTTCTTTTCCTGTCCCAGACCTGAACATGGGTGATATACGGCACCTGGGCAGCCATGATGCGAAACGATTTTTCAGGTGAGAATACAACAGGGATGGTAACCCGTGAACGTGGCGGAAGTGTCACTTTTTGATGGTCTTTTGGTAGCCTGAAACTATCCCGGGATCCCACAATTTTTAAGGAAAGTTCGGTTGTTTCGCTGAAAGGATTTTTCAGAGAGAGATTAATGACTTTTGTTGACTCCGGTGCTGCCTTAAAACTAATTCGTTTCATGGCATCGGTATATTTTTCAGGTGGCATAAAAGACAATATATTCAAATGATATATACTTTATGACGAATAGATCACCTGGTGAATATTCGGGAGAGGACTTCATCCCCTGTTTTGATCACTCCTTCGCATTCCTCACACCAGACCATGCAGGTCCATCTCCCGGGTTCATGCCTGTCCGGTGCATGAGACCAGATCGAGCCGCTCCCGTGCGAATTCGTAATAATCACTGACGAGTTCGAAGCCGAGGAAACGGCGATCCATCTCCTTGCTCACCACCGCGACGGTACCCGATCCGAGGAACGGGTCGAGCACAAGGTCCCCGGGATTGCTCGAGAAACTGAGGATCTTCCTGACCAGATCGGAGGGGAGCTTGGTGGGAGTCTTCTTCCGGCCCTTCCAGTACTCCCGTTTGATGGTCCAGACATCCTCGGGGTAATGCTCGACCTTGTTGAAGGTATAGCTGCCCGGGTTCTTCACTGCAAAGATGATGTGATAGTGGCTCGTCACGTACTTCTTCCTCGTGAATACCCCGAACTGGTACTTCCAGATGATATGGTTGATGGTGGAAAAACCGGCATCATCAACGGCGGAAAGCACATCTTTGAGCCGGTTCCATCCTGAGAATACATACATGCTCCCGGACGGCGCAAGTACCCGGTACGCCTCCTCCATCCACCGTATCGAGAATTCCGCGTAATCCCGGCCGTCCACTTCCCGGTAGCCCTCGAGCACGTTCGCACCGGTCCGGTTATAGTTCATCTTCTGCGCACGGAAATCGATCGCAAAGGGAGGATCGGTCACGATGAGATCGACCGTTTTGGAAGGGACCCGTGGAAGGAGTTCCAGCGCGTCCCCGAGAACTATGGAATCGGCCTCGAACGGTTCAAGGATATGCCGGGAGAGGGTCATCCCTTATTCCCGGCATCCTGCCCCTGCTTCCCGGCCAAGGTCAAATGCTTTCCTGTTTATCCCGACGGTTTTTTGTGGGACGAGTTTTTCGACCGCCTTCCTGAGTGAATCGGGGGAGAGCGGCAGGAAATGCGATGCCGCACCGAGCATCACGATATTTGCTGCAAGCGGGCTTCCCGCCTCTGCCGCCAGAGCTTCCGCATCGAGGAGACAGAGCCCGACATCTCCGAGACGGGCACGTATCTCCTCTTCCGTGGGGGCAGAGGCACCCTGGACAAAGACCGATGTCGGCACCACGAAATGCCTGTTTGCAACGATCTTCCCACCCGGCCTTACGTAGTGCTTGTACCGGAGGGCTTCCAGCAGGTCGAACGATATGATGATGTCGGCCGATCCCGGGGTGATCAGGGGCCCATACTCTCCATCGATCCTGATGTGGCTCTCAACCGATCCACCCCTCTGTGCCATGCCATGAGTCTCCGCTCCCTTCACCGGCCGCCCTTCGATGAGACACGCCTCGCCAAGGACGTTCGATGCCAGGATCGTGCCCTGCCCTCCAATGCCCACGACAAGGACATCATACCCGGGGCTCATCTCCGGCCCTCCTTTGCGATCGCCCCGAAAGGGCAGATCTGGGCACATACTCCGCACCCGCTGCAGAGATCACTGATATGCGGCTTCTCACCCGCAATCTCGATAGCAGGGCATCCGAATTTGACACACAGGCCGCAGCCGGTGCACAGATCTGGGTCGATCCGGTACCTGCCCCGCTTGATCCCGGCCCTTCTCGCGGTGATCACACAGGGCTGCCTGGCGATTAGCACCTTCACTCCCGGCCGGGCTTTCGCATCCTTCATCGCCGTCTCAAGACCTACCAGGTCATAACTGTCCACGGTCTCCACGAAATGCACTCCGCAGGCGCGGCATATCGCCTCGAGCGAGACCGGGATCGTAGCCTCTCCCGTAGCAGTCATTCCGGTAGCAGGATTCGGCTGGTGTCCTGTCATCCCGGTAGTCCGGTTATCGAGGATGACCAGTATCATCTCGGCGCCGTTATAGACGGCATTCAAAAGACCGGGTATGCCCGTATGAAGAAACGTGGAGTCTCCAATCGTCGATACGATATCCGACTCTTCACCCGTATGGTAGATCCCGCTCCCAACGGTAACGGATGCCCCCATGCAGATTGTGGTATCCACTGCACCGAGCTGCAGACCCAGCGTATAGCACCCGATGTCGCTTGGGTAGATCCCGTCGCGAAAGACCTTTCTCATGGCATGGAATACCGGCCTGTGCGGGCATCCCGCACACATGATTGGTGGACGAGGCGGTATGTCAGGCAACGGATCTGCGTCGACAAATTGTATTTTTGGACGTATTCCTGCCGATTCCATGATCTTCGCGACGGCTCTGGGGGAGAGTTCGCCTTCGTATGGAGAATGGCCGTCTTTTTTTCCGTGGACCGTGACACACCCGGCGACCTGCCGTACAACCTCTTCAACCACCGGGGCAAGTTCCTCTATGACCAGGACCTTCTCATGCCTGCGGACGAACTCCTCGAGCCAGGCTTCGTCGATCGGGTATGCCCCGATCTTCATGAAAGAGACATCGTCGGGAAGCAACTCCTGGACATATGTCGCAGAGATTCCACTCGCGATGACCGCATCCCTGCCTTTTACGCTGAAGGTGTTGTACCCGGATTCTGCCAGGCGTTTCTTTATTCCGGGCTGCTTTTCATTCAGTTTTTTATGGAGTATCCGTGTGTGGGCAGGGATGACCACGTACTGCCGGGGATCCTTTACAAACCTGCCCACCCGAGTATTGGCCTTCACATCCCCAAGGGTTACATCCCCCTTGGAATGGCAGATCCTCGTCGTGGGGCGGAAGAGAACCGGAAGCCCGAACTCTTCGGAGAGGGCGAATGCATCCCTCACCATGTCATGGGCTTCCTGTATGGTCGAGGGATCAAGGCAGGGGATCCGTGCGAAAGCGGCATAGCACCGTGTATCCTGTTCGTTCTGGGAACTGTGGGCATACGGGTCATCGGCACTCATGATAACGAGTCCCCCGGTGACACCCGTGTATGCGCTTGTCATCAGCGGATCGGCGGCGACGTTCAACCCGACATGTTTCATCGTGCAGAGTGCCCTGACTCCGCACCATGCTGCCGCCAGCGCGTTCTCCAGTGCCACTTTTTCATTGACGGACCATTCGACATGGTACCCTCTTTCCCCCTGCACCCTGAGTATATCGATCACCTCTGAAGAGGGGGTACCTGGGTATCCACTCACGAAATCAACAGGAGATTCCAGACATCCGTGAGCGATGGCCTCGTTCCCGAGAAGATACTGCTTGCTCATCGTTCCCCACCTGAAAATACTTCTAACAAGATAGTCTCATATCTGGTTATAATATTCTGGTTCGGCTCGCGTTTCAAAACTTATAAAAGGTCTGGTGGATTAACTAATACGGCAGCGTTGAGGGCCCGTAGCATAGCTAGGTGGTGCGCCCGGCTGATAACCGGGAGGTCATGAGTTCGAATCTCATCGGGCCCATTTCCCATTTTATCCAGATGAAAAAAGGTTTGATTTGCGATGGCTGATTCCAGGAAGATGCTTCTTATTGCCGGGTTCGTGATATGTATCCTTATTGCGGCGTTCGTCGATCTCTTCATAGGCCTGATTGCCCTGGTTGTCCTGGCAGCCATCTTCATGTCGCTCCGTATTATGGCAGATTCAGCGGACCTGCCCAACATCTCCGCATTTCTCCAGGAAGACGCCAAAGGTATCTGGGTCGTAAACAGGGGGAATGCCCCGGCCTACTCGATTCGTGTGGCCCTTGTTCCGCTGGATCTGGAATTTACCATCCCAAAACTCGGGGTGGATGAAAAGACGCAGTTTGCCCTCGATAAGATGGTAGAGAACGTCAAAGTAGTGATCCAATATACAAACGAGCGTGGCGTGGAGTATTCCGATTCCTACAAGCTGTCAGCACTGGGCGGTGACGATGATGATCTGCTCAAGCCGGTCTTCCCACTCTTCAAATGGAAATAAAAATAAATCGGGGATATTTTTTTCGTTCTTCGCTTCACTTTTTCTCGGGGAAGAGATACTCGATCGTAACTCCGAGCGCCTCGACGAGTGCCTCCTGCCCCTTGAGGTAGTCATGCATTGCCCGGTAGAGCATGAACATCACGTCGTACCCGTAGATATCCAGCGCTTCCCTTGGCGTAATCTCGTTCTGGTAGGAATCCACGATGAATCCGTCCGAGCTGTACATGACCTCATAAAATGTGCCATCTTCCGAAAGAGCGCAGAACTGGTCGTCAACCTTCTTCTCGTTATCGTCGGGTCTGAACTCGATAGGATCGGTCTTGCCAAGGATTATCGTCTTCTTCTGGGTGAACAGGGTATCATAGAGTTCCCCCTTGCTGTCGATCTTTCCTTTCTCCAGCATATTGAGACCGACATTCCCGATGATCTCTTTCGTCGACTCCGCCATCCTGGAGAGCAGGGCGGCATCGTTCTCCAGTATCTCTTCGGAGAAAGTGCCTTTTTTCTCCTTTAACGCATCGATTTTCTCGAGGATTTTCCGATAACCGGTTTCTATTTCATCCATATCTTTTCACTCCCTCGCTCTGAGTGTAAATGGATATGCAAGCTCCATAATCTTTCCGCTCAACGGGCAGATTTGCTGTATAAACCACATATTGCGATACAATAAAACGGAGAGAGGGATCCGTTGCCATCAGAAGATACACGAAGTAGTTCCGGGAAAGATCAACAGGAAGGGGTTTTAGCAGAGTGATCCGAGAAGATAGTACATCCTGTCCTCGAGGATAACCGCATGCCCCTCGTATCCTATCGGAAGATCTTTTTGAATGACCACGTTGTGGTACGCGGGAGTGCGGGAGATGACGGACCCGTCTTTAACCTTTTCGGTAACGAGTATCCTCACCTTCTCTCCGATTAAGCGGGCGTTTATCCCGCGGTAGATCTCTTCTGCATGCCGCAGGAGCGCCCTCGAACGGTCTTTTTTTATGGCATCCAGGGTATCCCGGATGCCTGCCATGCGGGTGTGCGGACGTCGTGAATACCGGGTTATGTTGACTTTGTTCGGTTTTAACCGGGTGACGAGGTCGACAGATTCCTCGAACTGGGAATCTGTCTCGCCCGGAAATCCCACGATGATATCGGTGGCGAAGAAGATCTCCGGATACTTCGCCCTGAATGAATCGACGATCCGGACCGCGTCGCCCACGGTATACTTCCTTCCCATCGCGTTCAGTATCTCGTCCGATCCGGACTGGATCGGGATGTGAATGAAACGGAACACCTCCGGAGATGCAAAGGCCCGGATCACGGGCTTTCGTATAGGCAGGAGCGTGGACGGGTTCATCATTCCGGTACGGATGCAGAACCTCCCGGGTATCTGTCCGAGAGCGAGAAGAAGGTCGGAGAGGTTCATCCCAATATCGTATCCCCACGCGCTCACGTCCTGGCCGGTCAACTGCAGCTCCTTTGCACCTGCATCGACCATCGTTTCTGCCTCCGCCAGGATATCTGGAACGGAAACACTCTTCAACCGCCCTCGTGCCTTCCTGGTGATGCAATACGTGCATGACCCGAGGCACCCGCTTGCAACCTGGAGTATGCCCACTCCGCAGGGCTCCATGGTCCCAACGCACCTGTAGTGATCCCGGATCTCCTCAGGCCGGATAATCCGTGGAGAACAGACGCGAGAGATCTCGTCCTGCTGGACAATCGGCATACACCCGGTCACGTACAGTTCCTTCTCTCTCAGGCTGGAGAGCACCCGCAACATTCGCCTTTCCGTGGATCCGACCACGGTACATGTGTTCACGACCACCGCTTCCGCCTCTCCGGGCGCATCGACCAATCTGCATCCCTGTGCCTTCAGGATCTCCTTCAGCTTGCGGCTGTCTCCCGAGTTGTACGTGCAACCAAACGTCATCACGTGCACGGTTCGGTTCAGGAGCCCGTCAAGAGATGAAGCAGTTGGCCGCATCCGGTGTGTACCGTCATCTTCCGGGTGCATCTTTTCACATGCTATGGGATGGTATATCCTAATAATCCCTGCCAAACCGACACCTGGCACCACAATCACCGGATTGCCAGAGATTCCGCGTTGCGAAACGACGCATTTTTTCCCGGAATGAAAATGCTTAACCAGTGGTATCGTCTATCTGATAGTGATGGTACGGATCGGGCTGCTCGGCTGCGGGAATATCGGCCATATCATCGGGCAATACAGGGAAAATATCGAGATAATTGCCCTTTATGACAGGGTCTTCCAGAAAGCCGATGATATGGCTATCACTTGCGGGGGCATTGCCTGCAAAGAGTTTGAGCAGTTTATCAAAGAGGATTTCGATTACGTTGTGGAGGCTGCATCGGTCAATGCCGTCAGGCTCTTTGGAAAACAGGTCTTGCTGAATGGAAAACATCTCATCGTTCTCAGTGTTGGAGCCTTCTCCGATCCGACATTCAGGGACTGCCTGACCGAGACCGCCAGGGCGGCAAACAGAAAGATCTACATACCGAGTGGAGCTATAACCGGGCTGGATAATCTGAAAGTCGGCCGGATCAGTCCTATCCACAAGCTGCTCCTCAGAACGACCAAGAATCCCGTATCCCTGGGAATTCACTGCGATGAACGAAGACTCATATTCCAGGGCAAAGCAAATGAATGCATCAAGGAATTCCCGAGAAATGTCAACGTATCTGTCGCTCTCAGCCTTGCAGCGGGCAGGGAGGCGGATGTGGAACTGTACGCGGATCCTGATGTTGACCGGAACGTCCACGAGATATTCTGTGAAGGAGATTTCGGAGAGATATACATCAAAATAAACAATGTCCAGAGTCCCAAGAACCCTGCCACAAGCTACCTTGCGGCACTCTCCATCCTCACACTTCTCAAAAACCTTGACAACCCCCTGGTGGTGGGTACATGAATCGAAAGGTCACCATCGACGCACTCAAAAAGAAGAGAGATGCGGTAATTCTTGCCCATAACTACCAGTTGCCCGAAATTCAGGACGTCGCGGATTTTGTGGGGGACAGCCTGGAACTTTCCATACAGGCAAAAGAGACCGACGCACACACGATTGTCTTCTGCGGGGTGGATTTCATGGCTGAAACGGCAAAGATACTCTGTCCCGAAAAGACGGTCCTTCTGCCTGTCAAAGATGCAACCTGTCCTCTGGCGAACTATCTCGACGCAGAGACGATACTGAAGGCAAAAGAGTTGCACCCCGGTGCACCTGTTGTCCTGTACATCAACAGCACCGCGGAGTCGAAGGCGTATGCCGATGTCGTGTGCACCTCGGCGAATGCAGTAAAAGTCGTGCGGTCGCTCCCCTCCGATGAAGTGATCGTCGGGCCCGATGCAAACCTTGCGGCCTTCATCCAGGACCAGCTTCCCCAAAAAAAGATCGTTCCCGTGCCCCCTGAAGGGCACTGCTACGTCCATGATTACTTCACGGAACAGGATGTCCGGGAAGCCAGGAGAAGAGGCGGCATGATCATCTGCCACCCTGAATGCCGGCCGGGGATCCAGAAAATCTCGGATATCATTGCGTCCACGGGAGGCATGGTCAGTGCCGCTCCGCAGGCGGAAGTCTGGAATATCTTCACCGAGAAAGGCATGGCCTACCGGTTAAAGACCCTGTTTCCCGATAAGACTTTTTACGTAAAGGAGGAGGCGATCTGCGAGGATATGAAGAAGACGACTCTTGACGATCTCGTCTCATCGCTCGAGAAGAACCAGTACAGGATCGAACTTTCCAGGGAAGTGATGGACAGGGCAAGGAACGCGATTGAACGAATGATCGAGATAGGGAGATGATTCCAGGATGGTTACACTCGACTATCTTCTCGCATTCATCGACGAGGACGCACCATACGGGGACATCACCACCGAATCCGTGATAGGCAGCGGTTCATGCCAGGGGGCGCTCGTCGCCAGGCAGGATGGCACGATAGCCGGATTGGAAGAGGCCAGCATGCTCTTCTCTCATTTTGGCATAGACGTTATCCCGCAAGTCTCCGACGGGATGGACGTATCTTCCGGCTCCAGGGTCGCCCTGCTGAAAGGACCGGCAGCAGGGATGCTCCTCGTTGAACGAACCGCATTAAACATCATCGGGAGGATGAGCGGGATTGCCACCCGGACCAGGAAGATTCGTGCCATCCTCTCATCGCACAAAGTCAGATGCAGGATCGCCTCGACCAGGAAGACTGCCCCGGGCCTTCGGCTGCTTGACAAGAAAGCCGTTGTACTTGGTGGGGGGGAACGGCACAGGCTCGGGTTGAGTGACGGAGTGCTGATCAAGGACAATCACCTCGCATTCCAGAGCATCGAGGAAGCCATCGGGAAGGCGAAGCGATCGAATCCCTACCAAAAGATCGAGATCGAGGTTGAGAGTCCGGAAGAGGCGCTCCGGGCGGCGAAAGCGGGGGCTGACATACTCCTTCTTGACAATATGCGACCCGCAAAGATCAGGGATACAATCCTGGTGCTTGACGAGGAAGAGATCAGGGCCGGGGTCTTAATCGAAGTTTCAGGAGGAATTCATGAAGGAAATATCCTGCAATATGCCATCTCGGGAGTCGACGTAATCAGCATGGGATCTCTCACCCACAGCGTGGAGAATTTCGATATCGGTCTTGATATCATTCCATCAGAGAAATGAGACCCGAATGGTCAAATCAGCAAATTACCCAAACAAAACACTTATCATGGCTCCTCGCTTATCTGCCATTCAGATATATCTATGGCCGGCGAGGAGAGTTCAGATACAGACGACTATACAGCCGAGATAGTCCGTAGGAGGAAGGCCGACGGTCTCATTTCTCTTTTAAAGAGCCCATACCTGGATTACCGCTGGAAAGCTGCTGAAGGACTTGGGTATGTCGGAGATGAATCGGCAGTCGAACCACTCATTAAGGCTCTTTCTGACGAATTTGTCGATGTTGCCTGGCTCGCAGCCAAGTCCCTCGGATCCATTGGTGATACGCGGGCCGTCAAACCACTCATACAGGCGTTAAAATCAAGTGAAAAATGGCTCCGGATCGGTGCTGCGATCGGGCTTGGACGGATCGCCGATCCCCTGGCACTGGAGCCTCTCCTCGAAGCCCTAAAGGATAAGAAAAGGGCTGTCAGAAAGCATGCTGCCTGGGCACTCGGACGCATCGGGAAGGAAGATGCAGTGCAGCCGCTTGAACAGGCGCTTGATGATGAATCCGAGGACGTCCGGAGAGCAGCACAAAAGGCAATCGATGCTATCCGGAAAGGCGGGAACGGGAATACGGCCCGGGATACAGGGGAATAATTAATTTTCCGGCCGCACATGGTATGTAATGACTGAATGGGCACTTTTCGCAGTCCTGATTGCACTTTTATACATCATCCTGAAATATCTGAAGTTGAGAGACGCGGTGCACACAGAGGCACATTCGTTGTACCAGGAGTGGAGAGAGAGAGACCTCGATTCAGAAGCGGAAAGGCGGGCATCCATCTATGCACAAGAATGGATTCAGAAGGAGGAAGAGAGTATCCGCCATGATGCGGTTGAGAAGAGTCATGCCGTGATAAAGGGCAGGGTGACGGAACACCTCCTCCCCTTCTTCCCGGATTTTGGATATAACCCGAAAGATGCGAGATTCCTGGGCAGTCCGGTCGATTTCATCGTTTTTGACGGCCTTGACGAAGGCGAACTGAAAAAGATTGTCTTTATCGAGGTGAAAACCGGAAAGTCCGGTGCGCTCTCACCACGGGAGAAGATGGTCATGCGGTGTGTCGGGAATAAATCATGCCAGTACCTGGTTATCCATCAAAAAGACCCTGTTGATTCAGGAAAAAGGGCAGAATCCTAGATACATTCTCGTGAAAAACCCCTTATCAGCCGTTTGGCCCGAAAAGCCCCGGGATCATCAAATTGTGCTGATATCATCCGCATACTCCACTACGATCTCTTTTTCTCCCCGGTACATCCGGACTGTCCCATATATCGTAACGGAGTCACCCGTGACTATTTTGATCTCCCGGGCTGCCTGTTCCGGGATAAATACCGGCACTCCTGAAACATCCAGGATAAGGTGCCCCCCGGTTCGTGTGGAGTCCATGCGATCCACGGTTCCGCTGTGCGCCACCAGTGAGCCTTCAGGGGAATCCGAAGAAAACCTGGTGGCAAATGTCGCGCGACCCAGATCATCGAGTATCATAAACGAGGCAACGAGGACGATTGATACAAGAAAAAGAAGGATAAGAGCTATTTTTTCCTGCCGGACCAGCATACAGATCTTTTTTTCCTCTCACCATATAACACCGGCAGATTGATATGTTAACGCTGTTAACAATATAGTATGACCGATGTGAATCTTCCACCATCATCAAAGACCGTCCTCGCGTTGCTGGACGAAGGTGGTGCGATGACCCATAAGGAAATTGTCAAAAAAAGCAATCTGGCCCCCCGGACCGTACGATATGCATTAAAAAAACTCAAAGAGAACCAGCTCATCATTGAAAAATTCAACTTCAGGGATGCACGCCAGATTATATACCAGAACAGGGAGCAGCAGCTGGTGACTGCATGAGGGAAGGGGGTTGCGATATCATGGTATGTGATACCATGATCCGCAAGTACCTCCCTGCAATGCGGGCCGAAATGGTATACAGGCTTGTTCAAAGAGACGGCATGACCCAGAGCGATGCTGCGAAACGTCTTGGTGTGACACGAGCCGCAATTTCACAGTATGTCAACAAAAAGAGAGGAGATTCCGGTATTGAAATCTCCAAAGAACTGAATAATTTATTAGACCGCTGGGCTATAGCCGTAAGGGATGAGAATTCGTCCATTACCATATGCGATATCTGCAGATGCGCCCTCAAGAAGAGTTGAGGGCTGATTCGTCTTTCTCTTTTCCTGGTGCCAGTGACATCCCATCCCAAATCAGATACGCTGTGGTGAAGGAGACGCCGGAAACGTAATCTATCGTCTGCGATGGAGATACAGGAGAACCAGGGCCAAAATCACCACCCCTGTGATGGCCAGTTTCAGGTAGTCGAAAGAGTTGTCGCTATCCTGGCACGAGGCTGCGTTCCAGTCGTCATCGAAGGCCGACAGAAAATACGCTGCCGTGTGCGGCTCGGTGATGATTACTCCCACCTCGCGGTTGAAGTTGGGAGAGTTGAAGTTCCAGTTGATGCTGCTCACGAGTACACTTCGGCCGTCGACGATGACCCCCTTGTTGTGGATCTTCTCCAGGTTGTTTAAATCGAGGTCAGCACACCGTGCTTCAAGCAAAATGCCCTCACGCGCCGCAAGAGAATTTATAAAACCTGCCATCTCGTCGTTGTCGCATTCATCTTCAACATTGTACCAATACGAGTCGAGGAGCACCCTCACGGTCACACCGCGTCGTGACGCATCGATCGCCGCCCCGAGAAACGGGTTCAACTGGTCACTGCTAACGTTCGTTATATATGCTTCTTCGATGGCGATGCTCTCAATGGCTCCCTCGAGCATCTCCCGCACGAGGTGGCTGGTATCAGGTGAGATCACCGGAATCACATGCGCAGACGTGAACTCCACCGGTTCGAACTCCACCTCGTACTGCCTGAAGTACGGATCATCCTCTATACCCCCGGCGCCGGATGCCTCTTCTATCCAGGCTCCACTGCAGTCATATTCAAAAATATCTGCAAAATACGAAGCGAGGCCCTCATCCTCGAGGCAAACACCCCACCCCCGGTTACCCGAGATCCCGGGGTCTGGAAACCCGTTTTCCTTGAAATTTTCGCTTGTGATGAGTACCCGGCACCCGTCTATCACCATGTATTTTGCATGATTGAACCGATAGGGTGCATGAAAATCATCTGTTATCGACATCTGGAGAACACGTATCCCGTTCTCCGAGAGCCTCCTGATCACCGTCCTCTCTTCCGCAGGAATACCTCCCACCGGGCCGCCTTCAAGGAGGACAGTCACATTTACACCCCTCTTTTTGGCTGAGACGAGCAGTTCGGCCATCTTCATGCTCGTAAATTCGTATACATTCAGAAGAATGCTCTCCTGTGCGCAATTGACAGCCTCTTCAAATACAGGATACGAGCAATCAGGAGAGACAAATGCTGTCCCGGGTATGCCAGCGAACGCTGCTTCGCTGAAGCGGGACTGGCCGAGGAGAAGAATTCGTCTGTCCCATTCGTCTCTTTCCAGGTAATGCACCTGTCCCTGGCGGGGATGAACATCCCCGGGCCACGCGATCTCCTGGAGAAGCGTAGTATATACGAAGAGCTGGATCTCGTCCTGGCTGTTGGCAAGTTGCAGCCTCCCGCTTCTCTGGACATCAGGAACAGAGACGTGGCAGTACTCCCACTCGAAGTCCGGGTAGTAGCCATGGGTCTTATAGAATGCTGCCCCGTTTCGCGCCACAGTCGTTCTTCCTTCAAGCATCGTGCCCGGCGGGAACCGGAATCCCCCCTCGCCATCTGTGACGACCAGCCCGTCCGTGCAGCCATATCCCTCAATAACCATGTATTCGTCAGGATCCCCGGAGAGGTAGGGGTCCGGGCAGAATTCCACGATCTGCCACGCAGATGCGTTCCATGCGAGAAACAGCAGCAATATGAGGCAGAAGCGGAGACGCATACCTAAAATATCTGGAATAGCCAACTAATTAACCTGATGAAATCAAACCGGATGGTATGGCCGAGCCGCTTGTTCTGAAGATAGGGGGGAGCCTCTTTGAGCGGTCAGAAGAGATCACAAAACTCCTCGTTTCCGAAGGGTGTCGCGCACTCATCATCCCTGGCGGGGGGATATTCGCAGATATGGCCAGGAGATGCCGGGTTGTCTCCGATGACTCCGCCCACTGGATGGCCATTCTCGGGATGGAACAATTTGGCTGGTACCTGGCTTCATTCGATATTCCAACAACAGACACACTTGAAGTCCCGGAGAGACTCTCTATATTGCTTCCCTATCGCGTCCTGAAGAACGAAGACCCGCTCCCTCACTCGTGGGAGGTCACCTCAGATACGATCGCTGCCTGGATTGCATGGAGACTGCACCTCGATCTCGTCGTTCTCAAGCATGTGGACGGCATCCATTCAGCCGGAAAACTTCTCGAATCCGTCGATTACCCGATCTCCACCGATGACGTGGATCCTTCCTTCATACCATATGTAATCTCGAAGAGAGTAAAAGCCCTCGTCGTGAACGGCACACACGAAGAACGTATCGTATCAGCCGTGCGAAGGCTTCCTGTGAAAGG
>JAHDSI010000135.1 GCA_018432765.1 Methanoregulaceae archaeon | reverse complement strand
GCCCCCTGAACCCCCGCACGGGGATATCTGGCGGGCAGGGTTGACCGGGTTTTGTAAAGATCAACTCATTCCCCAATATACTCCCTATCGCCTTGTGGGGTGCGCCGCAACGGCAGGGGCAAGCAAAGCGCAGCCCCTGGGAGTGTCTGAGAACGGAATATGGATTTGGGGCTACCATAGGGAAATCATGTGAGCTTAGTGGACTGGGTTGACTGGGATTTGCGAAGAATTCGAAAGAACACCCTGCATACAGGGGGCTGCCGCCCCCTGAACCCCTGCAAGGGGATTTCATGTGCGCAGGGTATACCGTGGTTTTGTGAAGATCAACTTATTTCCTAATTTACTCCCTATCGTCATTTTGGGGTTCGCAGCAGCGATAGGACGCAGTCCGGGTCCCAGAAGGGGAGGGGAGTGAACGACAGTGAACCCACAGGAGTGTCTTAATGCTATGCATACAGGGGGCTGCTGCCCCCTGAACCCCCGCAGACGATATATGGTGGGCAGGGTTGACCTGGGCAGAAGAATAAATCATCTCGTTCCAATATAATCCCTATCGCCATTTTGGGGTTCGCCTCGACGGCAGGGGATTGCAAAGCGCAGCCCCCCGGGATGCATATTACGGGTTGGATGGCACAGATACCCGGGGGAATGTCCTGCCACCATCCGGGCCTGGCTCGACAGCCGGTGTGGGGCGCATGGGGGCGCATGGGGGCGCCTGGTGAGATAAGATTGGCGTCATTTGCCCCTGTCTCATATCTCGATCGTCTCTCCCGGGTTCATCACGCAAACCTTGTGATCCGTTGTCCGCTCGAGCGCATGCTTGAAGTGTGACGGGTCCTGCTCGATTGCAGGCCAGGTGTTGTAATGCATCGGGATTACCAGCGGTGCGCCGACGTACCGGGCGGCAATCATCGCTTCCGCTGGACCCATGGTGAACCGGTCACCGATGGGCAGGATGGCGACGTCGGGGTGCCAGAGCTCGCCGATGAGTTTCATGTCGGAGAAGAGCGCGGTATCGCCGGCATGGTAGACCCTCTTTTCGTTCATGCCGATGACAAAACCGGCCGATCCCCCACCGGCAAAACCGATTCCTCCCTCCTCTATCCAGGCAGAATGTATGGCCTGTGTCATCGTGAATTTCACCCCGCCAAGCTCGATCGTTCCGCCGATGTTCATTCCCACGGCATCGAGACCTTTGGATGCCAGGTATTTCGCCACCTCGTTGATGGCGACGGTCGGTTTGTTGAGCGCCACCGTCTCGCCGAGGTGGTCGGCATGGCCGTGGGTCACCGCCACGATATCCGCATCTTTCGGTGCCTCCCCGTCAGGGACGAAGGGATCGACGAGGACCGATACATCACCCTTCAGGAGAAAACAGGAGTGTCCGTACCAGGTAAGTTCCATACCGTAGTGTCTGGCTTCTTCTCTGTGAAAAATGATGCGGATAAAGGTGAAATGATCAGGTGACGTCGATCATCTCGGCCTCGGTGATATCGATCGATTCACCGAGAGCGTCCTTTGTCGCGCTTCTTGTCATCTGTTCCGAGAGGTCACGGTCCTCCATGACGTCCTTTATTCGTTCAAGGTAGGTATCGATGGTGGTGTCGTCCCTCTGATCGATGACATGCCGGTATTCGCGGAGTGTCGACGGGCTGACTCCGAGTTCTTCGCTCACCTCTTTCATTGTCTTTCCTGAATCGACGAGATCCTCCATCCTCTCCTTGTCAAACGGCATCTTGAAATCCAGGTCCCTGAACAATTTCAACCGTACCCGGGCCCTCGCCACGGTCTTCGAGAGTTTCTCGTCACCGAGTTCCCTCGCGATCTCTGTGTCGTTTTTACCGGTATAGTAGGCGGATACAAGTTTTGCCAGTTGAATGGGTTTTAATTTCGTCTTGAAATGCCCCTGTTCAAGAATTTCACGCATGATCAGGGCAATCTCCCGTTCAACCGCCTCCCTGTCACGTAACGTGCCGTGAATCTTCTTCATTGGCTCGACAATCTTGGTTTTGCCTGATATAGTGGTAAAAAGCTCGAGAAGCTGGTTCTTTCTGTTGTCGTCTTGCATGAGCCTCACAGTTGGGTGATACCGAATAAGATACTTGCCAAGATATTTAAGAGTATCTTTTCAATCATCCCGGAGGAAAAACCCTTCGTTTTAAGGATTCAGGGCAAATCCTTGAGAATCCATGGCCCGGGATATGGATACACAGCATGGACGGGAGCAGACGGCGGAACGGGACAACCGGGACTGATGCGTTTGCCTTCAGGCAAGTCCTCCACACCTTTTTCTTCCTAAAAACCCAAGATATGAAAACACACCTGTGAGCACCATGAGTGACGTATATGATAAAATAATGGATCTGGCCAAAAGGAGAGGATTCATCTGGCCGACATCGGAGTGCTACGGTTCTGTGGCGGGATTTATCGACTACGGCCCGCTCGGTTCGATGATGAAACGCAGGATCGAGAATATCTGGAGACAATTTTACATAATCCAGGAGGGCTACTACGAGATCGAATGCCCGACAATCGGCCAGGAGGATATCTTCATCGCATCGGGCCATGTGAAGGGATTCTCTGACAAGATGTGCCAGTGCCCGGCATGCAGGGAGTACCTGAGAGCCGACCATGTGGCAGAGGGCCACAATATCTCCGGCGCATCCACGATGAGTTCCGAGGACCTGACACGGGTGATCTGCACGCTTCCGTGCCCGGCATGCGGCGAAGCGCTGGGAGCAGTCGAGGTCTTCAACTTCAATCTCATGTTCGAGACGACCATCGGTCCGGGTTCCCAGCGGAAGGGATACCTCAGGCCTGAGACCGCACAGGGGATGGTCACCGATTTCGCGCGACTGCTCCGATTTTACCGGGATAAGCTCCCCTTCGGGGCAGTCCAGATAGGAAAATCCTATCGAAACGAGATATCGCCACGACAGGGAATGATCCGGTTGAGGGAGTTTACCCAGGCGGAAGCCGAGATATTCGTCCATCCGGAGAAGAAAGACCATCCCTGCTTTGAAAGGTATGCCGCATACGAGATGCCGCTCTTCGGAATCGATCAGCAGGTGCAGGGAGGCGATCCGGTGGTTGTCACCATGGAGACGGCGGTCTCGCAAGGTCTCGTGGCAAACCAGTACGTCGCCTATTACCTGGCTCTCACGCACCAGATCCTCGTAACCATAGGTGTCGACCCGGAAAAACTCCGGTTCCGCCAGCACCTGCCTGACGAGCGGGCACATTACGCAGTTGACTGCTGGGATGCAGAGATCCTGTCAGCGAGGTTCGGGTGGGTGGAGACCGTGGGGATTGCAGACCGCACGGATTACGACCTCCTGGCCCACCAGAGGCAGAGCGGCGAGAGATTCGTCGTCTTCCTCCCGTACGAAACCCCGAGAAAGGAACGGCAGGTCCGCGTGAGTCCGAATATGGGCGCACTCGGGCCCAGGTTCCGGGGAAAGGCGAAAGCGGTTGCAGATGCCCTCTGCAGGCACGTCCCCGGTCCGGAAGGAGTCACTATCGACCTCGACGGCGAGGAGGTCTTCATATCACCCGACCTGTACGGGGTGAAAGAAATGGTGGTCGAGATACCTGGAGAGGAGATAACCCCGCACGTGATCGAACCGTCCTACGGCATCGACCGCATGATCTACGCGGTTCTCGAACACAGCTACGACGAGGAGATCGTGGAAGACGAGGAGCGGAGGGTCCTTCGCCTCTCTCCGGCTGTCGCACCGGTGCAGGTGGCAGTCTTTCCACTCCTTGCCCGTGACGGCCTCTGCGAGATAGCGGTGTCGGTATCAGACGCCATCAAAAACGAGGGCCTGCTCGTCGAATACGATGACTCGGGCGCGATAGGAAGACGTTACCGGAGACAGGACGAGATTGGGACCCCGTTTGCGGTCACCGTGGACTATGATACAAAGGAAGACAGCACGGTCACGCTCAGGGACAGGGACAGCATGGGACAGGTGAGGATACCAATCAGGGAGCTTCCTGCAACCGTCAGGTCGCTCGTGGAAGGAAAAGTTGTGTTTTCGGATCTCTAGAGGCCATGTCCTGCATCACCCACCCTCTAATTCTCCCCGATTCCCTTGAATCAAGAGAATACCAGCTTTCCATCGCCTTGAAAGCTCTCGAGGGGCATACCATGGTGGTGCTTCCGACAGGCCTCGGAAAGACCGCCGTCGCCCTCCTCGTGGCGGCATCCCGCCTCCACAACGACGGGGGGAAGATCCTCATGCTCGCCCCCACAAAACCCCTTGTCGAGCAGCACCTCCGTTTTTTCAGGCAATTTTTGGTTTTCCCCGGCACAAAAGGGGATGAGGGGCAGCTCGTCATGTTCACCGGAGAGACCGCACCGGAACAGCGTGCCGCCGAGTGGCGTGATGGGAAGGCCGTATTTGCCACCCCGCAGGTGATAAAAAACGACCTCATCGCCGGGAGCTACACGCTCGAGGATGTAACACTCCTGATCGTCGACGAGTGCCACCGGGCGGTCGGAAATTATGCGTACGCCTTTATCGCCAAGCGATACCTGGCTTCAGCGAAAAACCCGCTCGTCCTGGCAATGACCGCCTCACCGGGGGGAAAGGTCGAGAAGGTGGACGAAGTCATCGAAAACCTCGGCATACAGGTGGTCGAGACACGATCGGAACATGACAACGATGTCATCCCGTATATCCACGAGAGAGAGATCGAGGTGATCGATCTCCGCCTTCCCGAGGAGCTCTCACGCGCGGTGGATGACCTGAACCGCCTCCTGGACAGCCGGTTGAAGATGCTCTCGAATCTCGGGTTTTCCCCGCCCACAAGGAGCCAGCTCTCGATGAAGTCATTGAATGCGCTCAATGCACAGATACAGGCACGAATCCAGGACCGTGACCCTGCTGCATACAAGGCAGCGTCAGTCTACGCGGAATGCATGAAACTCCGCCACGCAGTCTCCCTTGCCGAGTCCCAGGGCAGCCGGACCCTGACGACGTATATCACGCGGCTCTTCTCCGAGGGGAAAGCTGGAGGGGCTTCAAAAGCCAGCGAACGCCTCGCACGGGATCCCCTCTTCATCAAGCTGTTCGAGCGCTGCATGTCATGGAGAGAGGAGATCCATCCGAAGATGGATGTGATGTATGATGTGGTCCGCGATCAGCTGGAACAGTTTCCCGAGAGCAGAATAATCATCTTTGCCACCTTCCGCGACACGGTGCAGCAGATCGTGGAAACCCTTGGGAAGAAGGGGATCGAGTGCCAGAGGTTCGTCGGACAGGCTGCCAGGGATGCGGAGAAGGGACTCTCGCAGAAGAAGCAGATCGAGGCTCTCGAGAGGTTCAGGAGAGGGGAGTTCAAGGTGCTTGCAGCCACCTCTGTCGGTGAGGAGGGGCTGGATGTCCCCTCCACCGACCTCGTGGTATTCTACGAGGCCGTCCCGTCAGAGATACGGAGCATTCAGAGGAAAGGACGAACGGGCCGGAGCGGGAGCGGGAAGATCGTCGTCCTCGTCACGAAGGGGACATCGGACGAGACCTACCGGTTCGTCAGCCAGTCGCGGGAGAAGGCGATGCAGTCAGGGATCCGGCGGCTTGCCGGTTCCCCATCAAGAGATTTTTCCCGGGCGTCAGCGGTGCAGGCAGAGGGCGGACAGGCGCTCATCGGGTCTTTCTGCGAGGGGCCTGCCATCGTAGTCGACGACCGCGAGACGTCCTCGAAGGTCGTCGAGATACTGAGCGAGACCGGCGCGTCGATCACGCTCCGGCGGCTGGCGTTTGGAGACTACGCGATAGGTGACCGTATACTCATCGAGCGGAAGACAGCACGGGATTTCGTAGATACCCTCGTGGAACGCGACCTCCTGGGACAGATCCGGGACCTTGCCGCACACGCCCTCCGACCTGTCCTGGTCATCGAGGGCGGTGACCTCGCCGGCCAGCGCGACATCCATCCGAATGCCATACGGGGAGTGCTCGCCGCAATTACCGTCGATCTCGGGGTCTCTATCCTCTTCACGAGAGATGAGGAGGATACCGCCCAGATGATCCATGTCCTGGCACGACGCGAGGAGAGCGAAGGCGGTGACCGGAAAGTGCCTCTCCGGAAAGATTCCCGGTCGGTCAGCCACCAGCAGGAGAATATCATCGCCTCGTTTCCCGACATCGGCCTGCAGAATGCCCGGCTCCTCCTGGAGCATTTCGGGTCCGTGCGCGGGGTGATCGATGCCGACTTCTCCGAACTCGTAAAAGTGAAGGGGATTGGGGAAGGGAGAGCCCGGCGGATATTTGACCTGGCAGGAAAGAAATACGGCTAATCCAGCATCTCACATGCTTCTGCCGTCTTTTTCAGGGCGCTTGCCAGGAGTTTCACCCGCTCGGGATCAGGTTCGTCGCGGATACGGGTGCATAGTGCGACAAGGGTCTCCTCGATCGCTTCTTTTACTCCTGGATGTGCCCCCTTTTCCTTCCGGTGTTTCTCTTCTTTCTCATCTTCACCGGAGGGTTGCTTCATTTCCCCGTCATCATCCTTCTTTTGCCGGCGTTCCTCTTCACAGACGACGCACAGGGTCTCTCCCTTGAATTCAAACAACGGGCATCCGCATGCCGGACAGGTCTTTGCGAGCATTTTCCCCCCTTTGAGAAGGTACTGTGCCATTATCTCGTCAGCTTGTTTCATAAGAGTGGTCCCCCCCATGGGGTCTTTTATTAAAGTATATAAGTGCGAATATAAGTATTAATAAGAAGATAACGAGGGGACATTCATGACAGATCCTGACAAGACTATCGATAACTGCATCCAGATGCTTCAGCACATCATGGATGACAGTACCATTCCAAGAAATATCCGCCGGGTGGCCGACGAAACCCGCCAGCTGCTGATGAATACCAACAAGGGTATCGGCCTGCGTGCGGCGGAAGCAATCTCAAAAATCGACGAGATCAGCAATGATCCCAACATGCCCGTCCATGCCCGGACCCGGATATGGGAACTCGTCTCCCAGCTCGAAACCATTCCGCTCGACTGATTTTATTCCCCTGGCCTAAATCCAGGAAACATCCTCTTTTTCGCGGGAAGCGACATTTGTCAGGATATTCCTGGTCGTCCGGGACTTTCCAGGAATGCCTGATCCGCGAATTTAAAAGACGCTGATGATGAGGCTTCTCGTCCGCGTACTTCTCACGTCAAGTTCGAGGACGACGACCTGCTGCCAGGTTCCAAGCGCAGGCCTGCCACCTGTCACGGGCACCGAGAGCGATGGCCCGACAAGGGACGCCTTCACGTGCGAACGGCCGTTTCCATCACCCCACCGGCTGTCATGTGCATAGGTGATATTGTCAGGGGCAAGCACCGACAGGGCCCTCCTGAGATCGGAGAGAACTCCCGGTTCGTACTCGATCGTGGTCACCGCAGCGGTTGAACCGTTCACGAAAACATTCACCATGCCTTCTTTTATCCCGCTCTCACTGACCGCTGCTTTGACCTGGGGCGTGATATCGACGATGTCTCCTTCTCCTCTCGTCTCGATCTGGATCGTTGTGTGGTTCATCAAACACTATTTTGAGAGAAAAGAGGAGATGAAATTTTCCAGGTCGAATCATAATGATCCCTGTCCACCCTGCTAACTGTATATCGCCTGCGGGGGTTCAGGGGGTGGTAACCCCCTCCTGTCTGTATAGCACTAAGACACTCCTGGGGGCTGCGCAACGCTATCCCCCGCCGTTGAGACGCCCCCCACAAGGCGATAGGGACTATATAGGGGCATAAGTAGATTTTGACAAAACCCGGTCAACCCTGCCCACAGGATATCCCTAAGTTAGCCCCAAATCCATATTCCGTTCTGATACCCTCCACGGGGGCAGCGCAACGCTATCCCCTGCCGCTGCTGCGAACCCCAAAATGGCGATAGGACTGTATTGAG
>JAHDSI010000162.1 GCA_018432765.1 Methanoregulaceae archaeon | reverse complement strand
CGTCGCCCGGAGCGGGAAGAAGGGGGTTGCAATCCTGAATGCGAAGAAGGAGACTGCCTACATGTTCGCCGACGAGCTGATCGCTCTCCACGAGGTCTGCCCCGCGTGTGATATCACCTACATCGTCAACCTCGACAGCCGTGGTCTTCCCAAGGTACGTGAGGATGCACGCCGAATCGTTTCAGGCCTTGAGAAGGCAGGTATCACCCCGGAACTTCTCGGAGCGCTCGATGAATACGGCGCAAACGGTGACGCCCTTGGAGAACGTCTGCAGGAGATCTCTCCCGATTATGCACTCATCGCCGGGGTCCCCCATGCGATCCCGCCCCGGTTCACGGCAGGAATCGAGTGTTTTTCCATCACGAACGGTCCGCGGCAGGTCGAACCCTTAAAAGATCTCGGGCATGCCCATGTCGTGGTCGAGGTCGACCTCCACCCGAAGACGCTCGGTGTGAAGGAGATCGTGGAGAGCGAGTTCGGGGCAATCCTCCGGAGCATGGCATGAAAGCCCTGATGATCGCCGGCGACCGTTCGGGAAGCGGAAAGACGAGCATCACGCTCGCCATCGCCGCCATCCTCTCCCGCTCGATGAATGTCCAGACCTTCAAGGTCGGGATGGACTACATCGATCCGTCGTACCTTTCCGGTGTCACGGGCAGGCCGTGCCGGAACCTGGACAGTTTTGTCCAGAGCAGTGACGAGATCCGCGAGATCTTCGACCATGGACGCCAGGGTGGCGATATCGTGCTTGTCGAGGGGGTCCGTGGCCTCTACGAAGGGGGGGAGGCCCTGGGCGACCAGGGGAGTTCGGCATCGATCGCAAAGCTGCTCGGTCTTCCCATCATACTGGTGGTCAGTGCCCGGAGCATCACGCGGAGTGCAGCAGCGATCGTGAAAGGGTTCCAGGCCTTCGACGAAGGGGTTGATATCCGGGGAGTCATTCTGAACAATGTGGCAGGGGAGAAGCATATCGCGAAGGCGACTGCGGCGATCGAGCATTACTGTGGAATCCCGGTTGTCGGAACGGTGCCCAGGCAGCCGGAGATGGAACTCGCCATGCGCCACCTGGGCCTGGTCCCGTTCCTCGAGGGAAAAGTACACAGGGCGTTTGGCGAGAGGATCGATCTCGTCACGTCCATGATAGGAGACCACGTGGATCTCTCCCGCCTGACGTCGCTTGCCCGGACCATCCCTCCACCGGATTCGGACCCGCAGGTATTTTCCAGGGAGAGTCGGCTGGACGTGAGGATCGGGATCGCACTCGACGAGGCATTCAACTTCTATTATGCCGACCTCTTCGATATCCTCCCTGCCACGGGGGCTGAATGTGTCACCTTCAGCCCGGTGCATGAATCCCTTCCCGATGCGGACGGCTACATCATCGGCGGCGGATACCCTGAACTCTTCCTGCGGGGGCTCCAGGAGAACGCTGCCATGAGGGAGGCGATCGGTTCAGCGTCTGAACAGGGTATGCCGATATATGCCGAATGCGGCGGACTCATGTACCTTACCGACAGGATCGTGCTCCGTCCGGGGTGGCAGGGCATAAAACAGGAAGAATCATTCCCGATGTGCGGGGTCTTCGATGGTACGACATGCCTGCCTGCACGCAGGGTGGTCAGCTACGTGGAGGGCGAGAGCACCAAAAGGAGCCCGCTCGGCCCCGGATCGTTCAGGGGGCACGAGTTTCATTACTCGGGAGTACATCTCAGGCCCGGCACTTCGTATGCGTATACGCTATCCCGGGGGGTCGGAATCTCTGATAATCTCGACGGTGCGGTCATAAAAAATACCCTCGGGAGCTACACCCACCTCCACCCTGTCAGCAGCAGGGAGATGTTTGGCCGTTTCGTCATCGCCTGCAGGGGAGAAACAAAAAGCAGGTAAAAAATACTAGGAGATCCAAAAAACCCTATCACATGCTGATTTATATCGATGGGAAATTTGTCCCAAGGGAGGAGGCGAAAATCTCGGTCTTTGACCATGGCTTCCTCTACGGTGACGGTGTCTTCGAAGGGATACGCGCCTACAGCGGACGTGTCTTCAGGCTCGAGGAGCATCTCGACCGGCTCTACGACTCGGCAAAAACGATCGATCTCCAGGTTCCGGTCTCGAAGGCTGAATTTGGCGAGATCATCCTCGAGACGCTGCGGAAGAACAATCTCCGCGAGGCGTACATCAGGCCAATCGTCAGCAGGGGAGTGGGCGACCTGGGACTCGATCCCAGGAAATGCCCGAAACCGACTATCGTCGTCATTGCCGTCGAATGGGGAGCCATGTACGGTGACCTCTACGAGAAGGGGCTCAAGGCCATCACGGTCTCTGTGCGGAGGAACCCGGCACAGGCGCTCCCTCCCAACGTAAAGAGCCTGAACTACCTGAATAATATCTTTGCCAAGATCGAGGCGAACTACAAGGGCGGGGACGAGGCCATCTTCTTCGATACCAACGGGTATGTCTCCGAGGGATCGGGTGACAACATCTTCGTCGTCAAGAACGGCGAGATAATCACCCCGCCGACATTGAACAACCTGCGTGGCATCACACGAGTGGTTGCACTGGAGATTGCCGCATCGCTCGGGATAACTGTCAAGGAGCAGAATTTAGGCTATTACGACATGTACTCCGCCGACGAGGTGTTCGTCACGGGAACAGCCGCAGAAGTGGGCCCCATCGTCCTGATCGATGGACGATCGATCGGTTCCGGCAGGCCAGGACCCGTCACACGCCAGCTGATGGCGGCCTTCAAGGCAGTCACCGAGAGGGAAGGCACACCCATCTACTCGTGAACAACCAGGGTGGCAAATCCATAATCTATTTTTAAGTGAACGATCAACATAAGAGAGCAATTTGCTGCTATAGTGTAGTCCGGCCAATCATGTCGGCCTTTCACGCCGACGACTGGGGTTCGAATCCCCATAGCAGCACTCTGAGGCTATTTTAGGGTTTATTTTAGGAATAATCGTCTATTTCATCGTGTTTTTCCTCAATGACGAGAAGGGGATTCTGTCCATTGTGATCGTGCTCCAGGACGCCGCGCAGCCGGGTCTCGCATTCCCAATGATCGGGTCCAGACCCGGCCCGGGAAAGCGCACTTTTCATCGCTGCGGTCCCGTCCCGTCATTGAATACCCTGGGATTCACGAAAAATCGCATCCGGGCAAAGGACTATGGCCGGGTAGTATTCTTGGATCGATATCAACTTGTCGGAGTAATCCTCCACTGCCCTTTGCATCTCAGTCGGATCGATCTTTACCAGAGACAGCGTGGTTCTCGGAGTTCCCAGGTACGGCAGCGCGTGGAACGGCGCCCGGGCCCATGCCGACGGGAGCTTATCCGCGTAACTCCTTCCATCCCATCGAGAGGGGCTACTGGTAAGGCGGGCGGTCTCCAATAAAGACGTGCCTGTCCGGGCTTGATCCGGATATGGGTTCAATTACCATTCAGCCAGCAGTCATCGTGTATGGTGTTCCCGGAATAGAAAATTGTCTTAATTTGAGATTTTTTGTCCAAATTCCGGCATTGTCGGGTAAGCCTCATGAGTATGTTTTTTAAAAAAGAAAAAATCCGATATCTGAAAATGACAAAGTCGTACGGTCATGTGTGGTTGGATCTCTTCGACCCCCTATGTCTCTGTAGAACACCGTTTTTTACAAATCTCCGATCGCGAGGGATAAACCCCGCTGAATACACTCGACACTATCATTCTTGCATCCCGCCCTGTTGAGGGTTATACCTTTGTTATACCAGGTTTCTG
>JAHDSI010000207.1 GCA_018432765.1 Methanoregulaceae archaeon | reverse complement strand
TCTCGGCGGACAAGTTTGCGACGCAGAAAGAGTACGGTCTTGATACGGAGATACGGTATCGGGACGCACTCGACAACAGCTGGATATCGGATCCGATGGTGGTGGAGGTAAGACTTGTCGGCAGGACGGTTATCGGAGAGATCCTGGCAAGTCCTGTCATCCTGTCCATAATCGGGGCGCTCGTGGTCCTCGTCCTGTACTACGCCGTCTTCCATCGCAGGAAACAGAATAATCCGTAGGTCCCGGTTAATGAAGTTAATTTAATATTTGAAAAGTATTGCCTGGAATAACAACATTTTTGCCTGCATCTGGGATACTCCTATTCACGTGACACCACAATCGAGAAGGAGAGGCAATCGTACAGGAGACCCGGGTTGTGCAACTGCCAGGGTCTGCCATAGGAGAGGGATACACGTGAGAGATGCCGTCTTCGGCGTTCTTGTCCTGCTGGTCATCATCCAGGCAGTATCGGCCGTGAGCACCCAGGTCCATGTCCAGAAGTATGCACCGGATGGAGTTACGCTGCTTGCCGAACGGACCGTCGATTACCGGTGGATGGAGGCGAACCTCCCCGTGTACGGTGACGGGACGACGCACTACTACCACCAGGGCCCGGTATTCGTGGATGATCCCGAAGAGCGCTGGAACCCCGCAGAAGATATGAACGTGCGGGAGAAGGACATGGGGGCGGTGAAGGGGACCGATCTCCGCGATCTCTGTGAACTGGCGGGCGGCATGGATCCGGGTGATCGTGTCGAGATCAGGGCGTCGGACGGGTTTGTGAAACAGTTTTCTTATGAAAATGTCTACGACCCACCCCTGCGCCAGGGGAAGATGGTGATCACCTGGTACAGGGCGGATGAAGGTTATGTGCCGGATTATGCCACGGGAATGCGCCTGGTCTTCTTTGCCGACACATCAACGAACCCGTGGGGCATCCACGCGTTTGGAAATTGGGACTGGCACGAGAGTGCGGACGAGGAGTACTGGTATTACTATATCCAGGGCGGGGAGCGGTATCCTACCACGACCGGGCTCTCGGTGCAGACCATCTCTGAGATCGCCATTCTCCAGGCCGGCCCAATCGCGGAGGGGACGCCGTCGTCCGGGCTCGGTCCGGGCTCTCTTCTCCCCGTGATCGCGCTGGTCGGAATCGGGCTTGGAATCTTTTGGAGGAGATCGAATTGAAGGCAGGCGGACACAATCCGGGAAGGATGCTGGCTTTGATCCTGGTGGTGTCCTGCCTCGCAACAGGATACGCCTGTGCCGATCCGACCACCGATGTGCACATCCAAAAGATTGCACCGGACGGCACCGTCATACAGGAGACCACGGTCAGTTACCAGTGGATGGAGGCGAACCTCCCGGTACAGGGTGACGGCGTCACCCATTACTACCACCAGGGCCCCGTCTTCGCCGATGACAAGGAGGCGCAGTGGGATGCGGGCGAGACGACGAACTTCAAGGACTGGGGTGCGGTGAAGGGAACCGCGATCAGGGACCTGTGCGACCTGGTGGGAGGAATGTCCCCCGGCGACGAGGTGATGATCAAGGCCGGCGACGGGTACCATGTCGAATTCCGGTACCGGAATGTCTACGAACCCCAACCCCGGCAGGGCGAGATCGTCCTCTGCTGGTACAATGGCGAGGACCCGGTCGTCGGCGAGCGCCAGGGAACAGGGTACCCGCCCTCCTACCACGCAGGGATGAGGCTCGTCTTCTTTGCCGACGATTCCACCAATCCGGAGGGAAAACACGTATTCGGAAACTGGGACATGCACGAGGTGATGCCAGAAGAGGATATCCACCTCTTCTCTGACCTCTATCCCTCGACCAGCGGGTACGGGGTGAAATGGGTGGACGAGGTCAGGATCTACGAGGGAGGTTACCGTGGGGAGAAAGGAGCACTTGCGAAGTCGGCGATGGATCTCACCCCGGAGGAAGGGTCCGAGGTCCCCCTCTCGATCCTTCCCGTCCTGGCAGGGGTCCTTATTGCGCTTGGCCTCTGGAGAAAACCATGAGATCCGCCATTCCCGCGCTTCTCCTCCTTGCAGCCTGCACCGCCCTGTGTCTGCTGGCAGGCTGCACCGGCACACCTGCCGGGGGGACCGTTCCGGCCGACGACTTCTCGGACTGGAGGCTCACGCTCAACGGGACCGGCGAGGAGGTGCTCACCCTTGAAGATCTCCGCGGACTCCCGGCGGCAGAAGGTCACGGATATGCCGTATCCACGGTCGGGATCCGGTACGGGCCGTACCGGTGCAGGGGAGTCGATCTCACCCTGCTCGTCGACATGGCGGGAGGGATGGGCGAGAGAGACCAGGTCTGGGTCTCCGCACCTGACGGGTACCTCTGGGTGTTCGATGCCGAACAGATGTCGGGAGAGGGATTTGTGACATTCAACGAGGACCTGAAAGAGATCCCCTCACCCCCCCTCTCCATCATCCTGATGTACGAGCAGGACGGGCACCCGCTCAGCTATAATGACGGCGGACCGGCCAGAATCGCGATCATCTCGCAGGAGCCGGGAGTTGTCACCGAGGGGAGCGCCTGGGTGAAATGGGTGGATAGGATAGAGGTCAGGAGGACATGATACGAGTCGCGGGACTTGCTGTTCTCCTCCTCATCACCGTCGCCCTGTCAGGGTGCACGGGAGATCCCGGCGGGGTGACCGTATTGAAAGTCCTCCCGGCAGGGAGCCTCCTCATCCCGTTCGAAGAGGCGGAAGCAGAGTTCGAGGCACTCCACCCGGGAGTCGATGTCCAGCTCGAGGGCCACGGGAGCATCCAGGTGATCAGGCAGGTCACCGACCTGCACCGTGCGGCTGACGTCGTCGCCGTGGCCGACGAATCGCTCATCCCCGACATGATGTACCGGAGAATGGAAGGCTCGGAGGAGAATTACACGGACTGGTATATCCCCTTCGCCACAAACGAGATGGTCATCGCGTACACGCCGGCGAGCAGGTATGCCGCGGAGATCACCAGTGAAAACTGGTACGAGATACTCGATCGGCCGGGTGTGCGAACAGGGTTTTCCAACCCCATGCTCGATGCGGCGGGCTACCGGACGCTGATGGTGGTCCAGCTCGCAGAATCTGAGTACGGCAACGAGACCCTTTTTGCATCGCTCATCGGGAACCACTTCGACCCGCCCCTGGAGGTGACCACCGATGCCGGGGTGACCACCATACACCTGCCCCAGATCATGAAGCCCTCTGACCAGGACCTCGTGATACGGGACGGAAGCATCTACCTGATCTCTCTCCTGCAGGCCGGGGGCATCGACTATGCGTTCGAGTACCGGAGCGTGGCGGACGCGGTCGGGCTCGAGTGGATATCCCTCCCGGAGTCCATCAACCTCGGATCATCGGACCTGGAGCAGGAATATTCGAAGGTGAAGGTGGAACTCGGATTCCAGAGATTCAGCTCCATCGGGAAGGAGAGGACCGGGAGGCATATCGTCTATGCCATCACCATCCCCGCAAACGCACCAAACCCGGCCCTTGCGGAGGAATTCATGGACTACGTCCTTGCACAAGCAGAGAAGGGGAGGCCGGGATGGCCTCCGCCACTCGGCAAGGGGTCCTGAAAAGATCACAGGATCCTCGCCGGGACACATGCATACACAATGAAGATGGCGCGAGCGATTTTCATATGAAAAGCGAACCTGAAAGACCCGGGAGAGCCCGATTCGGGAAATGACAGATATCTGGAAGAAATTGTCAGGTAGAAAAATTTGGGAGTTGGGATGAACCGGAGATCGATTGCGACGGTGCTGTTCTTCTTGCTGCTCTGTGCAGTGCTCTCTTCATCTCCGGCATCCGCGGCCACCACCGAGGTGCGGGTGGTAAAATATGCCGCAGACGGGTACACCGTCCTTGCCGAGAAGCGGGTCGATTACCACTGGATGGAGGCGAACCTCCCCGTGTACGGCGACGGTATGACGCATTACTACCACCAGGGCCCGGTATTCGTGGACGACCCCGAAGAGCGCTGGAACCCTCCCGAGGACACGAACTGTTATCCAGAAAAGGACATGGGGGCGGTAAAAGGGACCAACGTAAGAGACCTCTGCGATCTCGTCGGCGGGATGGAGGAGGGTGACTACGTGGTGGTCAGGGCCGCAGACGGGCTCTCCAGGCCTTTTGCATACAAAAACGTGTATAACTACGGCCTCCGTGAGGGTCCGATCGTCCTCACCTGGTACGTCGACGGGCTCTCGCTCTACCCTGAGAAGTCATATCCCGACACAGGGTATTCGGACGGTATGCGGCTGGTCTGGTTCGCGGATACGTCCGTGAATCCCTGGGGCGAGCACATCTTCGGGAACTGGGACTGGCACGAGAGTGCGGACGAGGAGTACTGGTACTTCTACTATGGCTCACCGACCGAGATGTATCCGACCACAACAGGCCTTTCGGTGAAGTACATCTCCGAAATCCTCGTATACAGCCAGGAAGAACCGCTCGGGTCGATCGGGATCACCTCCCGGCCTGCAGGGGCGATCGTGGTGCTCGACGGGATGGAGACGGATTATACGACACCGTGCGTCATTCCAGACCTCGAGATCGGCTCCTACGGGGTCACGGTGCGGCTGGACGGGTACATCGAACCCTACGAGGAATGGGTGGATGTTGCACACGATACGCAGTCTGATGTGCATTTCAACCTTGAAAGAGAGGATTCGTCGGGAGACGAGCTCTATTTCGAGTCAGAGGATGAGGATGCGGAAAGTGATGGGGGTGGAAGGTATACGCTCCTCCCGGTCCTTCATGCACAGGGAAGACTGCACCTTCTCACCACGGAGGAACCGGATCCTGGTGAAACGGAGATGCAGGCTACTGCCGGCGGAAGGCTCTATCTCTTCTGTGCCGTTGAGTGCACCGGGAATACGTGCCCGGAGATCGAACCCTGCAGGCTTGATACCGGGGGGACACCACTTGATCCCGAAGCAAGGTATCTCTTCACCGGTGATTCCGGGGGCATCGAGATCGCCACCTTCGGCTACAATGTATCGGACCAGGACGCGATTGAAAGAATCCTGGACGCGGGGATTCCGGATACGTGCGACGGGTGCGGTCGGGCCACAACCGCGGCACTCGTTGTAGAGGAGGATCCGGACGGCCCCCCAATCTCGGTCGTCATCGGGGAGACTGCCGATATACCCGGCACCAGGGACGGATCTCTCTGGCCCGGGAGAGAGACCGTGGCCGAGTTCAGGCCCGGCAGGGATCTATCTGGTGCAAACCGTGCCCTGCTCTACATCGTCTCCACGTCTCCCGATGATACCGGGGGGGCGATGTACCGGGTGACAGCACGTGACCGCGTCTTTACCGGGGAGTTCGACCAGAGCGGTGACGGCATCGGAACGGCGGTCCTCGACGTCACCCCTGCCCTGTCAGGCGAGACGCTGACGGTGGGGGTAGGAGGAGAAGGAACGTCAGGGGCGGAAATTCCCCTCGAAAACAGGGTTGTGGCCCTTGTCGTGGAATGGAAGGAGGAGATGCCGGTGCCCGCCACACGGCCGACACCTGAAGCCTCCATGACTGAGTCGGCTATCGTGCGGGTGCCGTCAAAGAGCCTGCCTGATACACCCGTGCCGACCCTGATCCCGGAGACGATCACCGGCGATCCCGGGTGGGCGGAGAGCATCTCGCGGACCATCGGCGATCTCTTCTGGTACATACTCGTACTCTTCGACCCGGCCCTCGGGGAGAGATCCGACTATTTCCCGGAAGGGGATCCTTCAGCATCCGCGGACACAGCCGGCGGGACTCCGCAGGAGGTCACGATCACGGTCATCTCCGACCCGCAGGGTGCTGATGTGTCCGTCGACGGGCAATCCCTTGCGACGACTCCCTGCCGCCTCGGCATGCAGGCCGGTGAAACCTATGATCTCCTCCTTGTACTGGAGGGCTACGAGCCGTACCGGCTTGATATGACCCCTGAAGCGGACCGGTTCCTGAATGTCACCCTCTCACGTTCGCCTGACGGGACAGCGACCGGGATCGAATCCCGTGAGGCCAGCGACGAAGACAGGAGACGGTACGGGGGCGTCTATGTCACTTCCTATCCCGGTGACCTCGAACTGAGGGTCGATGGAAAGGACCTCGGTCAAAAGACACCCGCCGTGGTGTACGGATTGAAAGAAGGTTTCCATTCCGTGGAAGTCAGGAGGTATCGGGAAGGAGTCTCGGTCCCGGAATCCTTTACGAGCCGGGCCTGGGTATACAGGGGGGCGATCTCCCTCGCAAGTTTCGACCTTGCAGGAATCGATCACTCCCGGCGGATCCGCGTGGTATCTGAAGATGAAGAGAATATCCAGTTCACGGTCGACGGGAGGTACCCTGTCATGAGCACGCCGGCCGAGATCGATACGAGAGGGATCGGTCTCTTCGTCACCAGCGTGGAGGATGAATCCTATGTATCGTATTCCATACCCGATGGCCTGCAGTCAGGCAAAACGTTCGGGATAGGGGACTACGAGGGGATACTGCATACACTGGACGTGACCTCGGACCCGGCGGGAGCCGAGATATTCCTCGACGGCATCAGGACAGGACTTCACACTCCTTCCAGGCTCTCCGGGCTCTCTCACGGATACCACCGGCTCATGGCCACGCTGCCCGGCCATCTCCCCCGGGAAAAGGTGATCTCTGTCCCGCATGACGACGACCTGCACGTGAGCGCGACACAAAAATTCATCCTGGAGACATATCCCCACGGGGGTCTCGTGGTCGAGAGCGACCCTGCGGGAGCACGGATATACATCGATGGGATCTCTACCGGTGAGCAGACCCCCTGCACCTTCGATGGCCTGACGCTCGGCATCCACGAGCTGAAGCTGGTGATCGGTGCGGAGAGCCGGAGCGTCGATGCCATCGTCGAGCCGGACAGGCCGAGGAGGTATTTCATCGATCTTGTCTGAAGCAGGGTGGAAAACGTGCTCATGAGAACCGGTATGCGAAGGTGGAAAAAAACCCCCAAAAAATCGGATCTCATGCCCGGTTGCAGAAATAATGGCCTGATTCATGGGCAGGGATCGGGCCGATTCTGGAGAACATTTATCTTCTCCCCTATGTAATTTAGAGTATTTAACTCATGTAATGTAATTCCAAGGTGGTAATATGTCAAAAAGATCTCTTGTAAACGTATTGAAAATTATCCTTCTATCAACCATCCTGCTTGTTGGTAGTGTGCATGCAGCGACAACGGAAGTGGATGTCGTACGCTACGCGAGCGACGGAGTGACCATTCTCGACGAGACGACTGTCAATTATACCTGGATGGAAGCGAACCTGCCGGTCCTTGGCGACGGGACTACGCATTACTACCACCAGGGCCCGGTCTTCGTCGACGATGCGAACGAGACCCTGGAGCAGGAGCTGCGCTGGAACCCTGAAGAAGACACCAATGTCCAGGAAAAAGACCAGGGAGCCGTCAAAGGTACGAACTTAAAAGACCTCTGCGACCTCGTGGGCGGGATGTCTCCAGGGGAAGAGGTGAAGGTTATCTCCTCTGACGGATTTACGAAGTGGTTTGCCTACGAGAACGTATATGATTACTCCTCCCGGGAAGGGCCGATAGGCCTCACCTGGTACAGGGACGGGGATTACCCTGATACGGGGTACTCTGACGGGATGAAACTTGTCTGGTTTGCCGACACCTCAGTAAACCCGTGGGGCTACAATGTGTTCGGGAATTATGACTGGCATTTAGCTGCGGATGAAGCGTACTGGTATTACTTCCAGCAGGGAGCCGAGAGATACCCAACCACCACCGGGCTCTCATCAAAGTATGTGAACCGGATCTACATCTACAGCGATGAAGATCCGCCATCCATCGATGAGCTCTTCAACGGCACCGTCACCCTCACCGAGGGCGAGACCTTCACCGTCACCGCGTATAACTCTGACACCGAGTACACCGTGAACCTGACGACGCCTCTCGGGGCACTCGATGCGGCTGGGATGATTGCCGGGTTCACCTATGACGTGACCGACAAGAACTACGCCTCGTCGGGAGCCCTGCTGCTGGACAACATCGGGACATATCTCTACCAGAAGACACCCAGGAAGGCCTGGTATGCCTACGTCAATGACGATTATAAGGACGGCTATAACAACCCTGCAGGCGCACTGAACCTGATAGAACTCAATGACGGCGACACCGTCGAATTCTACTACGTTGAAGGGGACGTCGCCGATCCAACCGACTATGCCGCAGTCACAGCAGCAGCCAGCGCCGCGGTGAAGATCACCGCAGATATCCAGCCTGCAGGACCGGTTGTGGACACGCTCTTTGACGGCACTGTCACCCTGACGCCCGGTGAGACCTTCACCGTCACCGCGTATAACTCTGACACCGAATACACCGTGGATTACACCACGCCGCTTGGTGCACTCGAGACGGCGGCTGCCACTGCCGGGTTCACCTACGATGTGACCGACAAGAACTTCGCCTCGTCGGGAGCACTGCTCCTGGACAACATCGGGACGTACCTCTACCAGAAAACGCCCAGAAAAGCCTGGTATTCCTATGTCAATGACGATTATAAGGACGGCTATAACAACCCTGCAGGCGCCCTGAACCTGATAGAACTGAATGACGGCGACACCGTCGAATTCTACTACGTTGAAGGGGACGTCGCCGATCCAACCGACATAACCGCTGTAAAAGCGGCAGCCAGCGCCGCGGTGAAGACGGTTGCCGACATCTCCGGCTCATCTCCAACCGGGGACTGGACGCTCTCACTCTCTGGTGCACGTTCCCAGACGGTGACGAAGACCTACTTCGAAGAGGGCCTTGCCTGCCCGTCCTCAGGCCACATGGTGAGCTATATAGATAGCGAGAGCGGCGAGTGGAGCGGTGTGCCGCTCTGGCTGCTCGTCGCTATGGTTGACGACGACCCTGATTCCGGGCCCGACCATTTCAACTTCAACGACGACCTTGCAGCCCAGGGCTACTCGGTCAAGGTGACCGCAGGGGACGGGTACGAGATCAACTTCGAGAGTGCCGATATCGCCCGCAACAACGACTACATCGTGGCAAACACCCTGGACGGCGAGCCTCTGCCCCTGGAAAAGCCGAACAGCACAAAGTTGTGTTTCCCGCTCCAGATGATCGGTCCTGCCGTATCCTCCGGGCAGCTGGTAGGCAACATCACCTCGATCGAGCTCGTCGGACTTCCTGAGCCCCCGGCAGGATGGACGCTCACGATGGAAGGTGCGGTGGTGGACACCATCACCCAGGCTGAATTCGAGGACGCCATCGCCTGCACCCACCAGGCGACATACGACGACGGTATCGATGTCTGGGGTGGTGTCCCGCTCTGGGAACTTGTCGGAGCGGTCGACGACATCGAGACCACGGCCCACTGGACCTTCGACGATGACCTTGCCGCTGCGGGCTACACCATCAGGGTGAGTGCAGGTGACGGGTACAGCCGGACCTTTGCAAGCGCTGATGTCGCGAGGAGCGGCAACTACATCGTGGCGAACACGAAGAACGGTGAACCCCTCACCGATACCATCGCTCCGCTCCGGCTCGTCGGTGCCAATGTCACGGGCGGGGCCCGCGTGGGCAACATCGAGACCATCAGCCTCGAAGGCCTGCCGTCCTACCCTGACGGGGACTGGAGCCTCCAGCTCGACGGGGCAATCAGCGACACCATCCCGCAGCCTGAGTTCGAGGACTGGGCTGCCTGCCATCACGCGACATATGACGACGGTGCCGGGAACGTGTACGAGGGCGTTCCCCTGTGGCGGCTGATGGGCTGGGTCGACGACAGGATCCCACACGGACCGAACGGCTTCAACAACGCTCTCGCCACTGCCGGCTATACCGTGATCGTGACGGCAGGGGACGGGTACAGCAAGGAACTCACAAGCCAGCAAATCGGGACAACTGACGGGTTCATCGTCGCGAACGTGTTGAACGGGCAGCCGCTCCCCACCGACGGATCACACCCGCCGTACCCGCT
This sequence comes from Methanoregulaceae archaeon, assembly GCA_018432765.1. Taxonomy (GTDB): domain Archaea; phylum Halobacteriota; class Methanomicrobia; order Methanomicrobiales; family Methanospirillaceae; genus SD8. Next base: position 4,615 of record JAHDSI010000207.1, on the reverse strand, counting down.
CAGGCTCGTCGGTGCTGGCCTGCCATCCGCAAGTTATAGCGTCGGGAATATCGCCAGTATCGAACTGACCGACTTCCAGGAGCCGACCGAGATCCCGACGGTCACCATCATCAAGTACGCAAGCGACGGGACCACCGTCATCGACCAGACAACGGTCGATCATGTCTGGATGGAAGCCAACCTCCCCGTCGTCGGCGACGGTGAGACGCATTATATGTACCAGGGAGTCACCCTCGACCCAGACGACATCTGGGACCCCACCGAGACCAAGGGGATGAACCCGCCCAAGATCGATAATGCCATCAAGGCAACGAAGGTGCGGGACCTCTGCGAACTCGTCGGAGGCATGGAGCCGGGCACCGAGATCACGTTCGTTGCCACCGACGGCTACGAGACAACCCTGCCGTACGACGCCATCTATCCAAACCCATACATCTACTCTCATATCGGCGAATCGGTGATCGCCTGGTATGCCGACGGGAATTATGTCCCCCAGTATGGCGACGGCCCGCGTCTCTTCTTCGCACCTGAGGACCTTGTCGTCGGGCAGTGGGATATGCATGAAGCCCTGCCCGAGCAGTACTGGCATTATTACTGGGACGGAGGGGTCCAGTACCCGTCTGTCGCAGGACTCTCTGCAAAATACATCTCGACTATCAGGATCTACTCCGCACCTGTCACCGATTGGGCGCTCGTGCTCGACGGGACGGCTCTTGGAGGTCTGAACCAGACCATCTCACGGAACTACTTCGAGTCTGCCCTCGCATGCCAGTTCGGTGCCGAGCATGCGGCTGAGTACACCGACACAGCAGCCAGAACCTGGTCCGGAATGCCGCTCTGGTTCCTCTGCGGATTCGTCGATGACGCCGATCAGCACTCCGACAACGCCTACAACGAAACCCTTGCGCTGGCAGGATACGATATCGTAATCACAGCCGGTGACGGGTACAGCGCAACCGTCGATTCCAGGGATACCGTGAGGTCAACGAACTATATTGTCGCCAACTCGCTCAACGGCACACTATTTGCCGATACCGACAGCAACTGGCCGCTGCGGCTTGCAGGCACGAATGTATCAGGCGGTCTGACCGTGAAGGGTATCGCGAAGATCGAACTTATCCCCCGCGGGGAACCTGACTTTGTCGTCACTTTGGAGAACGGGTGGAACACGATCTCGACCCCTGTCGTGCTCGAACCCGGGCACAACACGCTCAATGATATATTCGATCCCGACTCGCAGGAGAATATCCTGGTTGTCCTGGGCTGGAACGGGCAGCAATGGTTCATACCGGATGCTCAATATGTGCTCTCACCCCTTGACGCGTTCTTTGTAAAGGTGGACGGATCTGCCATGGCCCGCTTCATTCCCTCTGAAACGGTCTCCTCGCTTCCTGCCAGGTATCTCGATGGAGGAATCAGCCTCGTAGGCCCTGCACCTGCCTACAGCGAGGGGATATTCCCGGCGACACCGGTGGACGAGGCATTGATAAGCATCGAGTATGCCCCCGGAGGCCTGATCGGCTACACCATCGTGGTCAGTCCTGCCTATAACCAGCCGGGATGGAGTTATCCACGCGGAGGAACGGTGCACGATCTCCTCCCGTACAAGGGATACTGGGTGGTGATGGAGAACCCCGACACGCTGTACGGGTTTTCCACGACACCGATAGTATGACACACTCCTCCCTTTTTCCGGGAAATCTAAAGGGAAAGGATTCCTCTTTTTTCGATAAATACATGAAATATTTCACCAGGTTCTGCATTGCGACCGTTCTCGCACTTCTCATCGTTCCGGCGCACGCCCCGGCAGACATATCAGGGATCGCCTGGGGGCCGTATATCACCGGAACGACAACGGATGCCGCAACCATACACTGGAAGACTGACATCGGGACTACCGGTTCAGTGGAATATGCCACAGATGTCGAATCATTCTCCGACGGCTCTATCGAAACATCTCCATACACAGGGAACGATACTGCAATTCACCATCTCCGCCTGGAGGGCCTGGAGCCGGACACGCGGTATTTCTACCGCGTTCGCACCGGAGATCAGACATCCCAAATATTCCAGTTCGACACGTTCCCCCTAAAAAACGACCCTGTGACCTTCATCGTGTACGGGGACACCCAGGAACCGCAGGACGGGCAGACACAGCTTGAGCGCCACAAACCGGTGGCGGATGCTATTGCACGCGAAGAGGATTCACTGTTTGTCCTCCATACCGGGGACCTGGTAAACGATCCCGCCGATATGCAGGAATGGGACCGGTTCTTCCTGTCCGCCGGGGACGTGATCTCGAACTCGACATTCTACCCCGTCGCCGGCAACCACGAATACCTGCCTGAGAAAGACTCACCGTATTACCGCTACTACCTCGACATCTTCCAGGCAGAGAGAAACTACTCGTTCGACTGCGGGAGTGTCCACGTGACCGTCCTCGACAGCAACCCGGGTGCGGATTTCTATTCGCAGGAAGACTGGCTGGAAAGAAACCTGTCGCGGCAGCATCCCTGGAGTTTCGTCGCATTCCACCACCCGGTATACACGTCGAGCGACAAGAATTTCGGGGGGTGGAGAGACCTCCGCGATCTTTGGGCTCCCCATTTCGGGGATGCATCGGTAGATGCAGTCTTTTCCGGGCACGTCCATGCGTATGAGCGATGCGAGGCCGACGGGATACCCTATATCACCGCCGGAACGGGTGGAGGAGGATCGTATCCCCTCAGGAAGCCAGGAATACCGGAAAGCCGGGTCCAGATCGAGGATACGCTGGGCTACGTCAGGGTGCAGGTCGAACCCGAACCAGGCACATGCATCATCGACTATGTCCAGGTCGGCAGGATAGTGGATGGAGAGGTAGTCATATGCGAGCATCCCCGGGTCATGGACCGGCTGGTGATACGGAAGAACACCGAAGGATTTCCGGATTTGAGATCTGGTTGGGAGGCACTCTTCCGGATCAGAGACCCGGGGGCATTCCCGGGTTATTATACGACTATTTCAGATGTAGCAGGATATTTCTGGGAACGAGGGCGATGATAACCTTTTATTGCCATATCTCCAAAGATTCTGTATAGAGAACCCGTTCAGCCACCAAGATACCGTCAAGAGGTGAATAATGAAACGATCATCAATCATCCTTTGCCTGGCACTGCTCTTCGCACTGTCATTCATTCCCGGCGTGTCCGGAGAATCCATCTCGCTATCGCCACGGACATCGGAAGGAACCGCCGGCGAGGAGACGGACTTTACCATCATCATCGACAGGGTCCCGGGAGGCCTTTCGGGATACAACATCACCGTGACCGTCGAGGATCCCAGTGTTGCAGAGATAGTGGACGCGTCCTATCCCGACTGGGTCTCTTTCTCGTCAATCTATCCGTCCCTCCCGGCAGGATACGTGAATATGATGGCGGCAGATCTCACAAAGGTCATACGTCCCGGTGAAACGAATGTTGAACTCGCATACCTGACCATACGCGGATTGAGCCAGGGCGCTTCCGCGATAACACTGAAAGTCACCAAAATAGACACACAATCAGGAGATCCAATTAAACCCTCCCTTTCGGGCGCCACCATGACCGTGACCTCCGGCAGCGTTCCGAGCGGCGGCGGTTCGGGCGGAGGAGGTGGCGGAGGAAGCGGCACCTTCTATTCCAGCATAACCATCCCATCGACGACGAATCCGCCCGCCACTCCTGCTTCGGCTGTGACGGCCGATACGCCTGCCGCAACTCCCGAAACGTTCATCCCGACAGAAGGAGTGACTGCACCCGAAGACGGTGAATTGACCGCTGGTCTCACACCGGTGACCATGTCGGAGAGCAGCACAGGAGAAGAGGGTTTTCCATGGTTAGTGATCGCAGGGGCTCTTGTGGCTGTCGTGGTGGTTGTTCTTGCAGCAGTCGGCTACAATAAGTCCAGGGAACAGGACTGATCCTTTTTTTTAAAAAAGGCAAAATCGGCTGACGTATGAGACAGGAGATGATTAGTACCTCTCCTTGACTCACCCACGGGCGATATGCGGTGGAAAGGGTAGACTGGGGTGATGTGGAGTTATTCGCAATTATGCAGACACGGGGTTGCACACCCCTGACCTCCGCAGGCGATATCCTGTGGGCAGGGGAGACCGGGGTGATGTGGAGCTATTCGCAATTGTTTAGACAGGGGGCTGCCGCCCCCTGAACCCCCGCAGACGATATCAGGTGGGCAGGGTAGATCTTCGCTCCCCCGATACAGGCCTATCGCCATTTTGGGGACGCCGCAGCGGCGGGGGGAACGACAGTGAACCCCCAGGAGCGTCTGAGACAGGAGGGGGTTACCACCCCCTCCTTGAACCACCCCCGCATGCGATATCCGGTGGGCAGAGTTGGCCGGGGTAGTGTGTGTTGATCTTCGCTCCCCCATTACAGTCCCTATCGCCATTTTGGGGTTCGCCTCAACGGCAGGGGCAAGCAAAGCGCAGCCCCTGGGAGTGTATGAGACGGGGGGTTGCACCTCTTGAGCCCTCGCAGAAGAAATACGGTAGGCAGGGTAGACCGTTGACTGAGGGGTTAATCTTCGCTCCCCATTACCATCCCTATCGCCATTTTGGGGACGCCGCAGCGGCGGG
>JAHDSI010000181.1 GCA_018432765.1 Methanoregulaceae archaeon | reverse complement strand
GCCCGTGCGATGGCAGTCCGCTGCTGTTCACCCCCGCTCAGGGTATCGGGTTTCCGATCGAGAAGGTGGGATATTGTCAGGAATTCTGCGATCTCTTCGACTTTTTTATCGGTCTCATCCTTTGAGCATCCCCGGGACTTCAGCCCGAACGCGATATTCTCCCTGATGTTTAAGTGGGGGAAGAGCATGTAGTCCTGGTAGACCATGCATACGTGCCGCTCCCTCGGCGGAAGATCTGTTACATCTTTGCCGCCTATGAAAATACTGCCCTCGTCCGGGGAATAGATGCCTGCAATTGTCTCGAGGAGGATGGTCTTTCCGGCACCTGTCGGGCCGATGATGACCATGTATTCACCTTTCTCGATCTCGAGCGTGATGTCCCGTGCGACGAACTGGCCGAGGTCCTTTGTTAAATTCAGAATTTTCAGCATCGCATCCACCTAGAATTTCGCACTTCCTCCGAAACGCTCAAAGATGTACAGGGAACAGACCGAGATGATGATCAGGAGTGTCGCGGCCGAGATTGCCTTGTCCAGCTGTCCGCATGACATGTTCAGGAACAGGGCGATTGGCAGCGTCTCGGTCTTCATGAAGATCGCCCCGGCAAGGAGGAGTGCGGCACCGAACTCGCCGATTCCCTTCGCCCAGGTGATGACCGATCCTGCAAGAAGTCCGTTCTTGGACATTGGAATGGTCACTTTCCAGAGAGCCTGGCTATCAGTGCATCCGAGTGTCTTTGCAACGTGTTCGTATCTCGGGCTGATCCCCTCAAAGGTCGATCTCATCACCCGCAGCATGAAAGGTATATTCACGAAGAACTGGGCGGCGATAATCCCGAGAGGAGTGAATACGAAGACCAGGCCTATCGACGCCAGTCCTTCCCCGATAAAGGTGGTCCCGAAGAAGAGGAGAAGCCCGAGCCCGGCCACCAGGGGCGGGAGGGCAAGCGGCATATCAAGCGTGGTATTTACAAGGTCTTTTCCCCAGAAATCATACCTGGCAAGGGCATATGCCGATGGCACGCCGATGAGAATGCAGAGTGCAGTCGAAACGAGGGAAGTCATCACGCTCAGAAAGATTGCAAATTGAATCTCGGGTGAAACAATAGAGGCGAGAAGTGTTGCCGGGTTCGGCCTTGATACGATAAGGAGCAACAGTATGATGATTGCCAGCGCAAGCAGGAGGCTTACGCCTATGGTAACGCACTTGAGTGGTGAAAAGCGGAGTTTCTTCATATTTCATGTATCTCCGGTTCTCTTACAGGAGATTCTCTCCCGGGTTCCAGTGGATTGTCGGCGACAGAACTGTTGAGTGTCCTGGTTGGAAAGGTAACGGCTACATTGTCGGTATCTGCAGTGCCTGTGCATACGATTCAGTCCTCGTGAAAAATGGGAAAATGAATTTTCATCAATCGCCGTACTTCGCGGAGGGATACGTGGTGAAGCCGTGCTTCTCAAAGATTGCCTTTCCTTCGTCAGAAGCGACAAAGTTCATGAATTTCTCTGCGTTCTCTTTATTCTCCGTGAACGTGAGGGTACCGATCGGGATAACCTTGACAAAGCCTATATCGATGGGGATCTCGATAAGGTCCATGTTATCGGGGTTATACAGGTCAGTCCATATTATTGCTACGTCCACCTGGTTCATTGCGGTGTATACGAGCAATTCATTGACTGTTCCGGACTTCACACCGTTCTCGCAGACATTTGCATCCACTACCTCCCAGAGACCATTCGCTGTCAGCAGCTGTTTTGTCGCGGATCCAACCGCCGGTCCTGCCGGCTCACCGATTCCAACCCGCACACCCGGTTTTGCAAGGTCTTCAAGAGAGGTGATACCGGCCGGGTTTCCTTCCGGGACGACCATAGCAAGGACATGATACACGACCTTCTCGGTCTTGTCTACAAACCCCTTCTCGATGGCCGAATCGATATAGGACTTCGCGCCGGGCATATAGGCGTCACCCTTCTGGTAGAGTTCGATCTGGCTTAAGAGCTGGGCTGAACCGCCGTACGTATACTCGATTCCTATTCCTTCCTTCTCCTTAAACATACCAGCGATCTCGTCCATCGGTTCACGAAGCCCTGCTCCGCAATAGACGAGAAGGGTCTCCTGTGCCTCAGTCTCCGGTTGTGTGGCTGTCTGGACCTGCTGATCCGTGCACCCGCCGATGAGAAGTGCCGCTATTGCAAGGATAGCTAATAAAGTTAATTTTCCAACATCGTTCATGAGAGGTACATAGGGAATGAATCCATCTTAAACATTTATATTCAGACAAACGAAACAATGAAAATAATTGACATTTTCAAAAAATAAACGTAAAATGCATTACTTTCATCTATCCTCTCGGTCGACTGTTCGCTTCACAAACCGGGCTGCAGACCTGATTGCCTTCCCTGCCTGGGAAACCTCTCTTCCAAACATCTGCCAGCAATGGAACATCCCCGGGTATTTTTCAAAGGTTACCGGCACTCCATCGATGGCTGCCTTCTCCACGAGACGGATTATATCATCGAACAGGACTTCGTGCGTGTCGGCCTGGACAAGAAGGGGTGGGAACCCGGAGAGATCGGCATACATGGGAGAGGCCAGGGGATTGCAGGGGTTAGAGCCTGCAAGATATGTATCCCTGATGGCATGGAGGCGTTCGGGCGGTATCCAGTCAAAATCGCGGTTCCGTGCCACGGAATCTCCAGGAAACAGCATGTCAACGGCCGGCGACATTGCTATGACCCCCCCAGAAAGCGGCAGCCCCTCATCCCTGGCATACAGGGTCAATCCGAGCGCAAGTGTTCCACCCGCAGAGATTCCGGCCGGAATTATCTGCCCCGCGTCATACCCCTCATCTACAAGGAACCGGTACCCGGCAACCGAATCAAGGAGAGCTGCAGGGAAATGGTGTTCGGGTGCGAGGCGGTAATCGACTGAGAATACGGTGGTTCCTGCGGCGCGGCCAAGAGCAGCCATGAGTCCCAGGTGATCGCGCGTGTTGATCCGACAGTAAATCCGCCACCATGGAAGAATAGCAGGATGCCTCTGTCGCTTCGCTGTTGATCCCATATAAAAAATCCGGAGAGGTCATCTCTGATGTTGACTTTATCCATTCGGGGAAGATCCCGTTCCTGGTATTGACAGTGGAAGCTGGAGAATTGTTCCCTCGCCTCCTCCGGGGAGACACCTGATCGGGGTGCATGCCCCTTCAGCCGACTGACAAAGTCTTCATCCGGCATATGCCTGGATTGCATTTGCCTGCCTCATACTTGATTCCTGCTGTGAATCAAACGGACTCCCTTGGGGTAGATCTCTTGACCGGTTATAGAGCCGTCGGCAGTGTATTCGATACTGGATCTCACAATCTCTCAGGGGATCTACGAAAAATCTGTCTTTCGTCTGCAATAACCATGCATGAAAATTATTTAGTCCCGCATTGCAGTTAATTTGAGTGACAACTCGCTGAAATGCGGCGGATACTGAATAATCCCGGAGATCCTCAGGGGATCAGAAACCCGGATGCTATCTGCATTTTTTTCGGCAACAGTGAAATAGGAGAAATAGTTGATCCTCCTCATCTCCGGATCATCTGCAAAGCGTTCCAGCTCCTCCTCTCCCATACCCCGTAATTTTTCATACTCCATGCTTTCGTATATCCCCCTCAAGACGGAATAGCGGCAGACAACATATGTATCGCCCTTTTCACGGACCAGGATCCAGTGCAGCGGGTTGAATGTTGGAATAACCTTCTCATTCCTGAATTTATACCTCGCAATTCCCCATTTTACGAGATTCAACGCGACATACGCTGCAAATACCGTGCCCCATGAAAAAATCCCTGCTATTCCTGAAACTCCGGTAATGAGAAACAACAGGAAGATGCTGCTCACTCCCGTCAGAAAGAGGCTTGGACCCGGGAATACCCCGAGTGTGAACTTCCTGTCCGAGAAGGGATAAAAGAGGGGTATTCCCGGGTATGCGAGATAATCGAGCCCGGTATGCAGGAGCGATCCCCCTGCAATCACTGCAAGGCCCAGGATCCAGAATTCCGGTTCCAGAGGAAGCGAAACAAACCCTGCGGTCTGCATGAGGGCGATCACCAGGAATCCAGTGATCGAGAGCAGGAACGCCCCCGGGATACTATGGGTAATCCCGCCATGAGAGAAGATATACATGCGGGGCTCTCTCCGGGACAGGGGATGGAGAAAGATATCCAGGTCCGGAAGGACGGTGCCGATTATGCAAAATCCAGCAAGCTGGCTTCCCAGGGGGTGTGCAAGAAATAGTGCAGAGAATGCATGGGTGAGCGAATCCACTGGTAGAACTGTTCGCCACCCGCTATGATAAAGGATAAGGAAGATCAGGCAGACATCTCTTCACAGGAGAATCGACCGCACAGGTGGGAGAAGAGAGAGCCCCCTCATCGGAAAAGGAGAACAATCCAGGTGGAAAATACCATCCCGTCCCGGGTCCGGCCAGGTTACGGAGATCCGCATACAATGTCGCATATGTACCCATTCCTCGTTTCAGTTCCCCACGGTGGAGTAGATGTTCCGGAAGAAGTCAGCGATGCAGTCGCCCTGGACCAGGACGCGATATCCTATTTCAGTGATCCCGGTACCCGGGACATATTTGGTCTTTCAGATTGTGCCTGCGCCTACATTGATACACCCATATCGCGCATGATCGTGGATCTGAACCGGCCGCCGTACCACCTTCCACCGAAGCGGTGGGACGGGGTGGTGAAGACGAGGACGTCAACCGGGGTACCGGTCTACAAAGACGGGCAATTCCCTGAAATCACCCTGATCCACAGGCTGTTGTTGAGATACTATTTTCCCTACCATGCGATGCTTGACCGCCTCCTTGATGGTGGCAGCATTGTTATGGCTTTCGACTGCCACAGTATGCTCCCCTCCGCTCCCGGAGAGGGGCATGGTTCCGGCCGGGAAAGGCCCCTCGTCTGCCTTGGAAACAATGGTGACAGTCTCGGTAATCAAAGGAAAGGTGCTCTTGCAACCTGCCCCGGGGAGGTAATACGGGTTCTTTCCGATGAATTCAAAGTACTCTATCCTGATAAGGGGAATGTGGCATTGAATACCCCATTCCGCGGTGGTTTCATCTCAAATGCCCATTACTGGCACAAGGGCATCCCATGGATCCAGATCGAATTGAACAGATCCCTGTATGAAAACAGGAGAGATGGTGGCCATGCAGAACTGCAGGATAATGTCAGGAAAGTTCTGTCTGGTTTCTGGAAGAAGGTGCAGGAAAAAGAACTCCTCTAATACAATTTTTTCTGTCATTCGAGAGAGTCTCCGCCGTCTATCCGGGAAGACGTATGGTAGCCGGGAACGAAGATCTCGTTTCGGAAGGTGTATGCCCTGGCTCACAATTGACTTTCGCATTCGCGGTGGTCTCAAGGGACGAAGATTTCGTTCCGGAAGGTGTATGCAGAGCAACTCTTTGTGGGGCGTCCTGGAGATGCTGATTCATATGTATGCGAATCCGGCGATGCTTTCATGAGCAGCGCGATCCGGATATTTAGCCTGATATTCTGGATCAGTTCCGTGGAAACAGGCTTTGTGGTCTCTCCCTTTCTCCCTGTGCACTCTCCAGTTCCCACACTCCTGAAACACGCGGACACTCTTTTTTGTATCAGTCCTGTGGCCGTTCCCCGGGGATACACCCAATTGCCGGTTCGGCTGTTGTTTTCGGCTTTGGATCAGAATACCATTCAGATCTTGCCTTTTAGATGAAACGGATTTTAGGGAGAAAGAAAAGGGGAACTCTATTCTATGCTGCTTTTTCACGGGTCTCGATGGCTGCAAGAGCCTCCTTCGGGGTCCCGATTGATACGATCTTTCCGCCCTTCATCAGGGCAACGCGGTCACAGATATCTCTCACAAAATCCATGTCATGGGAGACAAGGATGAATGTCTCCTCCATCTCTTCGCGTGCATTCAGGATTGACTGCCGGACATCCTTCTTTGTGATGGGATCCATCGTCCCGGTCGGCTCGTCGAGGATGACCATCCTGGGTTCACGGATGAGCACCTGTGCAAGAGCCACCCTGTGGCGTTCACCTTCAGAGAGCTCGGAGGGGTATTGCGAGAGGACCTTGTTACATTTTTCTCCGTTGAATCCTGCCATCTTCAGGGTGATCATCGCCTTGTGCATGGCAAGTTCTTTTGGAAATTCCAGGCCGATTGCGTCGGTGAGATTATCCAGGACATTCCGGTGGGGATAGAGGTCGTATTCCTGGTGGAGAAGTCCGATGTAGCACTTGGCCCGACCCCTCTGGTTGATTCCCGGCTTGGTCATGTCGACCCATTCCTCACCGATCCTCACATTCATCTCTCCATCGGTCGGCTCTATAATCCCTGCCATGATCCGGGAGAGTGTCGTCTTGCCGGCACCGCTCTTTCCGATGATACCGAAGATCTCACCGGTCTTCACATCGAACGAGACACCGTTTACAGCCCTGATCAGGCCCCTGTCGGGCGACATGTATCTCTTTGCAACGTCCCGCGCGACAATGAGGTTCTCACCGGGTTCACACTCGCTCTTTTCAAGTCCGTTCTCGTAATCCTTCAGGAAATGGTTCACCACATCCCGGGGAGAGCCTATCTTCTCAATTCTTCCCTCTTCCAGAAGCAGCGCCTTGTCAGCCATATCTTCTATCACGTTCGAGAAGTGTGATGTGACCACGATGCCCATGCTGTTGTTCTCGGCGGCTGCCTTTAACATGCGGTGGACGACAAGGGCGGTTTCGGGATCGAGCGTCCCGGTCGGTTCATCGGCAAAGAGAACGAACGGCTCTTTCGCAAGTTGTCGTGCAAGAACTACCCGCTGTTTCTCTCCGCCAGAGAGGTCACGGGCTATGTGCATCATTCGGTGCGAGAGCCTGACCTGGTCTATCAGTTCTGCTGCCCGGTTGATGGCTTTTTCCTGGGGATACTCAATATCATCGAGGGCGTGGAGGACGTTTTCGATGACCCTGTCGTCACCATACAGGGCAAAAGTCCTCTGGAACATGATCGCGGTGTGCCGCATGATACGGCTCTTTCTCTCTTCATTCTCCGGCGCCCAGAAATCGATATCCTGAGGTTCCAGCTTTGAATTACATGCCGGGCAGGGGTTGCCGGCAGCACTTCTCCTGGAAATGTATCCACATTTTGGGCATTCTGAAAGATGGTAAAGTATCGATCCGGTGGTCGGGGATTCATCAACACCTCTCATGAGGTGCATGAGAACTGTCTTGCCCGAGCCGCTCCTCCCGATTATCCCCATAATATCTCCTTCCGGAATTTCGAATGAGATATTATCAAGCACTTTTACGCCATCAAACTCCTTTGAGAGGTTTTTCACTGTGATAAACGGATGTGTCATGGTATCCAATTCCAAAAATATTTGTTAATGCATAGAATCCCGAAACATTCGTGATAATGGGACGTGCAGTGCATCCACATGGGGCCCGGGCCATGGTGTGGTATAGCGGCCCCTGTGGTGTCTGCGTTTCATTGCATCTGAATCCGGTACATACGATGTGATCTGGGGCATCCGGGTCCTCTGTCTGATTAAATCACTTTCAGTAAAGGGGGCATAGCCTGTACCAGACGCCATAATTACTCATAAGAGCAAAATTATATAAAATTATGCTAATTACCAAAAATGAGTGATTAGATCTCCTGTTTTTTCCGGAACCTGGGGCAGTCCCTGGGGCACAGCCCTTTGCCGGCTCTCCTGCACCCTGCGATTTCTATGGATTTCCCGGTTATGATCGCGTCAGCGACTTTTTTCCTGGCTGCATGTATATCGCGCCAGACGGTTCGCCTCGACACTCCAAGGACCGAGGCAGCTTCCTCCTGCATAAGGCCCTCCACGTCGATGAGCTTGAGCAGTTCAACCTCCTCGGGCAGCAGGCGGATGACCATCCCTGCTTCATCAGGAAAGCAATCAGGCGAATAACATCTATTCGTGACCGTCTGATCGATCTGGCGTGGAATCCGGGGCCTTCCCCGGTGTGTTGTGTTGGGATCTTTCACCTGTGACGCAGTCATTACTCCTATAATTTTCCCTGATTTGTAATGAGACTTGGTGTTCTCTCTCTCACATGGATATTTTTGATATTCTATCTTACCCGGTTTTCTTTATTCCTGTTCTGGCCCGAACATTGAACAGGAAAGAACGGTAGGAATGGTATTCCAGGAGCGAGGAAAAATACCAGATATTTTCCCTCATTTCCCCGGGAAGACCGTTATGGTGGCCGTCTCAGATGCTACGTGGATATTATCTGCAGATTCGAATGCCTCCAGTATGAGCCTGGAGAGCCTGTCTTTCAGTATTCTCCTGTTTCGGGTATCGGTCACGTATCGGGCATCGAGCGTTACCCAGTTATCAGTCAGGGTGACATACACAGCAGGCTCGGTCTCTCTTTTTGGGAGATAAAACCGTTCGCCGAGCCTCTCTATATCGTCCTGCGCTTTATTGGTGAGTGCTTCGGTCTCTTTATAGAGGATCTCCCTGACAACGGTGGTTGCCGTCCGCCAGTCGCTTTCGTACGTAATCGGGATGAAGAGTTCGTCCCAGATGAACGAGTGATCCCGGGTATAATTTATGGCCACCTTGGAGAGAATGAATCCGTTTGGAATGGAGATCATTCTTCCACTCGCCTGGTCGCCCTGCACCCATCCCTTGATCTCCATCAATGTGGTGCTCATGATGCCGACATCCATCACATCCCCAAAATTACCATCTATCTCGATGCGATCCCCGACCCTCATAAGACTGGTCGCCATGATATACATCCCCCCTACAAAATTCTTGAAGACGTCCTGGAGAGCAAATGCGATTCCTGCACCGATTATACTGTACGTGACCAGGAGGGAAGTCGGGTCTTCCACCCAGATACTGATGGTGACCGCCATAAAAATGACAATGGAGAGGATGTAAAAGAGTTTACTCAGGGTATACCGCGTTTTCTGGTCAGATATGCGGGAAGAGAACAATTTCGGGATGAAAATCTCGAATAGAAAGTATACCACAAAGAGAGCAATGAGGGTCAGTAACAGGTTCTTCAAATATACATGGGGATAGGTGAAATTTACAAGCCAGGTGATCACCGAACCGGTCGCGATCAGTATCAGAACAATGTATTCCCTCATCATGCTCCGTTCCATGGCGCAATCCTCGTCTCTATGCTAGTTGTTATCAGATCATCGTATTTAATAGCGATTGAATTGGACGGGAGGAACCGGCAGGAAACTGCGATGGAAAGGGCTCGCGTTCCAATTAAGAGATCTATCAATCCCTGTCTGTCGAAATCTCCACCAGACGCCTACCGCAAAAAACCACCATCTTGATTTATTACCAGGCGGATAGAGCATACATCATGGTCTTCGAATTCATCCCGAAAGCTATCGGATTTGGATATGCCATCATCGTATTCTTCCTGCTTGTATATCTCTGGTATTCGAGACGGATCACGCGGAGGGGGGCAGTAATATTCCTGATCATCTCTACCGCACTCGGGTTCCTCATATTCTCACCGGTTGCCCCCTGGCAGTTCATGAACCTGGTTCTCCGGGACACGAAGGGCCTTGGCGGACCGCTTCAGGCCGCAGCATTCGGCCTCTTATTCATCCTCGGTTTTACCCTGCTCTTTGGGAGAATATTCTGCGGTCATATCTGCCCTGCCGGGACGCTCCAGGAGCTTGCATACCTGGTGCCCGCCAAAAAGGTGGGGAGACGGTGGAAAAACACCACGATGGCAGTCAGGCTGGGTGCCTTTGTCATATTGATAGCAGCCGCACTCGCATTCTCGATAAACCTCCTCAAATTCATCGGCCTGAAAGATTTCTTCTACCTGGCCGTCGGATCGGCTTCATTTTTTATCTTCCTTGCAATCGTCGTATTCTCGGTCTTCATGTACCGTCCGTTCTGCCGGTTCATCTGCCCGTATGGGTTCCTTCTCTCGTTTGTTGCCGGCTGGAGCCTGTTCAGGTTCCGCCGGACCGACCTGTGCATCCACTGCGGGAAGTGCGAGAAGGTCTGTCCGACCGATGAATCAAAGGAAGGCGACCGGAAGATGGAATGCTACATGTGCGGACGGTGCATTGAAGTCTGTCCCGTGGAAGGAGCGCTGAAATACGAGAGGGGATGAAGAAAGGAGAATACATCTCCTCTATCTCTCGACATTTTTTTGATAAGACCCTCTTTTATGCACATGCTTCTGGACGTGGTAGGCGCCTATGGAACAATCCGTGAACCTCGCATCCCCGCCATCCCGTGCGGGATTCATTAAAGCCACCGCTCCCGGCCAGCCGAACGCATGTACCAGTTGGATTTCATATTTTCCGGCCAGCCGGGAGAGAGACTGAGTGTATCGCGGAGATGATTGTTGCAGTTACACTGGATGCTTGCGATCTCCATGATCATCCTTATTTTAACCAGAAATGAAAGAAGAGACTTTATGGAAGAAGATTATGTCCCTGTGACATGGAAGAACCGCACATTGTTATTATGTTGAAAGGACACCCAGCATATGCATGTTGCCAGAGCGTGGGTGAAGAGGAAAGCACCATGAAAGAGATGAGTCTTGGCCTGGGAGAAGCATTGAGACTGACGCTTGCACATATCAGACCGCTTCCCCCTGAATATGTTTCACTGGTTGACAGCATCGACCGTATTGCCGCATCGGATCTCTTCGCCCTGGTGGATTCTCCTTCTGTTGATACCTCCCGGAAAGACGGGTATGCGGTCATATCCGGCGACGTGGCCGGTGCAACATGCGATGATCCCGTTCGGTTGCGTGTACTGGGAGTAATGGCCGCTGGATGCGAACAGGACATTTCCCTCATGCGGGGCACGGCCGTGAGAGTATTGACCGGGGCCCGTATACCGGCCGGCGCAAATGCCGTCGTATCCGACGAGTTTGTGGAGAAGGACGTCGAAGGAATACGTGTGGAGAACGCTTCAGACCCCCGGAACATCCTCCGCCGTGGAACAGACGTGCTGGCCGGCACATGCATCCTGAAGAAGGGCCAGCAGATATCGCCCATAACCGCCGGGCTTCTCGCCATGTCAGGACATTGCAGGGTTCCGGTCTTTCAAAACCCCCTGGTGGGTATCCTTGGAACAGGCGATGAGATTCTTGCACCGGGGGAGCCCCTGCCCGACGGCAAGCTGTACTCAAGCAATATCGTCACCCTCGCCGGCTGGTGCAGGAGATACCGGATGAAACCGACCCTCGCAATCGTCAGGGATGATCCCGCCGCCATGCAGAGTACGTTGCAGGAAATCTCTGCCCACACCGACGCTATCCTCACAAGCGGAGGGGCATGGACCGGAGATCGCGACCTGGTGGCACACGCGCTCGGAGAACTCGGATGGGAGAAGGTGTTCCACCGGATCCGCATCGGGCCCGGAAAGGCGGTCGGGTTCGGATTACTCAATGCAAAACCCTTATTCGTCCTGCCTGGCGGACCCCCTTCCAATATCATAGCCTTCCTTCAGATCGCGCTGCCCGGGCTTCTTGCGTTGTCCGGCCACCGGAGTCCCGGGTTGCCAGGGATGAGGGCGAGGCTTGCTTCCGCACTCGAGGGAGGCGATCGCGAATGGACCGATTTCTTCTTCGGCACACTCACCTTCGATGACGGATCTCCGACCTTTACTCCCGAGAAGAAGACCAGTCGCCTCTCCAGCATCGCTGAAACAAACGCAGTCGCATCCATAGCTGAAGGATACGATCGCCTTCCGGAGGGGTCGATCATCGAGGTGCAGCTGCTGAACCAGGGCCATGTCATATGATGGGCTGAATGAAAAAACAGCATAACAGGAATAACGGTCAGAGGAGATTTTTCCAGGAAAGGAATTGAAGCGTATCAGGATCTTAATTTCTCATTCCAGATAGTCGCGATAAATAAAAGCAACGCTGTCTATCTGAATAAAAACCCGATAAAATTGCCATCAGGAAAAACATCACATGTAGAGTATCAGCTCCAGAATATCAGCTGCATCCCTCACGAATACAGGGCATTTTTCTCTCATGACGCCCCCCCCTCCGTGCCTCACGGAGCTGTTCCGGATCGGATAGGTCGTAACCAAGCAGTTCCGTGCAGTTTATC
>JAHDSI010000081.1 GCA_018432765.1 Methanoregulaceae archaeon | reverse complement strand
GTCAGCATATGCCTTCCTCCTCGAGTTTCAGGTGCTTCGCAGTCTTCTCTGCCTGCGATTTGAGCATCTCGACCGCTTCCCTGGTGATCCCCTTGAACCGCCCCTGTACCGAGAGGTAGTCCTCGATGGGAACGGGCTTAATCATGGCCGCTTTTGAAGGTCCGTTTATGGTGACCTTTCCGTACTCCCTCTCGTAGAGGATCCACATGCCGGACTTGACGGCCAGTTTTCCCACTTCTATGGTCTGTTCGGAGGGGTAGCGCCATCCCGGCGGGCAGGGTGCAAGGACATGGATGAACTTTGGCCCCTGGATGGAGAGCGCCTTATTCACCTTGGAGAGGAGGTCCTTTGGGTATGCACTGCAGGCGGTGGCGAGATACGGGGGGTTGTGAGCCGCAACGATTCCCGCAAGGTCCTTCTTTGCATGCATCTTTCCACCTGGCGTGGTCGTCGTCCTCGCCCCGGTAGGGGTCGATCCCGATCTCTGCATCCCGGTGTTGCCATAGGCCTCGTTGTCATAGCAGATATACAGGAAGTTGGTGTTCCGCTCAAAGGCGCCCGAGAGTGCCTGTATTCCGATATCAACGGTACCCCCGTCACCTGCATACACTATCACATTGGTCTTCTTCCTGGCCTTTGCAAAGGCCTCGCTCATGCCCGACGCACATGCCGCCGCCGCGGCGAACGCCACGTTGTATATCGGCACGTTCATCGCGGTATTGGGGTAGATCCCCTGGATAACACTCGTGCAGCAGGCGGGAATTACCAGCACGGTATCCTCCCCTGCCGCCTTCAACACGTACCGGAGAATGAGCGAAGAGCTGCAGCCCGCACAGGCGGACGTGCATTTCAAAATATACTCCTCTTTAGGTATTTCGGTCATCAAACTCATGAAAATGTATATTCTCCATCCATTATAAGCGTATATTTTCCGGGATTTGGATACGGGATCAGGAATTTTTCAGAGCGGATCAAACGACGGCCTCGAGGGTGTATCCGTTCTTTTCGAGGATTCCGGATACCATCCTCATCCATGACCCTTTGTCCATCGCAGGGAGCGTCGCGACTTCGCGCTCCCACGTCTCCACCAGTCCTGCATCGCTGCTTTTGAGGTCCTTTCCGCTGACCCTGCCCACTTCCGCATTCCTGCTGTCCCGGATGATCATCGAGTAGCAGGAAAAGTTCCGGCATATCGAAGGCCTGCTCGGATATATCGTGCAGACAAACCTGCCCTCTTCGATATGTCTCAGGTACGGGCACCAGGATTCATCGGTGCTGCCCGGGGGAGGGTTCAGAAAGAGATCCCGGTACTCGGGATGAATAGTGACGGGAACGATCTCCCTGGTGACAGCAACCCTGCAGTAATGGCTCGTGGACGAGAGCTTCCGCTCGATCGAGATGTGCCTGCCGAGGCTGATGCAGCATCTGCCGCACCTGTCGCAGTGAAAATGCGCCATGTTGAATATCCATCTGGCTGATCTCCGACGAGGGATCAGCTCAGTATTTCTTATTTTTTGTTGTCCGGGTGTTTCATGGTATTGGTGATGCCCCGGGTTTTCCGGGCCGTATCTTTCACATCGTATTATTTGTCTGGAAGATCTCTTACCTGGAAAATTCGTATCAGATTTTTCAACAACAATTCTGCAGTTCCCCATCCGGGAGCGGGAAGACAATTCCCTCGCGGGGGCTGCGGTGGAGTGTGATGCCGGGATGATTGGGATCGAATTGAGCTCAGGGAATCTCTTCCACAACGAACAAGACTGCCGGGGACGGGAGCATCGATGGACGGGATCGATGTGAGCTGGGGGAGTCACTCCCCCAAAGATGCGCGAGCCTGCCGCCATACTGGCGATG
>JAHDSI010000062.1 GCA_018432765.1 Methanoregulaceae archaeon | reverse complement strand
CGGCATACTTCTCGATTGCAAGCTGGGCACGCCCGCCGACGGTTGACGCATAATCGCGAATCCTCAGGAGGAGCTCGGTCTCCACCGAACCGCCGCCTGCAAGCATCTTGCCGTCCTCCATCACGTCCATGACCACCCGGGTCCCGTCGACCACCGCTCTCTCAAGCTCGTCAAGGAGGTAATTTGTGGAACCCCGAAGGAGGATAGTGACAGCCTTCGGGTTCTCGCACCCGGAGATCTTGATGAGTTCTGCATCCTCTACTTGCTCGACTAACTTTGCCGTCCCGAGCAGTTCTGGAGTGAGTTCATCAGGCTTGCTCACCATCTCTGCATTGAGCGCCTTTGCCGCGAATTTCATATCCTTTTCGGGGACATCTTCAACGGCCAGTACGCCGCCCTTGGCCAGGTAAAACCCAACCGCCTCGGCTATTCCCTTCTGGCACAGGAGAACGTTTGCGCCGCTCGCGATAACCGCATCGGCATATTTCTTCAGTGCCTCGCGTTCCTGGACACCGAACGCATTCACCTGGTCGCTCGAGCTGATCCTGATCTTGGCCTTCGTCTGGGTCTTCTTGATCTCCAGGGGACTTGTGACAAGTGCGATCTTCGCCGACTTCACCTTGTGGGGCATATCTTCGCTGAGTCGTGTCTTGTCGATGACAATACCCCTGACAAGCTCCGCGTCGTCCATGGTATCGCCAGCCTGCTTCTTGATCATCACGTTGTCCTGGTCGATGCTCACCTTTTTGCCCTCGCGTTCGGCGACTATCATCACCGAATCGACCACGATCTCGTTCAGTTTCTCCTTCACCGACTCGATGGACTTGCCCGTCATTGCAGTATCCGCGATCCGGATGAGCATCTCCCGGTCATCGGGCTTGATATCAATCGCCAGTTCGTTCAGAATCTCGAGGGCCTTCTCCATGCCCAGCTGGTATCCCTTGCCGATGATCGTCGGGTGGATCTTCTTCTCGATCATATCCTCTGCCTTCTCCATGAGCGAACCGACAAGGATGACTGCGGTGGTCGTGCCGTCTCCGACCTCGTCGTCCTGGGCTTCGGCCACCTCGATGACCATCTTGGCACCAGGGTGCTGGACTGCAATCTCGTGAAGAATTGTCGCGCCGTCGTTGCTGATCGTCACGTCTCCCGTGCCACCCACGAGCATCTTGTCCATACCACGCGGTCCGAGGGTTGTCCGTACTGCACTGGCAATGGCCTTCGCCGCGGCGATGTTGGAGCGCTGGGCCTCAAGGCCCCTGTTACGCTCAACATTTTCTTTAAGAATAATGATTGGTTGTCCTCCAAGCATGGTATTTATCCTCCAATGTTGTAAAAGATGGAATTGAACTTCTATATAAATTAATCTATATTGAGTGGGGGGTGGAGACCCCCTCCTCAGTCGATGCGGGATATCTGGAAGAGAGAGAAGACAGGAACGCCATCAACATCGCGAAGACCGCGCTTGTCAAACATCACCCAGACGGCCACCGGCACCGAACCATGCCTCCGGAGATAACGCACAACTTCATGCATCGTGTTGCCCGAGGTGATGACATCATCGACGATAATACACCGCTCACCGGCAATCGTTGCAAAGTTACCGGAAACTGATCCCACGGGCGGATCCTGGGTGCTGTGCTTTGCGGGGTGATAAATGGCGATCTTTACATCCTCCTCCACGGCAATGAGCGTTGCGAGCGGGATCCCAGAGATCGCAATGCCGACGATCACGGTCGGGAACTTCTCCGGGGAGGTCTCATCCTTCTCATCGAGCGCAATGTAATACCTCTTCAGCATCATCATCGCAATTTCGTCGAGCAGCGGTGCGTGCCCGCTCACGGCAGTCCAGTCGATATGGACATCCTTTGGTATTTCCATACCCTTCTGCTGGGTTAAAAGCCAGGTGACAGTCTCCATGGAGAGAGACAGCTCGTCTGCGATCTGCCCGGGACTGTGCCCTTCAGAGAGAAGCATCTGTGCCTTCTGTATCAGGTCATCGAGCGATGACATGGTGAAAAGTTTACACCCATCTATTTAAGTTTTCGTTTTACACGCGAGCCGCAGACAGGACACTCGCCCTCCTCTTCGTAATACCTGCCGCACCCAACACACCGGAAACGCCACTTGATCCTCCTCGCAGGTCTCTGCTGGATGGGAATAACTGCAATCTTCAGTTCGAGGGCGACATTCTGGACCGCGAAATCATCGGTCATGATCGCACAGCCCTCTTCGAGTGCAAGTGCGAGTATGTCGAGATCGGTCGCCGACAGGACCGGGAGATCGCCGGTTCGCCGGGCTGCATCCTCTGACCGGGCACGGGATTCTTTACCGGGCTCCTTCACCTGGAGTCCGTGCACACAAAGCGTGTCAAAGCGGCTCTTTGCACGAATGTCCCGGAGTTCGGAGATGACCGAAGACGGCACAAATAGTTCTCCGGTGACCGGGAGATCGCAGAAGAATACCGTGGAATCAAGAACCGCTCTCACAGGCAAACTCCACCGGGTGCCCTTCACGGACATCGACAAAAAACCCAAACTGTTCCAGAAGCCAGACCATGGTCCGTGCATGGAGCGTGTATTCTGTACAGGAATACCGCCCTCCGTATCGCGCAAGGTAGATGAGGAGCTGGTCACCAAGATACCGGTCTACATCCCCCTGCAGATAGAGCTCGTCGACGAGGCCTCTCGCAGCCGAACTCCCCACCAGTTCCGCGGGAACCCCGCGTCTTCCCAGGGCGCATGCTCCCCTGCATCCGAACCACACCGTGATGGAGCTGCCTGTCCCCGGGCCGTCCCTCCGGTCATACTCAACCGGGACTCCGTCTATTCCCTCCCCTGCAAGGAGGGAGACGGCTGATGAGGCCTGCCGTGTCGCAACGTGATCAGGCAGACCGGAAGAACAGGAGACGATACCGCATCCCTCAGCAGGGCCGCCGAAGGAGATCGGACGCATGCATGACGGTTCTACAACCACCCGCACGATGCCGCCGCCACGCGGATAATACCCTCTCTGCACGATGGTTGTGGAAAAATTTCCCCCATGTGAACGGATCACCTGTCCGGTGACATGCTCGAAATAATCGATTGTCGGGCTCAACGGGACCTCGGTACCCCCCTGTGCTACAATCTCCCCGCCACAATCCAGGACTACGGGGAGCCACGCCTGCAGGACCATCGGGATGCTTCCCGCAGTCCCGATATCCACCGAAATACTCCTCTTCTCGATCTTCTCCGGGCTGAACGTGAGCGTATCTCCCCCGACATCGCATCCATCCACGCGTGCGTTGCAGACCGAGGCAACGGAACGGACGGCTGCACAGTGCTGGTATCGCAGGCCCGGCCGGTCCCGTCCTGCGCGTATGTTCCTGACCCGGACAGGGATACCCGTGATGGCTGAAAGGGCAACTGCCGACCTGACAATCTGGCCGCCACCCTCGAGGACGGACCCGTCAACTTCGAGCATCGCCTATCCCTGAGACGATCTCGCGTGCGGCGCTGTACCGCGAGCAGCCCCGCTCGATCGTGTCGCTGCAGACCACGTCGCGTATGCCGGCCGCGAGGAGATGCGTGTGGGCACCCCCGGTCATTACCCCGTGGACGCACATCGCATACACGTTCCGTGCACCCTGTTCATACAGCATCTGGGTGGCTTTCGCAAGCGTCCCCCCCGTCGATATGATGTCGTCCACGATAACGACGTCACGCGATTTCGCCTCCAGGTTGCGGGGCTCCATCCTGACCTCTTCTCCCGAGAGACGGGTCTTTTGCAGGTGGTCCGAGTCCCAGCCGGCTGCCGCCGATGCCACCATCTCCCCGAACTTCGCCGCCCCTTCGTCCGGTGCAAGAATGAGCGGACGGGAGAGATCCATGGTTCTGAGATACGCCCCAATCTCCCCTGCAAGCGAGATACTTGCTGCCGGGACTCTGAAATGCGCGAGGACGTTCTCGTCATGGATGTTGACGGTCAGGACACGGGAGACACCCGCCGAGAGAGCCCTTGCGACCGCCCGGGCACTCAATGGTTCCCCGGGGTTGAACTGTTTGTCCTGGCGGGCATATCCCATGTACGGCAGGACTAGCACGTTCGTTGAGCGTTCGCAGGCGTCGACGAGGAGCAGGAGCTGCACAAGTGCGTCGCTGTCGGCTGTGCTCCCGATGATGACCATCTCATCGTCGATGGGGCCTGTCCGGAGATACAGTTCACCGTCCGGGAACCGTGAGAACCGGACATCGACGATATCGATCCCCGCCTCCCGTGCAACCCGGGCTGCAAGGATCTGTGAGGATTCCGTGCTGATTACCTTCATTTCATCCTACCTCATGCTGAAAGTACTTAAACTACCATGAATAAATTATGTTACTACCTATGCGTGCAGCAGGACAATCCAAGCATGGAAACCGATAATCCGACCGAAAACGTTCCCCAAGAGCCCATATCGCCTGAATCATCCCCTGATTCATCGAGTGAGATCGAGGTTCCGAAAAAACTCATCGACCAGGTGATAGGCCAGGAACACGCAGTCGAGGTCATAAAGAAAGCCGCCATCCAGAGACGGCACGTGATGATGATCGGCAGCCCCGGCACCGGCAAATCGATGCTGGCCAAGGCCATGTCGGAGCTCCTGCCAAAGGAAGAGATGCAGGACATCCTGGTATATCCAAACTCTGACGACTCCAACAATCCTGTGGTGAGGACGGTCCCCGCAGGGAGAGGAAAACAGATAGTGACCGCACACAAGGCCGAAGCACGCAAGAAGATACAGCTGCGAAACACCCTCATGATGCTTCTCATGATAGGCATCATCGGGTATGCGTTCATCACTTACCAGTGGCTGATGGGGATAATCGCCGCAGCGTTCATATTCATGGCGTTGCGATACGCAACCCCCCGCGAGGATTCGATGGTCCCCAAGCTGCTTGTGTCAAACGACACCACAACAGTTGCACCGTTTGTTGACGCCACCGGTTCGCATGCGGGCGCCCTCCTCGGAGATGTGAGGCATGATCCGTTCCAGAGCGGCGGACTGGAGACACCGAGCCATGACCGTGTCGAGGCAGGGGCCATCCACCGGGCACACAAGGGCGTGCTCTTCATCGACGAGATCAACACGCTTACACCCCACTCGCAGCAGAACCTGCTCACCGCACTGCAGGAGGGCGAGTTTCCCATCACCGGTCAGAGCGAGCGTTCCAGCGGGGCGATGGTGCGAACCGAACCGGTCCCCTGCAAGTTCATCATGATAGCGGCAGGAAACCTCGATGCGATCCAGGGGATGCACCCTGCGTTAAGGTCCCGTATCAGGGGGTACGGGTATGAAGTCTACATGGGCGAGAGCATGCCCGACACACCGGAAAACAGGGAAAAATTCGTCCGTTTCATTGCGCAGGAGATACAGAACGACGGAAAGATCCCCCACTTCGACCGCGGGGCACTGGAGGAGGTCATCAGGGAAGGGCGGCGGCGGTCCAACCGGAAAGGCCACCTCACCCTGAAGCTCCGCGACATGGGCGGCCTTATCAGGGTTGCAGGAGATCTCGCCAGGCAGGCGGGATCGGAGATGACCACCGCTGAACACGTGATTGCGGCAAAGAAGACCGCACGTTCGATCGAGGACCAGGTCTCTGACGAATACATCACCCGGAGCAGGGAGTATGAACTCACCATGATAGACGGCACCCGGGTGGGACGGGTCAACGGCCTCGCCGTGATGGGCAGCGATTCGGGATCCGTCCTCCCCATCATGGCAGAGGTGACGCCTGCCCAGGGGGCCAGCGGCACGGTCGTCGCCACCGGCCTGTTAAAAGAGATCGCCCAGGAATCGATCAAGAACGTGAGCGCCATCCTGAAGAAGTTCACCGGCAAGGACATCAGGAACATGGATATCCACATCCAGTTCATCGGGACGTACGGCGGCGTCGAGGGCGATTCAGCCTCGATAAGTGTGGCAACCGCAGTCATCAGCGCCATCGAGAATATCCCGGTCAGGCAGGACATCGGAATGACGGGATCACTCTCGGTCCGCGGGGACGTGCTCCCCGTCGGGGGAGTCACCTACAAGATCGAGGCGGCGGCCAAGGCAGGGATAAAGACCGTCCTCATACCGAGGGCGAACATCGACGACGTCCTGATAGAAGAGCGTTACCAGCCCATGGTCACCATCATTCCCGTCGACCATATCGAGGATGTCCTGAAGATCGCGCTCCTCCCGGATAACAACGAAGGCTTCCTTGACAAGCTCCGGAAGATGGCCACATCGAAGAAGATAATGGACAGTTCCGGAATCAAGCCGTCTGCAATCTGATTGGCCATGGACAGGATACGGTACTATGACATCCGCCACGTCGCAGGCGAGGTTACCCATATCGATATCGACAATTCGGTCATCGAGTCTGCAGGCACATCTTTTTTTGACCAGGCAGTAGTACGGGTGCTCGGACCGCGGGGCTGGGGCATCATGACCGTCGACAATTACCAGCGTCCACGGGGGGACAGGTTTTCGGATATGATCAATTCGGTGCTCGGAGTCGCATCCATCACCGGAGAGGAAGTGGAGGTCGCGGATGCCAACAGAGGTGTCCTGGACGTCCCGGCGATGCGGGAGGACCCCCGGGATGTGAGTATCGAGGAGAAGACATCGATTCTTGCAGGCATCGAGAAGAGCGCCCGACTTGGAGGCATCTCCAGTTCCCGGGCAAACTACTCGGAGAGACACGACACAGTCACCTTCGAGGACAGCAGCGGGAACGAGCACACCTATTCCATCTGTCGATGCGGGTTTGGCATAATGGCCGTGGCGTCGAGGAACGGGGTCGTCCAGATGGGATACGAGAGGCTCCATTCGATCAGCGGCCTTCCCATCCGACATAAACAGGATATAGGGGCTGCAGCCGCCCGGCGGGCGATCGAACTGCTGGACGCGAAGGCTGCAAAAGGAGGGATTATGAATGCGATACTTGACCAGGAACTTGCAGGGGTCTTTGCCCACGAAGCTGTCGGGCATGCCAGCGAGGGTGACCTCGTAAAAGAGGGCAATTCCGTTCTCTCCGGAAAGATCGGCGAAAAGATCGGGAACAATATCCTGACGATTGTCGATGACCCCTCCCTTCCCGAATTCGGCTTTGAACCCGTGGATGCCGAAGGCTCCGCCGTCGGGCGAACCGAGATCATCCGCAGGGGCAGAGTGAATACATATCTCCACAGCCGGGAGACCCTGGCGGCAATCGGGCACGGTGCTGCCGGCAACGCCAGGGCGATGCCCGGTGAGCCGCCGCTTGTCCGGATGAGTAATACCTATATCGAAAACGGGGACAGCTCACTTGAAGAGATGCTCGAGACCTGCCGGGACGGAATACTTCTCAAGGGATCGAGGGGCGGCCAGGTTGACCCCGGCAGGGGCGTATTCCAGTTCAATGCCGAATACGGCTATCTCGTCGAAGGTGGCGAGGTCGCAGGCATGGTCAGGGATGTGTCCCTGACAGGCGAGATCCTCTCCACGCTCCATTCGATCGAACTCTGCGGCAATGATCTCCTGATGCACCAGGGCTATTGCGGGAAAGGGGGTCAGAGCGTTCCGGTGAGCGACGGATCCCCTCATGTCCTGCTTCGTTCTGCGGTGGTGGGTGGCAGTGGAACCGATTGAGTCCGTCCTCAAGGAAGGATCAAAAATTGCGGACGAGGTCGAGGTCTTCTTCGTGAAGGGCGAGTCCCTCTCCGCGTCCCTGCGAAAGAGAGAGATCAGTGAGGCCGCGATCTCACGGAGCACGGGGATGGCGATCAGGACCATCCGGGATGGAAAGATCGGGGTATCCAGCACAAACGATCCCGAACGGTGGCAGGAATGCCTGTCGGCCGCAATTGCCAGCGGCGAGCTTGCCACGCCCCAGGAATGGGGCGGGTTGCCCGGACCGGTCGACCTCGATCCCTCCCCGCTCGCCTGTGACCCGGAGATCACGATGGATCCGGCTCTGCTGGAACGCTTTTGTGAAGAACTCCTGGAGGGAGCCTCCCGGTACCCCGTGGAGGTGACGTCAGGGTCAGCCCACGTCTCCCGGCAGTTCTCCACGGTGGCAAACTCGTCCGGTGTGTTGTACAGCAGCCCGAAAACGTCTGTCGGCGTCTCGCTCGATTGTATCAGCGGCCAGTCAACCGGGTATGAATTCGACAGTTCGTACAGGCTGGATATCGACCCGGTCGGGGTCGGGGAAGAAGCGGCCCGGCTTGCCCATACATCTGCGGGGGGAGACGATATCAGGAGCGGCCGGTATGACGTGGTACTCTCCCAGATAGCTCTCTCACAGTTCCTGGGAGCGGTCTTTGTCCCCGCACTCTCCGGCCGGAATGTCCATGCCGGACGATCCCGGCTTGCAGAGAGCATGGGCGAGGTTGTCATCGACAGCAGCCTCTCCCTGTACGACGATCCCTTCGACGGGCGCGGACTCTCTTCGACACGGTGGGACGCAGAGGGGAGTCCCGCACGACGACTGGATTTCATCAAAAATGGCGTTTTAATGGCATTTGCCTACGACCTGAAGACAGCTTACCGGTACGGAAAGTCCAGCACCGGGAGTGCGGTCCGTTCCGGATCCGGAGGCGGCCCAGCCATCGGAGTCCATAACCTGGTACTCGACGGAAAGGAATCGGGGATCATGGACGAGCCGGCACTCTATGTCCATGATGTCGTTGGAGCCCATACCGCAAATCCCCTGTCGGGGGATTTTTCTGTGGAACTCTCAAATGCCTACCTCGTCGAAGGAGGCGAATTCGTACGGCCCGTGCGGAAAGCCATGATGTCTGGCAACATCTTTACGATGCTCAAGGAGACCGGCGGGGTTGGATCCAAAAAACGTGTCACCGGAAGGATGATATTGCCAAAAATCAGACTATTGCGCCAGAATATTATAGGTGTATAGAGATGTCGATAGATCTGGCGCTTCTCGTGGCAGGCATCCTGATTGCCGTTGTCCTCTTCCTGATCCTGAAAAATATCACGAAACTGATAATCAATTCTGTACTGGGGCTGTTACTCATCTTCTGTGTCAATTTTTTCCACATCATGCCCATGCTTGGCCGGCCGGATATCGAGCTGAACCTGGTTACCGTGCTCTTCTGCGCCCTCGGGGGTATTCCCGGCGCACTGCTCATCGTTGTCCTGCACCTGCTCGGTATCGGTGGCATCTAAAAGACGTTCGCTTCCGTGTAGACCAGCACCTGGCCCTCCTGGATCTCGTAGGGCTTGATCTCACGCGAATGGGCGGAGAGGCGCATCTTGACCACCTCGAGGGCGAGGTGGACACTGGTCAGGTCTGACGGGCGCACATACCTGAGCACTATCACGCTGTCGGCAAGGTATTCCAGCAGTCCGTGCCTGCTTGCGAAACTGTCATGCCTGTCGGTCTCGCTCGTCAGAAGGATCGTGCACTTCTGGTCGCGCAGTCCGTCGACAAACCGGAACATCTCCCTCCTCCGCTCGTAATCTTTCTCGAAGAGGTCTTCAAACAGCGAAACGGGGTCGATGACCACACGTTTTGCATCCAGTTTCCTGACGAGCTGTGGAAGTTCGTTCTTCAGGCTGTTGATCGCCAGGTTGAAGTCAAGCGGATCGAGCTTCAAGACCGTGAATGTCTTTCCGATATATGGCGAGACATCCCAGCCCTTCTGATCCATGTACCGTTGAATCCGGTCCTCTCTCTCTTCCAGGCTGATGTAAATGACATTTTCACCCGAAACAAGCCCCTCCCAGATGAAATGAAGGGCAAAGGTGGTCTTCCCGGTACCATAGGTCCCGATGATGGCACAGATGCTTCCCGGGAGAAGACCCCCGCCCATCATCTGGTCAAGCCCCTCGATCCCGATCCTCACCCGTTCATCGTTCATATGACCACCCTGATATTGCTCACTTCGAATCCGCCGCTGGACGTGATCCGCACGGCAAACTTGACAAGGTCGCGTTCTTCCAGATGCGGCATGAGACCCCTGAACTTCTCGAAATGCATAACCCTCTGTCTCCTCGCACCGGGCGTCTCCTCCCAGCGGAAGAGCAGGACCGCGTCAACCGCATCCGCAATCTCGGTCTCCCTGCCCCTGTCGAGAATGCCGCCTGTAAGAGGGAGGTATATCGTCGTGTTCCATTTTTTTGTTATTCTCTGGAGACCCTTCAGAAAGGCTGAAAAGTCGTTCCACTGCTCTGTCTTTGAGTATTGCGTGGCGAGATCTGTCAGGGAATCGAGAACGATGAGGCTGTGGGGCGCCAGCTTCTCCATGGTCGAGGCCAGCTGCACCATGATGTTCGTGGTCGGTGTCTTCTTCTGTATACGGGTGAGGAAATCGGCACCCGAGTACCATTCAACGGGGACCACGCTTGCATCAAAATAGAGCTGGGAGAGGTCTTCGAACTGTATCTGCGATGCTGAGGACACGAGGTCTGGATGAAATGAGAGGGATAATTCCCCCAGGATATCTTCACGGGTCTTGGTAAACGAGATATAGCAGATATCTTCGGGAAGAACGGCGACGTCCTCCCTCTTCTCTATCTTCGATGCTGCGAGCGAGAGGATGGAACTGTATACAAACTCCCTGTTCCCGGATCCGGTCTCCCCGAGAAGAAGGACGACGGAGCCGGGGGGCATCCCACCTTCCAGTACCGGGTCCAGCGAGGTGATTCCGGTGGGCATCGGGGGAATGTCCGGCTCCTGCATGATCTGCCTGATTACTGGTAACTGCCGAAAGCACTTCTATTTTTCCCTCATTTTATGGCGGCCGGGCCAAATTTTCGACCTCCCCTGTTTTTCGGGAACGAAGAATCCGGGTCGATACCTGCGTACCGGTCTTCAATCACTCCGGTCAACGCTCGCAAAACGACTGTTTATTCCAAAAACCATTGTCTCGCACTGGTAAAGGCCACCATTGGGCTGCCGATCCGGCATTGCATGCATGATGCCTTGCAGCAGGATACAACCCGTTCCCGGTTCATCAATTGTATCCGCAACAGATAGCAAAGGACCTTGTTCCAAAAATCACGTATCTGACCGGGATTTTCCCGGGGCGAACGCTGACATGCCCGGGATATACCTTTATACCATTCCTCCCAAATATAAACCCATTCAGGGATTTATGGCAGCAACGCCGGGAGGTACCTGTTTCTCATGCTGTCTTCGGAAATAGACGAAATTGTGCAGGATATCCAGCAGGAAGAGATAAAAGAGGAGTTCTCCGTAACAAAGCCGGGGTTTTCACTCCCACACCTCTTCGGGAGGAAAAAAGCCGTCCACGATATCCAGCAGGAAGAGATAAAAGAGGTGGTTTCTGTCAAAAAGCCAGGATTCTCAGTACCACACCTCTTCGGGAAGAAAAAGGCCGTCCACGCTATTATTGAATACAACTACGAGGAACACGGACCACTCGTCGGCGGCGAATTGCCCGAAGGCTACAGGGAGATAGAGGAGTACTGGGTTGAACCCGGGCGGACCCTGGTCATCGTCGCACACAATCTCCAGACCAACCAGGATGAGTACCTCCTCTTCGAGCCGAAACTTTCAGAGTTTGAGTACGAGCTGCTGGAGCGTATCCATGAAGATCTGCGTTCGGCCCTGATCCTCACGGATGAAGAGATGGGAAAGGACCGGCAGCGTCTCCTGATAGAGAAGATGCAGGAGCTTCTGGCCGAATACGGAGTTAAGCTCGAGGAGGAGAGTTATTTCAAGCTCCAGTACTACCTCATCAGGAACTTCCTCGGCTGGGGCAGGCTGGATCCACTCATGAAGGATCACTTCCTCGAGGATATCTCATGTGACGGGATCATGATCCCGGTCTTTCTCTATCACCGGAGATACCGGAACGTGAAGACGAATATCCTCTTCGAGGAGGATGTTCTCAATTCACTTGCAATTTCACTGGCACAGCGCTCTGGAAAGCACATATCCACGGGAAACCCGATTCTCGATGCAACACTCCCTGACGGCTCAAGGCTGCAGCTGACACTCGGGACCGAGGTCACCACACGGGGGACATCGTTCACCATCAGGAAGTTCCGCGAGGACCCGTTCTCGCCGATAGAACTGATCGAGTACCACACCTTCAATGCCGAGCAGCTGGTTTACTTCTGGATGGCGATCGAGAACAACAAGAGCCTTCTCTTCATCGGGGGAACCGCATCCGGAAAGACCACTTCCTTAAACGCCGTCTCCCTCTTTATCCCCCCCATGGCAAAAGTGGTCAGCATCGAGGATACCAGGGAGATTACCCTCTACCATGAGAACTGGATCGCCAGCGTGACCCGCGAGCTGATCGCGGAAGGGGCAAGCGTGATCAACATGTTCGACCTCCTGAAGGCGGCCATGAGACAGCGGCCCGAATACATCCTCGTCGGAGAGGTGAGGGGTGCTGAAGCGCAGACACTCTTCCAGGCGATGAACACGGGGCACACGACATTCTCGACGATGCATGCGGGAAGCATCGATGCAGCAATTCACCGGCTCGAGAGTGAACCGTTGAATGTCCCGAGAAACATGATCACCGCGTTAAACGTCGTGAGTGTCCAGGCACTGGTCTACCTTGGAACCGAACGGGTGCGGAGATCTCTTGAGATAGTCGAGATTGCTGGGATCGATCCATCGACCGGAAACCTGCGGGTAAACACGGTCTTTGATTACGACCCCGTGAAGGACAGGTTCACCTATCATGGCAGGTCACAGGTCTATGCTGACATCGCAGCCCGGCGGGGATGGAGCAAGGATGACCTCGAGAACGAGATCTCCGTGAGGAGGAGGATCCTTGAAGCGATGCAGCGACAGAAGATCATCGACTACATCTCGGTCTCAAAGATATTCCAGACATACAGTATCGATCCCGCCCGTGTCATCGCAGCAATCGATGATCTCACCCCACTCCTGAAATGAGATTCAATACCCTGATCCGGAACTATATTCGGCGTGATCCCCTGCGTCACCAGCAGGTCTATTCTGATCTCATCTCGTCCCGCATGGGAATGACGCTTGCACATTACCTGGAGACGGCGATAAAGATCTCGATAATCGCCGGGCTTCTCCTGGCCCTCTTCTCTTTCTGGATCTCAGGGTTCATCATATACGGTCCGTCAACGCAAGGATACACCGGATTGTACAATATATTCAACGTGCCAGTACCTGAACCCGGCATGGTAACCCGGCACATGCTCGGGTTCCAGATCGCTGTTGGCCTGGTGGCATTCCTCCTCGGATCGGTTGTTGTTTTTTATTTAATCCTGAAATTTCCCTCTCTCCAGAAGGGCAACCGGCGTACCAAGATAAACCTCACCCTGCATAACGCGGTCGCGTACATGTATGCCATGCGGAAGGGCGGTGCCCAGCTCATGCCGATATTCCGGTCACTGTCAGACAATGCAAAAGTCTATGGCGAGATCGCCCTGGAGTTCCGGCAGGTCGTGAGGGACTGCGACTTCTTCGGGTACGATGTCGTTACAGCCATCAGGCATCTCATGACAACGACTCCTTCCGAGAAACTAAAAGAGTTCCTGGAGGACATGATATCGGTCATCGAGAGTGGCGGCGACCTTACCACGTTTCTGGCAGGGAGGGTCAAGCTGTACCAGGATGAGGCCCGGTTCGAGCAGAAGCAGTATTTAAGCTTCCTATCCCTCGTTGCAGAGTCCTACGTGACGCTCTTCGTTGCAGGTCCACTCTTTCTCATAATCATCATGGTGGTGATGGGCATGATGGGCGGAGTCGCCCTGCTCCAACTCTCCGCCGTTGTGTATGCATTAATCCCCATCGGATCTGCCATCTTTATCATCCTCATCGATATCATCTCGATAAAGACCGAGACCGTCGAGCGCTATGTCCGTGCACGATGGTTGCATGAATACAGCGACGTCAGGATAGTAAAAAAACCTGGGGAGGAGAAATTTTTTGCAAAACTCGTGCAGTATGACAGGTTCAGAAATCTCAGGGAATTCCTGCGGCACCCGATCAGGGCGTTTATCCGCAACTACTCCCTCACACTCTATTTCACCATCCCGCTTGCTGTCCTGTATTTGATCGCACTCTTCTTGCAGGTCCCAAGCTACACGAATACCGAGATCTACATCGACGTGGTCGACGATCACATCATGATCGCTCTCCTGATCGTCCTTGTGCCCTACGCGGTCTTCTACGAGCTCTGGAGAAGGAACATCCTGGGCATGGAATCCCTCATCCCGGATTTCCTCGAGCGGATGGCCGGAATAAACCAGGTCGGGCTCACGATCGCGCAGGCCATAGGGATCATGGTGAATACGAACCTCGGGCTCCTCTCGTACGAGATCCGGCGCATCAAGAGGGATATCGACTGGGGAGGCAGTTTTTCGGATGCCCTGATGCGGTTCGAGAACAGGGTGAGGACACCGCTCATCGCCCGCACGGTCACGCTGATCACGAAGGCAAGCCAGATGAGCGGATCTATCGGCGATGTACTGTCCATTTCTGCGAGCGATGCCAAGATGTCCGATATCCTCAAGAGGGAGAGGCTGTCTGACATGTTCATCTACACCGCCATCATCTATCTTGCATTCTTCGTCTTCCTCTTCGTCGTCGGGGTGATCACCAACCAGTTCATGCCCATTCTCTCCGAGATCAATACCGAGGGGATTCCTACGGGAACGGCATTGTCGGGATTTTCAGCAGTCTCCCTCTATGCAACAGAGCGGCTGATGTACCACGGGGTGGTGGCACAGGCGGTATTTTCCGGATTGATCGCCGGACAGATGGGAGAAGGATCCGTCCGTGCCGGGATAAAACATGCCTGCATCATGCTCGTCATCACACTGTTCGTGTTCAACCTCTTCGTTTGAGCAGGCATTATCCCGGCTAGCTATCGCATGTAACATATAACCGGAACCGCAGAGTGTAATACCATGAGTGTGAATAAGCGGGTCGTAGAGCTGAAAGGAGACAGGATATTGATTATAAAGGGAGATCGGTCGTTCCTCCTCGCTGGAAAAGCTGGAAAGAGATTCCCTCTCAGTATACTGACCGCGGATTCGGAATACTGCCAGACAATTGAAGAGGACGACATCATCGCGGTCTCGGCCCCGGAAGGCGGGTCCACCCGGGCAGCGGGTATGCTCATGGAGATTGTCAGGTCGCACCACATGCCGCTTGTCGTTCTCCCGCGTGACCATCCCGGATCGAGACGATTGAGATATGTCGTGTCTGCCGGCAAAGAGATCCGCCTTGACTGCACGATTGTGAGAGGGACACATCCCGAGCAGCACCTCCTCTGTTCATCCGAGGAACTGGGGGGAATCGTTCTCACCGGGATACCCGGGGGAGTGGAGATGGCGGGTCTTTTACCAGATATAACCGTCGAAACCGTTTTTCCAGGCGATATTATTGCTTTTCCCTGAAAAATTACGGGTATTCCATCACCCCCGTCTCCCGGCTGTGATAGTATCTCAATTATTCCGGATTTAAAGGGAAATCCTCATCGATACCGGGTCCAGAGGCGAAAAGCACGTACCAGGGGTTGTTTTGCCTCCAAATCAATAACAACAGATATAAGAACAATTCCCGTCAAATATTTGAATGCCGTGAGAGGAGGGTTGGATGAAGACGGATGTCTTAAAGAACATCAAAGCAACTGAAGACGAGTACCGCTCCATGATCAACACGGCTATGGCCGACAAAAAACGCACCATTGCGGATGCCGAGTTGGAAGCCGATAACCTGATCATGAAAGCGACCAGTACCGCCGAGGACTACACGAAAAAAAGGCTTGCAGATGCACGGCAGCAGGCTGAATCAAAGCATGCTGAAATTGCAGGCAAAGGAGAACAGCGAGCTGCAGAATTGAAGGATGCAGGCAGTAAAAGACTCGATGAAGCCGTAAAACTGCTTGTTTCCCGTTTCAAGGAGCAACTGCATGTTCAAGCCTGAGGATATGAGCAAGGTGCTTGTCGTAGCACCCAAAGACCAGATTGATGCCGTCGTAAAAAAACTTTATTCCTTGAACCTTTTTCACATCGAAGACTACGTGGAGCAGGAAGAGGAAGGATACGAAGGATACAGGATCGGCATGCCACTGCCCCATGGCAGCGATACCTCCAGGGAACTCCTGAAACTTCGGGCAGTCACGAATGCGATCGCCGTCCAGGCGGATGATGTGAGCCCGAAAGAGCGGATCGCATCGTCCCGCCTGAAATCCCTGATCGAGCAGGATTTACCCTCTGTCGAGGGAGAAGTGGAATCACTGCTCAACAGACGTTCGAGACTCGACGCCGAGGCAAAGGAGATCGAGCAGGTTATCGAGACGCTTTCGCCGTTTGCAAACGTAGCCGTCGATCTCGATCTGCTGCGCGGGTATGACAACCTTGCAGTGTTAACCGGCTATATCAATGCAAAACCGGACCTTGACATCCCGCACGAAGTGTTGACCGCATCGTCCAAGGGTGGCAATCTCCTTATTTTATGGATTTCTGCCGGATATCGGAATGAAGCGGAGAGGGCTCTTCTCGATGCACAGTTCCAGGCTGTCCCAATCCCTGATGAGTCGGGGATGGCGCAGGATCGGATCCACTATTACAAAGGCAAATTGTCAGATGTCGAGAAGGAGATAGAGGGAGTGAACCATGCTCTCGACAGTCTCAAGGAAAAGCACCAGGGATTCCTGGTGGCATGTGACGAGCTGCTGAGCACCGAAGCCGAGATGGCGGAAGCACCTCTTCGTTTTGCGACAACAGAGAATGCATTTCTTGCGGAAGGCTGGATTCCAAAGAAAGATGTCCACACATTTATCGAGGGGATGTCCGTCGCAACCGGAGGACGGGCCTTTGCGACCGAGCTGGCGATCGACATGGAAAAAGATGTAATCCCAGTCGAATATGACAATGCCAGCTTTGCAAAACCGACCGAATTTTTGATGGACATCTATTCGCGTCCGAGATACACGGAGATTGATCCTACCCTGACGGTCTCGATCATATTTCCGATCTTCTTCGGGCTGATCCTCGGGGATGTGGCCTATGGTCTTTTAGTCCTGGCTCTCGCCCTGGGCCTGCGGAAGGTGATTACGGGCGATGAAGGACAGATGCTCCTGAAGATTCTTCGCAATGCGGGTATATCAAGCATCATCTTCGGGTTCTTATTCAGCGAGTTCCTGGGATTCGGCATACCCGGAATCGAACCCCTGCTCCCGAACAGACACCTGTCTATCGGTCACGCAGGCGGGCATGGTCCCGCTGTGCCGGAACTGATGATGATGACGGTCTGGATAGGTATTCTTCATATCACGCTTGGGCGGATATTCGGGATTGTGAACCATGCCCGGCAGGATCACGGGAAACACCGGACTCTCGCCGTGCTGGCAAACGTGGGGTGGCTCCTGGTCATGTACGGTATCCTCATCGCGATTCTCTCCATGTTCGCCCTGCCGCTCATGCCCGATCTGACGGGCTGGCCTGCGGTAGTGGCTGGCCTGACAATGCCGGCATTTATCGGCCTTGGCATGCTCATTCTTGGGGTATTGTTCATCGTGAGGGATTCCGCGCTCGAAATCGTGGAGCTTCCCACGATTCTCTCTCATGTACTCTCCTACGCCCGTATCGTGGGTGTGGGATTATCATCAGTTGCTATTGCCGGAGTGGTGAATTTAATCGCTATCGGTATGCTTATTGAACCGCAGTTGGAACATCTGACGGCACTCGGTGTCGTTATAATCATCGTTGGCGCTGTTGTCTTCGTTATTGGCCACATTCTCAATACAATTCTTGGGATGCTGGGAGGAGGGCTGCAGTCCATGAGGTTGCACTATGTTGAATTCTTCACCAAGTTCTACAAGGGTGGAGGAAAGAAATACGATCCATTTGGTATGATCAAAAAATTTTCGGAGGATTAAAAAATGGCAGATATGACTCTTGAAATGGTACAGGCATCGCAGGCCGGAATGAAGGCGCTCGGCGCAGCTATTGCAGTTGGAGCTACGGGAATCGCAACAGGAATTGCAGAGATGTCGATCGGTTCTGCAGCAGTGGGGGCGACGGCTGAAAACAAGGACATTTTCGGTCTTGCCCTGCTGTTTGTCGTAATTCCTGAAACAATCGTCATTTTCGGTCTTGTGGTTGCCCTGCTTCTGCTGTTCTGACGGAGCAGACCATGGGACTAGAAGTGGTCATTGAAGAGATCAGGGCGAAAGGGCAGAGGGAAGCGGAGCTGATACGGCAGGAAGGCCAGCAGGAAGCGATGCAGATCCTGAAATCCGCTCAGGAGAGAGCGGAAAAGATCAAGCTGGATGCTGATGGTAAAGTGGAGAAGCAGATAGCGCACATTCACAACCAGGAGGTCTCGGCAGCCAACCTGAAGGTCAAGAGGCAGCTCCTCAACACCCAGAAGGAGCTCCTTGACAGGGTATGCCAGGCAGCACTTGCATCGATATCGGGGCTGCCTGCAGACTTCCACCGTGCTGCAATGAAAGAACTCCTGGAAAGGGCATCAAAAGAGATACCCGATGGAATCGTGCATTGCAGGGAGCGTGACCTGCCCGTCCTGAAAGAGCTGCTCACGAAGGATCCGGCATTTCGGGGATATTCCCCGGGAAAAGCGCTGGAGATCGAGGGTGGCATCATCGTTGAGAGCCGGGACGGCGAACTGCAGCTTGACTACAGTTACGCCACGTTCCTTGAACAGGTATGGGAGACGGGACTGAAGGATGCGTCCGCGATCTTATTCGGATGAGGTGATGTAAGGGTGGCGGAAAAACGAACCGGTCTGGTGCCGTACGAGTACGTCTGCACGCGATTGCGGGTCAGGAAGTCGAAACTGCTCGCCCGCGAGGACTATCTCAGGATGCTCAACATGAGTATTCCGGAGATAACCCGGTTTATCGAAGAGACCCAGTATAAAAAAGAGATCGATGAACTCGGGACATCTTTTTCGGGCATCGATCTCCTGGAGATCGCACTCAGCTGGAACCTGGCCAAGGAATACCAGAACATCCAGAAGATCGCCCCCGGAGATCTGAAGAGATTCACCCAGTCTTACCTTCGAAGGTGGGACATACAGAATGTCCTCACGATCCTTCGCGGAAAGGCACAGAAAATTAAGTCCGGAAAGATCAAGGAGATCCTCATCCCTGCAGGCGAACTCGACAGGGTTATCCTGGACCGCCTCCTGAAGGAAGAGAGCCCCGAACGGGTCGTGGAGGCCCTGAAGGGATACTCCATGTACCCCGTCCTCTCGAAGTGGCTTGAAAGCGCCATTGCCGAGGGTTCATTTGCCCACATGGAGAATGCACTCTACCGGCAATTCTACAGCGACCTGATCGAGGAGGCGATGAGCGGGTTCAAAGGGGGCCGCAATTACCTTGATTACATCAGGCTGGAGATCGACATGATCAATATCCGGAACATGTTCAGGCTCCGGGCCGACAGGATCCAGCAGGATGCCAGGGAGATGGCGATTCCGGGAGGTACCTTTGGCGTGGATGAATTCCAGCGCCTGGTCAACAGGGAGGACCACAACGAATTTATCGATGCGGTCAAGAGCCGGATCAAGCTCCGTCCCCTCCTCGATATGCTCGAGACCCTCAGGCAGGAGAAGTCACTGCGTGAAACTGAGATTGAACTCATCAAATTCCAGATCCAGGAGATGGAGTCCATGTCGAAGCGAAATCCCTTCTCAATACATCCCATCCTCACCTACCTGGAAAAGAAGAAGTATGAGATTATCAACCTCCGTGCCCTGGCAAGGGGAAAAGAATCTAACCTTCCGACAGAGCGAATCAGGGGATTCCTGGTGATATAATGGAGATATCAGTAATCGGATCAAGTGAATTCATCCTCGGTTTCAGGCTTGCGGGTATCAGGAATACCTATACCGCCGTGACTGAGGAGGATCTCGTAAACATCATCACGAGAGTCCTTGATGACGGCGTCACTGGTATACTCGTCCTTGAGAGCAGGGATATGAACAGGGTCCCGCTGCGACTTCAGGCTACGCTTGAAAATTCCGTGAAACCGACTGTTATCGCAATCGGAGCCGAGGAAGGAGGTATGTCATTGAGAGAGAGAATTAAGCGTTCAGTGGGTGTTGATCTGTGGAAATGAAAGAGAATCAAAAGCAAGGGGATAAAGGAGTCCTGAAAAGAATTGCCGGGCCTGTGGTTGCCGCAGTGGGCGTCAACGCCCACATGTACGACGTGGTCAAGGTCGGGCATGAGGAACTCATGGGAGAGGTCATCAAGATCCAGGGTGAAGAGATAATCATCCAGGTCTACGAGGACACCTCCGGTATCAGGCCGGGTGAACCCGTCGAGAACACCGGGCTGTCGCTGGCCGTCGAACTGGGGCCGGGCCTGCTGACCAGTATTTATGACGGTATTCAGCGTCCGCTCGCGGTGCTCGTGGATAAGATGGGGGATTTCATCGAACGCGGTGTGTCCGCCCCGGGTCTTGATCATGCAAAGAAGTGGAATTTCGAACCGCTGGTAAGGGAAGGAGACGCGGTCAAACCGGGATCCATCATAGGGCAGGTCCAGGAGACGAATATCGTCCACAGGGTCCTTGTTCCTCCCAATGCGGAGCCCGCGACAGTCAGGAGCATAAAGTCGGGATCATTCACCGTTGATGACGTGGTGTGTACGCTCGACAACGGGACCGAACTGACCATGATGCACAAGTGGCCGGTGCGGGTCCCGCGTCCTGTTACAGAGAAGATGAACCCGGATATCCCGCTGATTACCGGTCAGCGTATCCTGGATGGACTTTTCCCGATTGCGAAAGGAGGAACGGCCGCTATTCCCGGTCCATTCGGCAGCGGAAAGACCGTCACCCAGCAGCAGCTGGCCAAGTGGAGTGACGCCGAGATTGTCGTATACATAGGCTGTGGTGAGCGGGGCAACGAGATGACGGAAGTGCTGACTGAATTTCCCGAACTCGAGGACCCGAAGACCGGAAAGCCGCTGATGGAGAGGACGGTCCTCATCGCGAACACCAGTAATATGCCGGTGGCTGCAAGAGAGGCCTCCGTGTACACGGGAATCACCATCGCAGAATATTTCCGTGACATGGGATATGACGTATCGCTGATGGCGGACTCAACTTCACGCTGGGCCGAAGCGATGCGAGAGATCTCCTCGCGTCTCGAAGAGATGCCCGGTGAAGAAGGGTACCCTGCGTACCTCGCGGCACGCCTCTCCGAGTTCTACGAACGTGCAGGTCTTGTCGAGACGCTGAACGGGTCATCGGGATCGGTCTCGGTCATCGGGGCCGTCTCGCCGCCCGGGGGTGACTTCAGCGAGCCGGTAACCCAGAACACACTCCGTATCGTCAAGGTCTTCTGGGCACTGGACGCAAAACTGTCACAACGCCGGCACTTCCCTGCTATCAACTGGTTGAACTCGTACTCCCTCTACCTGGAGTCACTCAATGACTGGTATGACCGGGAAGTCTCGCCTGAGTGGAACGTGCTCCGGTCCTGGGCAATGGAAGTCCTCCAGAAAGAGGCCGAGCTCCAGGAGATCGTCCAGCTCGTCGGCTCGGATGCCCTTCCGGAAGCAGAACAGCTGACCATCGAGGTCGCCCGGATGATCAGGGAGATCTTCCTCCAGCAGAATGCCTATGACGCAGTCGACACCTTCTGCGACATGTCCAAGCAGTACGACATGATGAAGACGATCAAGGCATTTTCGGATCTTGCATATACCGCCCAGGCCGCAGGTGTCACGCCGCAGCAGATCCTCAGTACAAAGGCCAAGAACGATCTCCCCCAGATCAAGTTCATCAAGGATTACAAGCCTGAACTCGATCGCATCATGGGCGAGATGGAGAAGGAATTCAATGCTCTGAGGTCTTCAGTATGAAAGAATACAGGACAATTACCAAGATTGCAGGGCCGCTTGTCTTTGTCGAGAAGACCGAGCCGGTCGGATACAACGAACTTGTCAACATCGCGCTCTATGACGGCACAGTCAAGCGGGGCCAGGTGCTCGATACGAGCGACGATCTTGTCGTGGTCCAGGTCTTTGAGACGACGGCCGGGATCGGGAGGGACAGCGGTGTCCGGTTCCTCGGTGAGACCATCAAGATGCCTGTTGGCAAGGAAATGCTCGGCAGGATCCTCTCGGGTGGAGGCAAGCCAATCGACGGCGGGCCCGATATCGTCCCGGAGAAGCGGCTCGATATCACCGGTGCGGCAATCAACCCCTATGCACGGGCCTCGCCCGAGGAGTTCATCCAGACCGGGATCTCGACCATCGACGGAACAAACACCCTTGTCAGGGGACAGAAGCTTCCGATCTTCAGTGGAGCCGGCCTGCCCCACAACAACATCGCCCTCCAGATCGCGAGACAGTCCAAGGTGCTCGGGTCCCAGGAAGAGTTCGCGGTGGTCTTCGCTGCCATGGGTATCACCAAGGAAGAGGCCAACCACTTCATGGACGACTTCGAGCGGACGGGCGCACTGGAACGGGCCGTCGTCTTCCTGAATCTCGCAGACGATCCTGCCGTGGAGAGGATCATCACTCCCCGGCTTGCGCTCACCACAGCCGAATACCTTGCATTTGAGCTGGGTATGCACGTGCTGGTCATCCTGACTGACATGACCAATTACTGTGAGGCCTTGCGCCAGATCGGAGCAGCCAGGGAGGAAGTGCCCGGCCGGAGAGGATATCCCGGTTACATGTATACCGACCTTGCAGGAATCTACGAGAGGGCAGGGATCATCAAGGGCAAGAAGGGGTCCATCACACAGTTCCCCATCCTGACGATGCCCGGTGACGATATCACCCACCCAATCCCCGACCTGACCGGCTATATCACCGAAGGGCAGATCGTGGTCAGCAGGGAGCTTCACCGGAAAGGGATCTACCCTCCAGTCAACGTGCTGCCCTCCCTGTCCCGGCTGATGAACCTCGGGATAGGAGAGAAGCACACCCGCGAAGACCACAAAAAAGTCTCTGACCAGCTCTATGCCGCCTACGCGGAAGGAAACGACCTTCGTGGGCTGGTGGCAATCGTCGGAAAGGATGCTCTCTCCGAGCGTGACCGGATGTTTCTCGAATTCGCAGATCTCTTCGAGGACCAGTTCGTCAGGCAGGGATACGAAGAAGACAGGAGTATCACCGATACTCTTGACATCGGGTGGAAACTGCTCTCGTCACTGCCGGTCGAGCAGCTGGTGCGTATCGACAGGGAACTGATCCAGAAGTACCATCCCCAGTTCAGGGGTGCCGCAAAGGCAGCGGAGTAGCGATCCATGGCGCTTAAAGATGTAAAGCCAACAAGATCCGAGCTGATCGCTCTGAAAAAGAGGATCGCTCTCTCGGAGCGGGGCTATAAGATCCTGAAGATGAAGCGCGATGGATTGATCATTGAATTTTTCAAGATACTCGAACAGGCTAAAGACAGCCGTGGGATGCTTGGAGAACGGTACAAGAAGGCACAGGAGATGATGGCAGTTGCAAACACCGTCGAAGGAGCCATCGGTGTAAAAACCGCTGCTTTTTCCGTCCAGGAAGTCCCAGACATCTCTCTTTCAAGCAAGAATATCATGGGTGTCGTGGTCCCCGAGATCGAGGCGTCGAAGGTGAAAAAAGGTCTTATCGACCGTGGGTACGGGCTTTTGGGCACGACCTCGGTGATCGATGAGACTGCGTCCGCCTTCGAGGACCTTGTGGAGGCCATAATCGAGAGTGCCGAGATCGAGAGCACGATGAAGAAGCTCCTCGACGAGATCGAGTCGACGAAACGGCGGGTGAACGCCCTGGAGTTCAAGGTCATCCCCGAGCTCACCGAAGCCCGCGACTTCATCAAGATGCGGCTTGACGAGATGGAAAGGGACGAACTCTCGAGGCTCAAAAAGATTAAAGCGCACTCCGGATAAGAAAGGTACTGGTATGCCGATCGGTACGTTGGACCAGATTCAGTCGGCGGGAAAGACAGTACTCCTCCGTCTGGATCTCAATTCCCCGATCGATCCGGCCACAAACCTTATTCTTGACGACAAACGGTTCAGGGAGCATATCCCGACCATCCTGGCACTCGAAAAGAGCCGGGTGGTCGTCGTCACCCACCAGAGCAGGCCGGGTAAGAAAGATTTTACGACGCTAGAGGCACATGCGGAGAAACTGGCACAGCTCATCCAGAGGCCGGTCACGTACGTCGACGATATCTTCGGCCATTGCGCCCGGGATGCAATCAGGGCTATGCGTATCGGTGATGTTCTCATGCTTGAGAACGTCCGCTTTTCTGCCGAGGAGAACCTGAAGTTAAAGCCCGAAGATGCGGTAAAGACACACCTTGTCAGGAAGCTTGCACAGATGGGCGACCTCTTTGTCAATGATGCCTTCGGAACCGCCCACCGCTCCCAGCCGACGATGGTCGGGCTTCCGCTCGCCATGCGATCGGTTGCAGGACTGCTCATGGAGAAGGAGGTGACCACGCTATCGAGGGTCTTTGATGATGCACCCGGGCCTGTTTTCATGGTGCTCGGGGGGACCAAGGTGGATGATTCGATGGACGTCGCATAGCACATGCTCTCCCAAAAGATCGCAGACCGGGTGCTCGTCACCGGGGTTGTGGCAAACGTCTTTTTGATGGCGATGGAACGCGACATCGGGAGACCCTCTTCGCAACTCCTCGCCCAGCTCGGCTACGATGGCGAGATCGAGCATGCACGAACACTTCTTGCCACGTATCCGGAAAAGATCATGGTCCCTGAATGGGTTGCGGTCAAGGAGGGCGGGAAACGTGCGGAATACGCGGTTGACGCGATCCCGGGTGATTGCCCGGTGCTCGACCTCGGCATGGATTCGATCATATCATTCTCAAACGAGATCAAGAATGCCGGAACGGTTGTATTTAATGGTCCCGCAGGGCTCTTCGAGGAGAAGGACTTTGCGACGGGAACCTACGAGCTCCTGCGGGCCGCATCCGCGGTGGAGTTCTCCGTCATAGGCGGCGGTCATACCGCGGCCGTTGCAGAAAAGATCGGTCTTGAAAAGAACTTCACCCACATCTCAACGGGTGGTGGCGCCTGCATCGAGTTTCTCACCGGAAAGAAACTCCCTGCTGTCGATGCACTGGAACGTTCAAAAGAGTTATTCTGTTGAAAAATTATGTGCCGGGATTGGTGCCGGAAAGCACGCATATTATTGGCTTTCTGTATGTGGCGCAGGTCAGTTCTCCCCTCTTCCCGGCACGCAGATTATTCGCTAATTTTTGCTGTCGCTTTCTGAAGCAGCATTTTTGGTGTGACGGGCACCAGTATACGACTTTCTGCCCATATCAGGGATGAATGCCACAGGGTTGATTGTTGGCTTCGTCATCGAGGAGAGAAGCGTGGACTTGCCGCCGTCACCCTTCGCCCGGCTTCGCATGAGGTTGAAGGTTGCGACCGAGAAGACCAGTGCAGTCCCGAGAAACAGGACAAGCCCTGCTATTGTGGCTATCCCTACGACAAGCATGACCCGTGTACCAAGCGAGATCATGTATGCCGCCAGAAGGAAGAAGATCCAGAAGAGAGCCACGATGATCCTGGTAAATTCAAGAGGACTCCACATACTCCGGTCCCTCTCCGGTTCATCCCCGATGGAGAATGCATCGATCACTTTTCCCATCTTCACCAGGGCCAGGCTTACCATAACAGAGAGAATTCCTGCAAAAATAAGCCCGACTGCAAATATCTCATCCATTGTGCATCAATCCTTTATACCATACTGGAACGCACCTTTATTTAAAGTATTTCTTATGTATTACATATGTAATGCTTTGTCAAATGGTGTTCTTTAAGTATTACAATCAATTTTGCGAGTTTTTATATAATTTCACAATTCACTATTAAGAGAATGGGCGAGAGAACCTCGAACCAGGGTGGAGAACGGGTGGCCATTTCGTACAAAATGCCCCCAAATATCTATGAAAAAGTGAATAAACTGGTCTATGAAGAGAAAAAATTTTCAACCATATCTGACTGTATAACCCAAGCATTAATATACTTCATAGACAATCACAACGATGTGGGACAATTCAAAGAACTCTTCCAGGAGTACCTTGCGTCAGAGGAAGGGCAGGATATGATGAAGAAAGTGATGAAAGACCTGCTTGTGGACGTCCTGACATCACAACAGTCACTGGCAAAGGAAGAGTCAAGGTAATATATACGTATTCTTTTTTCCAATAATCAAGTAT
Organism: Methanoregulaceae archaeon; assembly: GCA_018432765.1. Classification (GTDB taxonomy): domain Archaea; phylum Halobacteriota; class Methanomicrobia; order Methanomicrobiales; family Methanospirillaceae; genus SD8. The sequence continues at coordinate 8,745 of JAHDSI010000062.1, read as the reverse complement.
TTTTGTTCACCTGTGCTTCATGGATAGGACACGTCTGCAGGATGCCGCACCGCCGATCGTGCAATAACTGAAGGTTGAATGGCGGATTCAACTCCCGTGCGTATTTTTCCATTATTCCTGCCGGTGCATTCTCCATGAGAGTGTCAACAGTCATATCTTCTTGAAGAACAGATACCTCCACGAAAGAACAGTGGTGGAGGGCCAGTTCCCGTCTGCCTGCCCACAGGTGTCGCGCAATGAAAAATAACACGATATATACACAGGTAAAGGCATCAAGGGGTGAGATTCCTTCTGATGTGGTGTACGAGAATGCCGAGATCTTCAACCCGTTCACCTGTGAATGGTCAATCTCGAGCTTTGCGGTCAAATCAGGCTTCGTAGTCGGAACAGGGGATTACAGGGCCCACGAGTCAGTCGATCTCAGGGGCAGGAGGGTCGTTCCCGGCCTGATCGATGCACATGTCCATATAGAATCCTCGCTCCTTGTCCCGTCAGAGTATGCACGACTCGTCTCGGCCCATGGGACCACCACCGTGGTAGCCGATCCCCACGAGATCGCCAACGTGTGCGGTGTGGACGGAATCTCCTTTATGCTTGCTGAAAGAGAGGGCCTGCCAATCGATATATTCTTCATGCTCCCTTCGTGTGTACCGGCTACACCGCTTGACAGGGGCGGTGCAGAGCTTACCGCCAGCGACCTTTCTTTGTTCATCGGAAAGGACGGAATACTTGGCCTCGCAGAGGTGATGAATGTCCCCGGAGTGTTGAACCTCGATCCGTCTGTCTGGGAGAAACTCTCGCTCACTCCCATCATAGACGGCCATGCACCGCTGCTATCCGGAAAGGACCTGAATGCATACGTTGCAGCAGGGATACAGAGCGACCATGAATGTGTATCGGCAGACGAAGCTGCCGAGAAACTCGATCTTGGGATGTATATCTTTGCACGGGAAGGATCCACGGAGAAGAACCTGTCTGAAATCATACGGATTGTCACGCCCTGCACCTGTTCACGGTTCTCCTTTGCAACCGATGACAGGCACGTCGACATGCTGGTACATGACGGCCACATTGATGACTGCATCAGGAAATCTGTCGAATTCGGGCTTGAACCCGAACTGGCAATCAGGATGGCGACACTCTCTCCGTGCGAGAGGTTCCTCCTCAATGACAGGGGGGCCCTTGTTCCAGGGAGACGTGCCGATTTCTGCGTACTGAAGACGGGAGTCCGGTTCGAGGTAGAGAAGGTGTTTAAGAACGGAAAAATCGCACAGGGCCCGAAACCGCGATCCGCAACAGGTATCCGTCACACGATGAAATGCACCCGCCTGCCCCCGGATGCACTCGATATCAGCGGTTCCGGCACGGCCCGGGTCATCGGAATCGTTCCCAACCAGATACTGACAGAGAGCCTGGACTTCGAGATCGACGCCAGGGATATACCCGATCCTGGCAGGGATATCATAAAAGCGGTCGTATGCAGTCGTTACAGAGACGGATCATCCGGAAACGGGCTCGTCCATGGTTTCGGCCTTCGGAAGGGCGCAATCGCCAGCAGCGTGTCACATGATTCGCACAATATCGTCGCCGTCGGTGTGGATGACCTGGATATTAAAAGAGCGGTCGATGCGATCATACAGAATGAGGGCGGAATGGTCGCCGTGCATGGCGATGAGATGGTATTGCTCCCCCTTGCATGTGCAGGACTCATGTCGGACCTTCCATACGAAGCGGTATGTGAGAAGATCTCCGCATTAAACACCTGTGCACGAAAATGGGGATCTATTCCGGAGCCCTTCATGTACCTCTCTTTTCTTGCACTCACGGTTATCCCGCACCTGCGGATAACCGATCGGGGGCTCTTTGACGTCGGCTCCTTCACTGACGTGCCACTGTTCATACCTGACCTGGCAGAAAAACGCGGAATAGAAAAGGCATAAAAATGAAAATTTTTCAGGGGGTGTACCGAGAAACATCCCGTCAAACGCGATCCTGTTCTTCCTTCATGATGCCACCTTGATACGTCTTTTGGAAGTTAACAGGCATAGGTCGCCCCCGGGAACCGGTGCACCATTATTTTTGTTCGATTTACTAATATATAAAATATTTGGGTCTTTTTTGGTAATTCATCGCTGATACATATCTTGATCGGGAAAATATGTGATTAAATGCGTGATAGCATTAAACCAACAAAAAGCGTTATTTTTCGTTTTAATCGGATATATGGGAATATTTTTGGTATCAGGACAGGGATACGCCTCATCGGAAAAAGAATACAGGTTCATGGGCACATCTCATAAACTGGTGGCGGGGTGTTCAGAGATCGCATAAATAAAGCATGAAGCAGGTCTTATCCAATAAATTATAAGTATTATCAATAAAAAAGGAATCAATAGCCAATTATCCAAAATTCAGGACACCCCCATGATCTCCGTTTTATTCGTAGACGACGAACCCGCCCTCCTGGAAATCACCCGGTTGTTTCTCGAACGCTCCGGGGAGATGAAGGTCGATACGTGCAGGTCCGCGCTGGAGGCAATGGAGAGACTGAAATCAAATACATATGACGTGATCGTCTCTGACTACGAGATGCCGATGATGGACGGAATCGTCTTTTTAAAGATTCTCCGCGCGGAAGGAGACAATACGCCCTTCATCATCTTCACCGGAAAGGGACGGGAACATGTCGCAAAGGAAGCACTGAACAACCGTGCCGACTTTTACCTCCAGAAAGGCTCCGATCCAAAATCACAGTTTGCAGAACTCGACGGGATGATACGGCAGGGGCTGCAGAGAAAGATTGCAGAAGAATCGTTGCATTCGGCCGACCGGCGGATGGTGGATATCATCAACCACCTGCCCGATGCCACGTTCGCCATAGACAGCGAAGGGACTGTCGTATCCTGGAACAGGGCGATGGAAGAGTTCACAGGAATACGGGCCGGGCAGATGATCGGAAAGGGGGATTATGAATATGCAATACCATTTTACGGAAAGCGACGTCCGGTCCTTGTAGATCTTCTCAACTATTCGGCCGAAGAGATCGAGAGATGTGCATATGCAAACGTGAAAAAAGAGGAACCTTCAGTTGTTGCTGAGACACGGAACGCGATGAGGAAAGGCGAACCGGCAACGATGTGGGTCCGTGCTACCCGGATTTGCGATGAAAAAGGCCGGGTCATCGGTGCAATCGAATCGGTACGGGACATCACCGACATCAGGAAAATTGAGGACGATAGAAAGAAGAAAGAAGAGAAAGACCGTGAATTTGGTCTTTTTGATCGGATGTTTGGAAAATCTGCTGATGCATGGTACAGGAAAGGGGTCGACCTGTATTACAAGCAGGGAAAATTTTCAGATGCGATCGTCTGCTTCGACCGCGTGATCGAGATGGACCCCCGGCACATGAAGGCATGGAAGGAGAGAGGCATCTGCCTGAAGGAGCTTGGACGGTACGAGGAGGCCATACAGTGCTTTGACCGTTCAATCGCTCTCACCCCAAAAGAACGTCTCACCTACTACTTCAGGGGTGAAGCGCTCGAAAAACTCGGGAAAAGCAGTGGTGACTCTGCCCTCCTGGAAGAGGCAATTCGGTGTTTTGACATAGTCCTCCAGGATGACCCTGAAAATGTCAATGCCTGGAATTACAGGGGGGTATGCTTAAAGGAACTACATCGCCACGAGGAAGCCAGGAAGTCCTTTGACCAGGCACAGATGCTCCTTCGCATCGGAAAAACCAGGAGATAAGACGAAAAAGGCACATACATGCCGGGAAAAATCCCCAAAAATTCCTATCAATGTCTTTATTGTGCATCATTCACAAACCCCTATGAGAAACGAGGGGTACCTATCTCATGAACAGGACAGATCCTTCTGGAACGGGTGCAAAGAACCTGCATCTTGCCATCCTGATCGTTATCACGGCTATCGCTTTCATCGCAAACATTGCAGGTATCTATTTCGGCGTATCCCTGCTCACACCCCTCTTCTTTTACATCCCGATTATCCTCGCAGCCTACTGGTTTCCGCGAAGAGGGGTCATATTTGCAGTCGTCGTGGGCATCATCCAGGTCCTGTTGATCTATAGCGCGAGCTACCCCGACCTTCCCCAGCTCACCTATGCCGTCTCAACGGCCAGCTTTTACATTCTTGTCGCCATTGCCGTAGTCATCTCTTCACTTTCCGGGGATCTGAAGGAGAAGGAGGCCCGGTACCGGGAGATATTCGATCGCTCCGAGACCGGGATATTCCTTGCACAGAACGAGGCAGACGGGCTGGTGATAGAAGAGGCCAACCCGAGGGGATCCAGGACCCTCGGGAACCTCCCCGAAGACCTGGTGGGAAGACCAATCACAGAGTTCTGGAAGGATGAGTCCGGGCGAGTCTCTTTTTTCCAGGCGCTCACGAAGAGCGGGTTTGTCCCGCCTTTCGAATCAACGATAGTCTCGAGTGCGGGAAACCGCATCCCGGTTCTCATCTCCGCATCAAGGCTCCCGGCCAATAAGCTGGTCATCACCCTGACTGATATATCAGAGCGCAAGCGTGCAGAGGAGGAGATACAAAAGATCAACCTGCACCTCTCAACCATCAACCATATCATCGGCCAGGGAAGTGAATCGTCCTCTGTGCAGGAACTGGTCGAGAAATGCCTGGAATATACACGAAATTTCCTGAAAGCCGAATACGGGGGGGCAAAGATCCCTATGTCGAATCCTTCCGCACCCCCACGGTTCTTCCATAGCGGCGATATGGATATTTTGAGGGAGATCGAAGAATCCGGTTCGAAGGAGAGTAGCAGTTGGAGGAGGGCCATCGATGGGGGAGAATCTTTCATCTTCTCTGCCGCTGCTATCGGGGAGAGCGTCCACTCAGGTATCGTCATCCCGGTTCCGCGGAGTGACGGGCGGACAGGCGTGATCTTTTTTGCAGGCAGAAGTCCACGCACGTATTCCTCCGAAGAGAAGAAGATTCTCGAGTCCATCGCAAAAGAGACCGGGACCGCGGTGACCAAGCTCCAGCTCTCGGAGGATCTTGTCGATGCGAACCGAAAAGCAAACCTCTACCTCGATATCGTGATGCATGACATCAACAACGCGAACCTGGCATCGTTATGGTACGGGGATCTCCTCATAGAGATGGTAGAAGGTGAATCAAAGGATCTGGCCTCACGGGTGATTGACGGGATACATAAAAGCAGCGAGGTGATTCGATCGCTCGAGACGATACGAAGAATCGAGGAGAAAGATGATGAATTGGTCGAGATCGACCTCGACAGGGTGATCAGGCAGGAGATCGCGCATTTTCCTGATACAGATATCAGATTCACGGAGAGCGGGGCGCAGGTCTGCGCCGACGATCTCCTGGGAGTAGTCTTCTCAAACCTCATCGGCAACAGTGTCAGGTTCGGGGGCATGGGGGTATCGGTCAGTATCACTGTCGAGAGAGGTGGAGATGACGAGGTGACGGTCTCGATCGAAGATACCGGCCCTGGAATCCCGGATTCCGTAAAAGAAGTGATATTCACCAGGTTCAGGCAGAACGGCACCAGTGGGGGCGGGAAGGGTCTCGGGCTGTATATCGTCAAGACCCTCATCGATCGATACGGCGGGAGGATCATCGTGGAAGACCGGAACACAGAGAGACCCCATGAAGGGATAGCCTTCAGATTTTCACTGCGTACCTATTGCTGATAACGCAGCCCACGCCAGGGGGCAGGCTCATGCAGGCATCAGTGGATACAGCGCAAGGAGGATAACCGGCTGGTGAAGGAGATATATGAGGAGTGAATGCCTCCCGAGATATTCCATCAGGGGACGGGCAGAAAAGTTCGCATCAACCATCCCGAATCCCCTCAATCCTCCCGGGTAGAGGACTTTTCCCATAAAAATCCCGAGAAGCACTACACCCAGCCAGGGAACAAGCGGGGTATAATCGAGGCTTGTAAAACCCGGGGGGTGCACACCGAGCCAGAGAAGCCAATACGGGCCTTCCTGGAATAGCCCGCTCAAACCGGCGGCGATGAGCACGACGCCTGCCAGGAGATTTCCCCAGAAGAGACGCAGGAAGATGGGTGCGAGCATTACGGAAAAGCCGATCAGGTGGAGAATTCCAAAGATGATGGTTGCCTCCGGCACGGCAAGCCACGTTATTATGGTGATGAGAGCACCAAGCCCCATGATAAACAGACCTCTGCGGATATATTTGAGGATATATTCCCTTCGCGTGAGTATGGCCGCTGCACGGGCGCCGCTGATGGTGAGAGACATTCCGACGAGGAAGAGGAAGAGGGATGCCGTCAAACCGGCAAAAAGCCTCCAGAATCCGGAACTGACATTGATTGCCGCTATGTCGAAATAGGTGAGATCGAATACGATATGGAATATGATCATCATGACAACTGCAATACCCCGGAAGATATCGATCTCCCAGTATCTTTCAGTCACATGGCTCTTCATCGGCACAACCATATCAAATAAAGGAAATTTTCCCGCGTAACGGCAATCAGCGGTTTTTCGACCGATCGAATTGGATTATCTGGAACGCGTGATCTTTTCGCTGTACCAGGAAACGTAAAAGATCAATCTTTATTAAACCTCCTCTCCATCTATCTTTTGAGCATCTCACAGGAAACACGGAATGTCCTGATGCTGTAAAAGGAGTGATTAGAATGATCGACAACCTGCTTCTTGGAAACATGAAATTCCGGGAATCCGAATTCAATGAAAATATCGAACTCTACAAGCGGCTCACAGTCGGGCAGAGCCCGAAGGTCCTCTGGATCGGCTGCTCCGATTCGAGAGTCAACCCTGAACTGATTACAGAATCAAAACCTGGAGAGATCTTTATCCAGCGAAACATCGGAAATATCGTTCCCATCCATGACTGGAACTTTGCGACGGTCCTTGAATATGCCGTGGCACATCTCAAGGTCACAGACATCGTGATCTGCGGTCACTCGGACTGTGGGGCAATCAAGGCCCTGGACAAGGCGAGCACGGATTCGTATATACCGCTCTGGCTCAACAACGCCAGGGAGGCAAAGGAGAGGGTTGATGCCCGTATGCCAAACCCTGAATCCCCCCAGGTCCGTTCAAGGGAGATAGAGCTTGAAAATATCCGCCTCCAGATCGAACATCTCAATTCTTATCCCATCGTAAAAATTGCTCTCAAGGAGAATCGGATCGGGATCCATGGCCTGTATTATGATCTTGCCACAGGGGTTCTCACGAAGGTCACCTGATTCAGAGCCTTTTTTCAATCTCTTTTTGAAGTTGGGGCAACGATATTCTTCCCATCGGGACCAGCTCCCGGTTCACCAGGATGATGGGGATCGGTGGATAATGTTTCTCGATGATCTTCTGGATATGCGCCGGGACTTCGTCATCGATGAGGGTTAGCTTCATCCGGACTCTCTCTCCATATTGTTGCCGTATCTCCTCCGATAGCGCTTCAAACGCGGGCACCAGCCTGCCCGTCGGATGGCAGTCATACAGCCCGCAACTGCGCGTCATGTCACAGGGAAACGGAGAACAGGACGAGTCCTTCATCCCGACTATCTCAACTTCAATCGCATCTTCCATAATAGAATATGCCCCTGATTGTTATTTGAAAATTCAGATCGGGACTCCGTTCACCTTTTCAAAAAGCCGGGGCTGTGGAGTCTCGTGTGAAGGCCCCAAAAAATCAGAGGAACCGTTCAAAACGGTCCTGTGCAACCTTGCATATCGGGCATACCAGTGGCGGGGATTCGCGGGCACACAGATAACCGCAGACCCTGCACCGCCAGACAGGCAAGGAGACAGTCAGCGGCACATTCCCGGAAGGGGCCTTCGAAACGGTCTTCCGCATACTTCGTGGAGGACGACGTTCAGGGATTGGGCCCACGGTCTTTTCACCCCTCGTGATCTCTCCCGATACGTACAGGGCACAGTAACATGCACCGAATTCCTCCAGGTCAGTGTCACGGTAATCACATGGGCAGATGATATCGAGGTCCTGCTCCCGCTTTCCCGACGCGATCCGGCAGGGACATGCAGGGTATCCGTACCGCTGCTCGTTGACCATCAGCCCCCTGACCAGGTTTTTTGTAAAGTCCGTGTCGGGATTCAGGAAGTAGCCTCCCTGCACGGCATCCCTGGCAACCTCTTCGCATCTCTTCACAAGCTCTTCTTTTCCAATAACAGAATCATTCATGAGAGGGCCTCCCGTATCTCCTGTTCGCGGAACCCGACGATCACCCGGGAATCGTTGATGACAAGTGTGGGAAACGATCCACTCGGGTTATAGCGTTCCACTTCGGTTAACGCTTCTTCAATCTCATCAGGCTCCAGGAGATCGACATAGACATAACTGTGCTCGACTCCCAGTTCTGCCAGCAACTCCTTTGTCTTTGCGCACCAGCCGCATGTGCTCAATGCATACAGCACAACCTTCCCTTTATCTTCTCCATCAATATGCGTCATCTCGATCATACAAGCACCAGAATTTTTTTTGTTATACCGTTTATCTCCATTCAATGAATATCCGGATATCCTATTTAATCCTCGCATGGTGAAACAAAAATACCCTGATACAACCCCGGGAAAGAGATCCCATGCTCAATTGCCTGGTAGATGAAATCCTTTATCGCTCCGGGAGATGATAGAGACTAATAAACCGGTGTTCAGAGATGCAGGATGTTGAAAAGAGCAGCTTTTCGGGAAAAGCTGAATTATTGAAGATGCTGGATGAGATACAGGGAGAATT
>JAHDSI010000051.1 GCA_018432765.1 Methanoregulaceae archaeon | reverse complement strand
GGTCGGTCACCACCATGTCGGCATGATCGGGAACGCTCCCGGCCATCTTCAGGGCGATTACAGGGATTCCCGCCTCCTTTACCCTGTCGACCGCTTTCGATATCTCGCCACCCATCAATGACCCGGCCATGACCAGGATTGCCGCCCGCGGAAGACGGGCCACCGCGTCCACCGCCTGGGCGACGGTCTTCTCGCCGACCAGGGGGATGGTATCCACCGAGATCCGCTCTCCCCTGATATTATGCCGATCGGCCTCGTTTACGGCACCAAGGGCCACCTGGGCAACCTGTGCACCGCCACCGATGATGATGACGCGGGTACCGTAGATGTGGCTGAAGGGCTCGAAAGGGTGGACAGCCTGGACAGAGGGAATTTTTTCCAGTTCCCCAATCATCGCTTCCTGGTCGGTGCAATCATGGTATTCTATGTAGAGTTCTGCAAGATCCTTCAGCGGCCCCGAGTCGAAGACCTCCTGGTGGGTCATGACAATATTGGCGTCATATCGAGCGACGATCGTGGATATATCTCTTAAAACGCCTTTCAGGTTCCGTGCAATGATCCTGATGGCAAAAAGATCGTTCTCATCTTCGACCATGGTAAAAATGCGATAGCCGGGGATCGAACCCGGGTTAGAGGCTTGGGAAGCCCCTGTCCTGCCGCTAGACTACTATCGCAAACGTTCCACTACACTATTTGCGATCATTCAGAGATAAGGGTTTTTGTCCGTTCCGAGGGGCCTGGAGAGACTACTCCGGAGGTTTTCCCCGCGATTTTACCCGCTCAAGTTCCCTGATCAATTCGCGATGGTATGCAAGCATCATATCGCTCATAACACCAAACATGAATATCTGGAAACCTGCAATGATGAGGAGCACGGTCAGGATGGTAAGCGGGATATGATCGATATTTTTGAACCATTCGATGAGGACATAGATCCCGGTCGCAATTCCTGCGAGGACGACAATCACCCCGATCAAGCCGAAATAGAAGAGGGGGTTGCTGATCTTTGCAAGCCGGTAGATGGTCGCAAGGATCTTGATGCCGTCATGGAAGGGATTCAGTTTTGTCGGTGTCCCTGCACGCTCGAGGTACGAGATCTCCACTGTGCCGATATTCTGGCCCTTTCGGACGGATTCTGCGGAAATTTCGGTTTCTATGCCGAATCCTCCCTCTTTCAGATTCATTTCACTGACTGACCGCCTGGAAAAAGCCCGGTAGCCGGAAAGGATGTCGCCCAGGTACTGCCCATGGGCGAGCTTGAAGAGCCGGTTTAAGACCTGATTTCCGAAGAAGTTCAATCTTGAGAAGGCTTTCCTGTTCGCCTCGGTCAGGCGGTCACCGATGACATGGTCAAACCCTTCTCCGAGTTTGGCAAGGAGTTTGTCCGCATCGGCTGGAGAATATGTGCCGTCACCATCGATGAGAAGGATGTACTCGTCGTCAATCATTCCGAACGCTTCAACCATCGCGCTTCCTTTGCCCTTCTGGGACTGCAGGACCACCTTTGCCCCGGCATCCCCGGCGATCTTCCGTGTATCGTCGGTGCTGTGGCCATCGATGACAAGGATATTGGAAAACCCTCTCCCGGAAAAATCCCTGATCAGGTCGCCGATGGTGGGGGCCTCGTTGAGCGTTGGAATGAGGACGCAGACCTGTTCCTTCTCGATTTTCATTGGGATACTATTTTTAAATTCTTGCTCATAAGTGCTTGCATGCACATTGCCAAGAAAGGGCTTCGGATTCTTGGTATAGCGGAAAGTTTCTCCGGCTCGCCCGAATCGGTTCTTGCGGGCGTGGTCATGCGAAAAGATCTCCGTATTGATGGATTCAGGTTCACCACAGCCACGGTTGGCGGCATGGATGCCACCGAGAGTATCGTCGGGCTGTATCATTCATTTGAACGGAGCGATATCAATCTCCTGATGATCTCGGGGAGTGTGATCTCCTGGTATAATATCATAGATCCCGGGAAGATCTTCGAGAAGACAGAAAGACCGGTGATTGTTGTGACCTACGAGGACTCAGAGGGACTGGAGGACGACATAGCCAGGCATTTCCCTGGTGACCTTGAGCGTCTCGGGATGTATCGGCGGCTTGGTCCGAGAACCAGACTGGAGCTTGAAACAGGATACTCCATTTACCTGCGTGCAACAGGGATTGGCACCGGAGAAGCCGGACGGTTGTGCAGGCAGCTGACATTTGACGGGAAAATGCCCGAACCGCTCAGAGTCGCACGGCTTCTTGCCCGGTCGGTTATGCAGTATACGAGTGGCGGGAGATGAGACTATTTGATGGTTTCCGGAATATCTCCATTTTGATCTCGTCGCCGGGCCGAAACGTAAAATCCGAAAAATCGATTGCTATCTTCTCATTCGGGTTCCAGAAATCACCCCGACATCCGCTCCCGCCAATGGTCTGGATGCCATAGTGGTGAGTGGAGATGAACTCATTCCCGTTCATCGTCTCGATTGTGCAGGGTACCTTCACGTCGTTTTTATAGAATGTGGCATGGAGTTCACCGTTTACATACCGGTCTTCCCCTTTATTAACGAGGATAACACGCGAATCATAATTGAGATACCCGTACTCGTTCTGGTGGTACACCCCCATGATCTGGAGGGTGGAGGGCGCTTCCGGTTCAAAAAAAGAGAATGAAGGTACAAAAATCATTAAGAGGACCACGATTGCCAGGATCATGACGATTCCGATCATCAGGATCTCGGCGATGACCGGTGAGGTGGCCTGTCTGCTGGAGATCGGTTTCAAGCATTAAAACCTGGTACATCAGGGTAAAAAATATTGTGAAATTTTTCTGTCCGGTCTTCACTGCCACGGGTTTCACTGACATGAAAAGGGCCGGGACCGTAATTGCCGGACGGTAAGTTGAAGCAGGCATGGATGACAGGGTCTTTTCATTGCCGCGTTCTCCAAAAAAATATCTGGTATGAGCACGGAGTCCGTATCATGACTGAAGAGAGGACAGATCCCATGATCCGGTTCATTATTTTGGGCCATTTCACCCAGGCAGGGATTGTAAAAGTCAGGAATGTGACAGAATGCATCCTCGAGATGAAGGTACTGCTCCAGGGTGTCGGCGGGATGGTCACCGACATATATTATACTCTCGGCAATTACGACTTCGTGGCCTTTGTAAAGGCCCCGGACGAGGAATGCATGTTGAAGGCATCGATGGATATCGCCCGGATGGGTACCATGCGCACTGAAACCATGATTGCAGTCTCTGCATCGCATGTAGCCGAAATGATCAAAGCAGACTGATATTCTCACGCCTTTTCCGGTTTGATACGGACGAGAGACGAGAGCCCGGTATGGATCAATGGATCCTGGCGGAGACCGGGGCAGGGCAATCTTTTGTATATCGCTGGAGATATACTGCCCATGGATCCCCAGTCAGATTTCTTCTCGGGAGATGCCTTTGCCCGCACCTGCGGCATCGAACATATAGAATCGGGCAACGGATATGCCCGTGTGAAGATGACGATCAACGAATCTCACCTGAACAGCCACGGAACAGTGCATGGTGGAGCGATATTCACCCTTGCAGACGCTGCTTTTGCACTCGCATCCAACTCGCACGGCATACCTGCAGCGGCCATAAATGCCCATATCTCGTACATGAAAGCCGCCGTATCAGGTCCGTTGTATGCCGAGGCAGATGAATTTTCTCTCAACCCACGGCTTGCGACATACACGGTGAAGGTAACCGGCAAAAACGGCGAAAAGATTGCAATATTCCAGGGAATGGTGTATCGGAAGACGCCCAAACCCTGAGAAGAGTGTTATCCAGGGGTATTGATCTCAAAGATAACTTGAAGGTAACTCTTCGTAGGTGGCATTCTCCCTGAAGAATACCCAGTATCCCCTCGCAGGGAACATGTGCCGCAGATCACTCAGTTCCCCGGTTCCCCCGGAGATAATTGTCTTATCATACTCCTGCGATGCCCCATTGAAACCGATCGCATACACCCACGACCCGAACACCGGGGCGAGCGCATCCCGTGCAGCGCGGTCATGTGATCCGGGAATGCCCATCGCGTTCCAGCCTTCGTAGAACGGGCGGCTGACCGCTATCTGGTGTTTTGAAAAGTACAGCCCGAACTGTTCGAACTGTGCAGAGTAGATCCATATCCCCTGCATCTGTTCAAACGGGGTGTCAGGGGTAATCCTCTGCCACTGAGAGAGGGATGCATTGTATGTCCAGGTGATGCGTCCGTCAGTGTCGATCATGCTGAATATATCACCGGTATTATGGCCTTCTTCAAGAGCCAGCGGAATTGATATGAAATTCCAACCCTGGTACAGCGGCAGGTACATGTCAGGGATGGGTGTCGGCGTAGTTGTGGGAATGGTTGTGGGGATGGTCGTCTGCGGGGAAGTCGTGGGCACGGTTGTAAACGGAGTGGTTGTGGGAATACTGGTTGTAGGCATGGTAGTGGGGCCGGTTGTCGGAGGCACAACAAACGCCAGGTCAAGATTCAGGCTCCCGCTCGAGAAGACAGATGTCTGCTCCGATTGACGGCCATTCAACCAGAACGTGATTATCTCCCCCTCTGTCCCGTTCACTCTCAGCCTCTCGTCAAACGGTCCGCTTCCTCCATAGATCCCTGATATTGACGTGTTTATCCTGCCCCGTTCCTGGTCGCCCACCATTGCGATTATCAGTGAACCCGCTGGAGCGGGTATCCCCCGTTCGGACACAATGCCCCAATACCCTGCAGGCGGTTCCGAACTGGTGGGGGTGGGGGATGGTGTGAAGGTTGGAGACGTCGTCGGTGTGGTCGTGGGCAGGGTAGTTGGAACGGTAGTGGGTATTGTTGTTGGAATGGGAGTCGTAGGTATGGTTGTGGGCATGGTTGTCGGAGACGTGGTCGTAGGTATGGTTGTGGGAGACGTAGTCGGGTTCGTCGTAGGAATGGTAGTGGGAGGCACTGCAAATGACAGGTCAAGATTGAGGCTCCCGCTCGAGAAGACAGCTGTCTGCTCCGATTGACGGCCATTCAACCAGAACGTGATTATCTCCCCCTCTGTCCCGTTCACTCTCAGCCTCTCGTCAAACGCTCCGCTCCCTCCATAGATCCCTGGTTCTAATGTCGTTATCATGCCTCGTTCCTGGTCGCCCACCATTGCTGTTATCAGTGAACCCGCTGGAGCGGGTATCCCCAGTTCAGACACCGATCCCCAGAACTCGGCAGGCGGTTCCGAACTGGTGGGGGTGGGGGATGGTGTGATGGTTGGAGACGTCGTCGGTTGGGTAGTTGGAACCGAAGTCGTCGGAGTCGTGGTGGTGGTAGTCGTTTGTGTAACAGTGGGGGTCGGGGTGGGGGGGATCGCCACGGAGATGAAATTGTACCTGATCTTCACGTGCGTTCCCTGTTCATCACGCCTGTTGAAGGTCACGGTATACAGCCCGGGATCCGTATAGGTATGAACCACTTCCGGCGTTGAATCCTCAAACCAGGAACCGTCTCCAAAATTCCATTCGCGGGAATATACCTCTCCGGATGACTCAGTAGTATCGGTGAACAAAACATGCAGCGGGGCATAACCGCCTGTTGTATTGGCAGAAAAGTCGATATTGACAGGGATGAATGTCTGTGTTGGTGTCGGTGTCGGCGTTTCATCGTCTGCAATAACCGGAGAAAGCAGGAGCACTCCTGCCAGGCAGATAAATACAATAATTCGATACATGTCTGCAGCCATCATTATCCCTCGTCAAAGATGCAGTCTCAATACCCCCGGACGGCACTCTCGTATACGTTTTTCAAGAGAATGTAGGTGTATCATATAATAATGATTGGTACATGACGAATACCTGATATTATAGAATTTATAATAGACTATTGATATCCTATGGAAAGGATTTTTTTGCCAGATCACTCTGATTTTATTTGTTTTTCAGCAGGGACTCTTTTACAACTCGTATGACTATCCGGTAAATACCCTCACGGGGGGGAGATCGTGTTGAGGGAAAACACGAAAAGAGGAGAAAAATCCCGGGAAGGAACGCTGGAAAGACGTCGCCAGGCTCCGGGAACCTGGCCGTACGACAACAGACTATCCCACGATTGATCTCCGGGACGGATGATAAGATGGTGCGGGTCGCTGCTGTAGAGGGCCAGGGATTCAAGGGCTTATGGATTCCCTTTGCCGCTGCTCTCCGATAATC
>JAHDSI010000095.1 GCA_018432765.1 Methanoregulaceae archaeon | reverse complement strand
TGCAGGTGCAGATCGTGCGGATGGGGTGCACCACTTGGTGTGAGGAGGTTTCTTTCACAGGTGGGCCTTGACCTGGACGACTATCTCATGAACACGATGGTGAACGTGAATTTCGATGGAATCGTGGCAAAAACCCCCTTATGCACGATTCATAAGCCCCGGTTGCTGCACGATCTCACGCAGGGTCTGAACGTTCTGGATCACCACCTGTTGCCGCAGGATATGGACAATTATGACGCCCTTGTGGATGCCACCGGCATTGCACGGGCGCTTCTCCCCCCCTGCAGATCGGATCTCACACTTCCGACTCTTCAATACCGCATGAATGTAGAGCCCCGAAATGGCGATAGACTGGAGGCGGGAGTCTATGGCGAAGAGATACCGGGTCTTGGGTATGTGTGGGTGTTCCCCCTGGCAAAGGATCAGTTCCATATCGGAGTGGGCGGGATCGGGATCGAACGAGAAGAAGATATTCTGGAAAGGTTCTTCTCCAAGATGACTGGCAGGTTCGAATTATCCCCATTGTGCAACTGCACAGGAGTTGTCAGGGTGGCATCCCCGTACTATTCGATTCCTTTTTCCACGTACAGGCAACGGGCGGACGGGGTGGACCAGCCGATTATCGGGGTCGGTGAATCGATTGGAACCGTATCTCCTTTCACCGGCGAAGGGATCGTCTATTCCCTTGAATGCGCACAGATTCTCGCTGAAACCTGGCCTGATGAGAAGAGATACACGTCGAAGGTGCTGTCGAAGTTCGGATGGATGAAAAAAGAGCGTGAAACGATAGATTACCTGCTATTCGATGGGCGCAGCACGGGACCCCGGCTACGGGACCGCTGGCGTTTCTTCCGCAATGCACAGCGATCGGATATCGGTCTCCCGATTGTCGAGGCATTCAGGCGGATGGGAAGCCTTTCGGGCTGGCTCCGGGACTGACCTGGCAATCAAGTCGCTCTTCTTTTTATGGGCCGATCACAGGTCACCGTTCTTCGTCATCGAACACATCGCCGGCATCCACGATCCTTCCGTCCCGCAACCGGATGATCCGGTCGAAGTAGGGGCGGTGCCATGCCTCGTGGGAGACCATCATGATGGTCTGGCCGGTCTCGCGGTTGATGTCGGCGAATATATCCATGATATTCCGGGAATTCTCGGAGTCGAGATTGGCGCAGGGCTCATCGGCAAGGAGGATACCCGGATCATTGACGAGGGCCCGTGCGATGGCCACACGCTGCTGCTCGCCGCCTGACAGTTCACGGGGCAGGTGGTTGAGACGACCCTCCAGGCCAACTTTTTCCAGGATTGCCCCGGCGTGCTCCTCGTGGTCACGATGGCTGTTGCCTGCTGCCAGGGAGGGGAGATACACGTTCTCAAGCGCAGTCAGTTCCTGGATAAGGGCATATTCCTGGAAGACAAAACCGATCCTGCCAAGACGGAACCGGCTCTGTTCTTCTGCCGACAACCGGTAGACATCTGTCGTGTCTATGAGCACCCGGCCGGCTGTTGGCTGATCCAGGATCCCTACCAGGTGCAGAAGCGTCGACTTTCCGCTGCCGCTCTCACCGGTAACTCCGAGGAACTCCCCCTGTTTCACCGACAAAGAGACACCACGGAGGGCATGAACCTCCACTTTTCCCATCAGGTATACCCTCTCGAGATCCTCAACCGTTATCATGCCTGCCCCCTTATGGCGTCGAGGATGTTCTGCCGGGCAATCCTCCACGCAGGTACGTATCCCGCGGCAGCGGAAGCCACGAAGAGGAGAGCGGTGTTCTCCAGCATGGTGACATACTCAAAGACAGGTACCACGTTGCCATCCGGGAATTCCAGGGGATAGGCATTGAAGTATATCATGAGTACCTGGCTGATGATGAATCCGAGAATCGTCCCGAGCAGGCAGATGAAGAGAACCTGGGTGACGTAACTTCCGATGACGATATCCTGGTCGATCCCGATTGCCTTGAGTATCCCTATCTCGCGGCGCTGATGGACGGCCTTGATGGTGATGATCACGAAGATGACCACGACCGCAATGACAAGAGAGACCAGCATTGAGATCTGGTTGATGATATTGAAACTCTCTATCGACTCCTCAACCAACCCGGAGAGCACATCCTTCCATGTCTTCACCTTTTCCCCTACACCAAAGGAGAGGATACGCATCTTGACCACATCCAGGTCCACTCCTTCATCGGTCTTTACAAGCACCTCGGTCGCCAGTGTGTTCTCGTGTCCGATTATCTCCTCCATCTCTTCCCAGGGCAAAAAGACCATGTAATCCACCGTGTACGACTTGGTCTGGAAGATCCCCTTGACCCGGTATTCCCGGGAGACGCCATTTTCGAAGTTCACCGTGATGGAGTCGCCGACCCTGACACCGCCGAGCGAAGCGAAGAAATCCTCGCTTTCATCCTCGCTTCCGGCAACAAAGTTGCCGAGAAGGATCTCCCCGGTATCCCCGCTGGAGAGGAAGGTGCCGCTCTTCATCTTCGTATTGATAAGGGTCACCTCGACCTCGTCGCGGGGATAAAACGCGGTCACCGGGACACTCACCGTCTTGCCCTTGTAGATCAGGGTCCCTCCCATGGCGAACCGCGCGGACGCACGGTGGACGCCGGGAATCCGGTTGATCTTGGCCAGCAGCGTATCCACGTCGGCGATGTAGCGGTCGTCCTCGCGGGGTGAGATCAATATATCGGAGGTCTGGTAATCCACGGTCTGCTCGTTGAAGAGCTCCACTGCCCCGGTGATGATGGACGGGAGGAGAAGCATATTGGTGAATACCAGCGCTATGATGACGATATTGAGCATCAGTCCTGCCCGTCCGCCGCGCTGTATGCTCCTCCAGGCGAGGAAGAGCATCACACGGATCTTCTGGAGCACGGTATCACTCCTTCTTGCGCCGACTGTACCAGTAGTATCCTGCTCCGCACGCCACGAGGAGAAGAACAAACCCTGTGAGCATGGCTGCTGAATTATCGCGGGGCTCGATATAGAGATTGAGCGTCCGTGTCAGGGTATGCTCTCCGTAATCGTCCGTGTATCGGGCGGTAAGCGTATAGGTGTGCTCGCCAGGATCCGTTGCGGTGAGAGAGAAGACTGCAGGGGCATCGTTCCCCGCCCGTATCTTTCCGATGAATGCCTCTCCTGTGCCGGTGAAGGGGAGATCGATATCCGCACTCACCGATTTTGCCTCTCCTGTTCCCGTGTTCTCGATCCTGATTATGAGATCGAAGGGATCGCCCTCCATCACCCTGACAGGGGAGGACTCTATGGCGGTGATGCCGAGTTCCGCCTCGCCGCGTATATCAAGGGCGACAGACTCGTCGTGGACGGCTGGCGATCCGTCGAGAAGGCTGTAGCTGACGATTAGGGGGACCTCGGTGAGCCCTCCTGCCGCGTTCTTATCGATGTGGAACGAGAGGTTGATCGTGCGGGACTCGCCAGGTTCCAGGTAATCTACCAGGAATGTGGACGATCCGGCAGGGGTTGCGGGCAGACCGGCGGTAACAAGGCTGATATGGAGATTGTCGGCCCGTACCTGGCCGCCATTGTATACTTCAATTGAACCATCCACGGTTGTCCCGGGTTTTACCATCATCGGGAAATGTTTGCCAAGTTCGATCGAAGGAGACCTCATGACCGCGAGCTGGGTATTGACATTGACAGGGACTGGGTATTTGACACTCTGGCCTCCCCGTATGCGGATCAGGAGTTGCGGGAAATAGAGGCCGCTTTTTGCAGGCGCCTCGATCAGGAAGGTGAGAGGGATCACCTGTTCAGGACCGATATACCCCTCGAACTGCCCGTTTCCGCCCTTCACCCTGATATCCCTGTCGGCGAGGACAACGCTCTCTACGTATGGAATGATCACCCGGGTCGTCGCCGATGATGCAGTATAGCCTGATTCGGGGTAACTCACTGTCGAGGTCTCCGAACCGGATCCGGCACCCCGGATAGTCACAGTCACTGTTCCAAGCTCCTCCGGCATCAGTACGGGAGGATTGACCGAGTAAGAATCAACGACAACCGAGTAGACCTGTGCCGAAGCCGGGGCTGCACTGCAGATAATAAGGAATACACTGCAGATAACAAGGATTGGAATAAACCCTTTCATACATCAATCACCCGTTATGAAAAATTTGGGAGTGTGGATCTTTCATGCTTACCGCCATTCAATAATACTGACCGATAGTAAGTATAATAACCAGCAATATAATAATATTAACTGACATTTTCATGGCCAGGGTTTTACCAGGATACCGGGAACAGGCTAAGGAGCGGATAATCACCGACTCGCTACCGGTTTTTATCGAACATGGCTACCACAAAACGACCATGGAAGAGATAGCCAGGCACCTCGATATCAGCAAGGGAACCCTGTATCTCTACTTCAAGAACAAGGAAGGGCTCTTCCGCGAAGTTGTCGCAGCGCTGAGAGCCCGGAACCGCGAAGAACTACTGGATCTCCTGCAAAGGGAGGATCTCCCACTGACTTTTGGGTACATATTCGACCTCGTCATGCGTGCGTCAGAGGATTATGCCGCCTTCGCATTCGAGTTGTATGCAGCAGCGATCCACAATAAAGAACTTGGGGAGATACTCGAGGAGGATGTCCGCGAGGACATTATGCTCTCCAGGGAATTCCTCGATCAACTGAAGGAGAAGGGGATCGTAAAACCGGATATCGATACCTGCATCACCGCCAGGGGGTTCAATGCCCTCTTCATCGGTCTCTTTACGATGGCCCAGCTTGGAATCTCAAGAGATGAGGCGAAACAGACGTGGGAAGAGATGTGCAGGGTGTGGCTGGTAAAGGATTGACCCTGGCATTGGCGTTCCGGGCTTTCTGGATTACAGTGAAAGGGTCATGTCAGCCACCTGCATCTTTTTCATCGGATAAGGCTTTTACATACCCAAATTTAAGCCTCCTCGCTGTTTCCTGTGTGCGGAATGAAATCACCTGTTCTTCAGAGGTATCCAGACTCAGTCAATGATCCGCCGCCGGGGCGCCCTCACAGAACTCATACCCAATTGCTCAAATTTTGACTGTGAATCAGCCTCGCGGTATTTTCGGGGCGGCGGCATTCATCCTGTTGGGGGTACAGGGGCAAGAGCCAGCTTTGGGTGTTTGCATGATGAGGGGTCCTCATCCACACAAGACAGCGGAGCGCCAATTTAAAAGACCTTCATCGGAAAAAATCCGGCCTTCATGCAGTCCCGCCATCAGAAGAGTCGCCCACGTAACAGAACGGATCCTCTCCGGTAAAATCGCCGCTTCTGGCATATGCCCGCACCCGGCATCCTCCACCACAGAGCGACAGATATGCACATGACCGGCACTTTCCCTGTATCTCCCCTGATTTTTTTCGGAACCGGGAGAGGACAGGGTTCGTGTCGTCGTTCCAGAGCTCGGAGAACGGCCGGTCACGGATATTTCCGACAAGGAAGACCGGTAATCGGGCAAACTGGCAGGGATACACGTTTCCGCGGGCATCGACATTGGCCACCCGTTCCCCGGCACTGCACCCCCCGTTGAGCGTGGAAAGGAGCTCGCGGGCACCCTGGAGGTCCGGTGACGCGTCCCGTTCCATGGACTGCAGGAGGTGGATGCAGTCCTGTGGTGCATCGACGGTCAGAAACTCCATCTCTTCGGCCGGGATCTCTTTCGCTTTCCGGTAGAGGGTGGAAAGCGCCCGGGTCACTTCAGATGCACTCAGCTGGAGCCGGTCATAGGAATCACTTCCCCTGCCGCATGGGACAAGCCAGTAAAGGCAGAACCGCGATGCGCCGAGGGCATGTGCAAGGTCGACAAGTGTCTCCAGCTCCTCCTGGTTATCCCTTGTCAGGGTCAGGCGGACACCACACCGCACCCCTGCCGATATACAGCTGGAGAACGCGGCAACAGACCTTTCAAACGCACCGGGGGTATTCCGGAACCGGTCATGGACAGCTGCTGTTGATCCGTCCAGCGAGATGCCCGCATACTCGATTCCGCTGCTCTTTATCTGCTCCGCAACCTCATCGGTGATGAGGGTCCCGTTGGTGCTGAGGGCCGTCTTGATCCCGTTCGTTTTGCAGTACTCCGCAAGGTCCCAGATGTCAGGACGGAGGAGGGGTTCGCCACCCGTGAAGATGACCAGCGGTATCTTCGATGCTGCGAGATCATCGATAAATTCCCGGGCCTCGGCCGTTGTCAGCTCGTCTTCAGACCCGCATCCTGGCCCGGACGATGCGTAGCAATGAGTACAGGAGAGATTGCACCGGTCGGTGAGATTCCAGAAGACAACAGGCCTCCGTATACCTGAAAAGGCTAGGTACCGGCCCGGTACTGCATCTTTCCCGTGCCGGTGTTTCATGACGGCGCTGACGGTCCCCCTGGCGTGCAGGCACTGCGTTATCCGGTTCATTTCCCGCCCCCGTTCTCCCGTATGCGGACATTCGGGACACGCTTGAACTCCTCCTCGCTGAACAGGATGAGATACCGGGACAGGCCGGCCTCTTCTCCAAGCCGGCTCACCTCTTCCTCAACTCCTTCCCGTGAGAACCCATGATGCACGGTATACAGGGAATAGTCCCATCGGCCAGGGACGGGTCTTCGTTCGTAACAGTGGGTGACGCAGGGATCTGAAGCAAGCCGGGATCCGATCTCTCCGGCCGGCCTCCCGTTGCAGTCCCAAGCGACAAGGGCATTGGCAGTGATACCCAACCGCCGCTGGTTGATACGGGCACGGAACCGACGGATTATCCCGGCCTCCTGTAACCTTCGGACACGCTCAAGGACTGCCTCACCATCCAGGCCTATTCTCTTCCCGATCTCCCCGAATGGTTCGGAAACGGGCGGAAGACCGTCTTCGAGAATGGCAAGGATCTCACGGTCAAGCCTGTCCATTCGGCCCTCCGTTCCGGACGCCTGCGAGAGGAAACCTGACATCGATCTTGATCCTTTCCACGGTCGGCAGGTCAAGAATATCGGCCCGGGAAAAGCCGGTTCTTTCAAGGGTATCATGGAGGAGTTCACGCAGCGAATCCGGGTCCTTTGCCG
>JAHDSI010000113.1 GCA_018432765.1 Methanoregulaceae archaeon | reverse complement strand
CTCCGCGATGGGCCGGTGCCAGGCATGATCGGGACCCTCCGGCCCCTCCTGCATGGCGCTTGCCACGGGTATCATTCCGACCATCCCATACATCTCGGGCAGGACGACCGACCAGCCGAGTTCCGAGCTCCCCATGCCGTCGTTGCTTTCGAGCCACGCCTCCTCGGTTCGGTAATAAAGAAGAAGCGGGTGGAATACCGGGACACCAATTTCCCGGAACAACTCCTCGGGAGCCCCGGCATCAGGCGAGAGGGCGGACGAGGCGAGACAGACAAGCGCATCGATGCGACCGGTGAGGAATTTCCTTATCACATCGGTTGCAGGGAGTGCTCCCGCCTCCTGGTCGCCTGTACCGGTCGAAAAGACGGCTATAACATTGGCATGGAGTTCAAATTGGCGTATGAGGGCATCTATTGCCTCGAGATCCCCGTTTGCCCAGTAGATGCGGTAGAAGAGTATCCCGATCGTGTCCTGGTGCGAAGTTCCCCGCCACTGGAGATATTCCCCGGTGGAACCAAACACATCGGGTGCATCGGGATGGTATACACCTTCCCAGCGCCCGGTCTTCGGCGGAGAGTAGGCGACGTTCTCACCGAGCACCCGGCCGCGGAGGTACAAGAAGAGGTTCTCCATGTTCGCCGGGCCTCCGCAGGTAAAATAGGCGTTGACCGTCGCCGTCACCTGGAGCGGAACGGTGGAGAGTTCCCAGAACGACTGGTCGTGGCCGAAGGAGATGACCGGGATATCGCCCTCCAGTGAAGGGACAAGGGTATCCCAGTAGGCATCGGCGGTGGGGTGGAGAAGAATTATATCCGCACCCATGAGGCTCCCTATCGCCTGTTCGAGTATTGCGGGGTCTTTCAGGCGATACGTCGCCCACGCGGTAAGGGAGATCCCGTACTTGTCTGCCGCTGTCATCAGCATGGGGAGCTCACTTCCCCAGACAATCGCCGTAACCTTCATCGCGTCTCACTCCCGACCGGCTCGACCGGAAGGATGTATGGCAGGCCCTCTTCTCTTCCCACAACCGCTTTCACTCCATACACTTCCCGGATGAGTTCCGGGGTGAGGAGAGAACCGGGATTTCCGGCGGCTCTCACCTTCCCCTCGTGGAGCACTACGATCGAGTCGCAGAACCGGGCCGCCAGGTTCAGGTCATGGATTGCCGCAAGCGCCCCGATCCTCCGCTCGCGTACTACAGACTGTATCAGTCCCATAACCTCGAGCTGGTGGCGGACATCGAGAGCACTCGTCGGTTCGTCGAGGAGGAGGAGCGACGGTTCCTGCACGAGCGCCCGTGCGATCATCACTTTCTGCCTCTCCCCCCCGCTGACCTGCGTCAGTTTCCGGAAGGCAAGGTGGCCTATTCCCAGACAGGACAGCGTATTGGTGACCAGTGATATGTCATCGTCCGATACGCTCCACCTGACATGCGGTTTTCTCCCCATCAGCACCACCTCGAGCACGGTCATCGCCATCCCGACTGACAGCGCCTGCGGGACATAGGCGACCGTCCGTGCCAGTTCGTCCCCGCGGTAATCGGCAATGTCGCGTCCCCGGATCTTCACAGTCCCCCGGGGGTCGAGTATCCGGTCAAGGCACTTGATGAGCGTGGTCTTCCCGCAGCCGTTCGGCCCGACCACCCCGAGCACCGTTCCTTCTTCGAGGGTAAAGGATACATCGGAGAGTACCGCCCGGTTCCTGTACGAAAACGAGAGACCGCGTACTTCTGCAATCACCAGTATTCCTCCTTCCGGCGCAGGAACAGGTACAGGAAGAACGGTATCCCTATGAAGGCAGTCATAATCCCGACGGGGATGATGGTTGGTGCGAGAATGGTCCGTGCAAGGCTGTCGGCGAGAAGCAGGATAAGGGCGCCGATAAGCCCGGATGCTACCAGAAGATAGCGGTGGTCCCCACCAAGCGCAAGGCGGGTGATGTGCGGGGAGACCAGGCCGATGAACCCGATGGTGCCGGTAAAGCAGATGATCGATGCAGTGATGAGGGCGGCAATGAACATGTGCACAGTCCTCGTCCGCTCCACCCGTACCCCGAGGCTCCGGGCGACCTGGTCGCCCATGGCCAGGGCATTGAAGTCCCAGGCCTTCAGGATGACGTACGGTACAGAGATGCCGAGAACCACACCAACGATCCCGCACTTCAGCCACGAGGTCTGCTGGAGGCTCCCGAACATCCAGAAGACGACCGCCTGGAGCTGCTCCGTGTTCCCCGTGTACTGCAGGAAGGAAGTGATGGCTCCGAACAGGTACATGAGGATGATCCCTGCAAGCACCATGCTCTCGGCAGACATACCCCTGTACCTCGAGAGCCCGTATATTGCCGCCGTCGCAAGCAGGCTTGCCGAAAATGCGCATGCGACCAGCACGAGGTCACCGTCGAAGAGCGGGGGAAGAAAGACGATTGCAAGGGCTGCGCCAAACGTCGCTGCCGATGCAATCCCGAGCGTGAACGGGCTTGCAAGCGGGTTTCTGAGCACCCCCTGCATCATCGCACCGGCGACCGCAAGGCCAAAGCCTGCGAGCACGGCAAAGATCACCCGGTGCAGCCGGAAATCCCAGACGATGGTCGATGTGAGGGGATCGATGGAGAGATTCCCGGGAAAGAACCGGGAGAAGATCGCGATATAGACCTCTGATACCGTGAGATCGGCCGAACCGAGAGTCACGGCTACCGCGGCAAGAAGTATAATGGCCGCCGCAAGGACGGCGATGGCAAGCACCCGCCTGGAGATCATCTCGCGGTAGGTCCGGGTCACATCCCCGCTTTGCAGCTGGTCGGCAGCCAGCTCCCGTTCGGTATCTTTCATGGTTCGACCGGGTAGACGAAGAGGGACG
>JAHDSI010000100.1 GCA_018432765.1 Methanoregulaceae archaeon | reverse complement strand
TGGCATGGACGAGGACCTCACAGGGCTCTGGGACGGGAAACTGGACCAGGTCTTTACGCAGGGAAAATCCCTTACGTTTACATTTCAGTATCCTGCAAGAGATGGTTCCCTGTTATTCGAGTCAAGACTCATCCCTGAATTCTCTCCCGATGGAACCGTTCTCTCGGTGATCAGTGTGGCCCGCGATATTACCGCGCAACATAAGGCCGAAGAAGAGCGGAGGAGAAGCGAGGCCCGCCTCGAGGTGGCGATGAAGATGGGAAACATCGCCTGGTGGGAGATGGACCTCCCCTCGGGGGGTGTCCGGTTCCATGACCGGAAAGCGACTATGATTGGGTATGCCCCTGACCAGTTCACGACCTCCCAGGACTTCTGCTCTCTCCTGCACCCCGACGACTACGAGCCCGCGATGAAGGCGATGCGAGACCACCTCGAGGGAAGGAGATCGCGCTACGACGTGGAATACCGAATCATGACATCAGGGGGTGAGTGGAAGTGGTTCCATGACAGCGGGGGAATTACCGCCAGTTCCCCCGATGGCACCACCCGGACAATCACCGGCATGGTTGTCGATATCACTGCTATCAAAAGGGCGGAAGAGAATCTCCGGGATGCGGAGAAGCGATACGAAGAGGTGGTCACCAACTCACCCGACAGCATCTTTGTCGTGGAAGTGACGGATGAGGGCCGGTTCAGGATGCTGTACATGAACCCGGTCTCCGAGGAGGAGATGGGGGTATCGAATGAATCTGCCCTGGGTAAGTTCATTGAAGAGGTCTTTTCGGAGGACGTCTCCTCCCATCTCGCCTCCATGTACCGGAAATGCCTGGAGGAAGGATCCCTTCTCGGCTACGAGGAGGCCCGCGAACTCCTTGAGGGACGGCAGTACTACTCGACGACTCTTGTCCCCCTCAAAGACCCTTCAGGCAGGACCGCCAGGATCATCGGCATCTCGCACAACATCACGAGCCGCAGGATGATGGAGTCCGAGGTCCGCGCGTTGAATGCCGTGCTCGAGCAGAGGGTGGCTGAACGGACCCGCGAACTCGAGGAGACGAATGTTGCCCTCCTCCACGAGATCGGATACCGCGAGGAGACCGAGGAGAACCTCCACAAAACGCTTGAAGAGAAGCTCACTCTTCTCCGGGAGGTGCACCACCGGGTCAAGAACAACCTGCAGATCATCGTCAGCCTCCTGAACCTCCAGGCACGGTATATCACGGATGAAGGAACGCTCGCCGCGATCCGCGAGAGCCAGAACCGGGTGCGTGCCATGGCGCTCGCCCACGAGAAGCTGTACCAGACAGAGAACCTCTCGCGGATTAATCTCGACGACTACATAAAATTCCTGGGAAAGAACCTTTTCCAGTTCTATGGGGCAGCCAGCCGCGGGATAACCTTCTCCACCGATCTTGAGGAGATCTTCGTGGATATCAACACCGCGATCCCGTTCGGGCTGATCATGAACGAGCTCATCACGAACTCGCTCAAGTACGGGTTCCCTGGAAGGAAGGGTGGAGCAGTCTCCGTCAGCGTGCGGCGGGAGAACAATACCCTGTTCGTGGAATACCGTGACACGGGGGTGGGCATTCCAGGAGACCTCGACTGGAGAAAGCCCGCGTCGCTCGGCCTCCGGCTGGTCAACTCGCTGGTATCGCAACTGAACGGGAGCATCGAACTCGACAGGAGCCAGGGAACCGCGTTTTCCCTGGTACTGCAGGAGAAGGAATGAACCATGAACGATGAGCCGAAGAGAGAAAAACCAGGCGGAGGCAGTCTTTTACCCGGGGTTTCATCACCCGACGACATGCACATGTTTAGACAGGCGGTGGGGATGGGAGCGGTTCTCCTCCTGCTCGCCCTCTTAAGCACCGTCAACTACCTCCTCTTCCACAGCATCGTCGAGATCTTCACCATCGTCATCTCCTTCTCCATTTTTATCCTGATATGGAACGGCCGGAAGTACATAGACAATGCATTCTTCCTGGTCGTGGGGGTCGGTCTCCTCTGTGCCGGGGGTATCGACATCCTGCACACGCTGGCCTACATGGGGATGGGGGTGTTCTCGTTCGGGGGTGCCGACCTTCCCACCCAGCTCTGGATCGCTGCCCGGTATCTCCAGGCTTTCTCGCTCCTCCTTGCCCCGCTTGCCATCGGCAGGAAGGTCAGGTTCCCGGCCCTCCTCGCGGTCTTCGGGGTCGCAACCGCGGCACTGCTTGCGGCAATCTATACAGGGGTATTCCCCCACTGCTTCATCGAGGGGATCGGCCTCACCCCATTCAAGATCTACAGTGAATACGCAATCTGCGCAATCCTCGTGGCGTCCGCAGTTCTCCTCTACAGGCAACGTGTCCATTTCGATCCGGATGTGCTCTCCCTCCTGTTGTTTGCGAATGCCTTTTTTGTCGCCGCAGAACTCTCCTTCACCGCATACGTGAGCGTCTACGGCTTTGCCAACATGCTCGGCCATCTCCTCCGGGTGGTCGCCGTCTACCTGTGGTACCTGGCGTTTCTCGATATCGGGCAGAAGCGTCCGTTCGATCTCCTCTGGCGCGAGATGAAGCAGAACGAGGAGCGCCTGGCAGAGAGCGAGGGGAAGTATCGCAATCTTTTTGAATCGATGTTCGAGGGCTTCGCCTACTGCCGGATGATCTATGACAACGAAGGCCGGCCTGCAGACTGGGATTACCTGGAAGTCAACCCCGCATTCTACCGGCTCACCGGCCTGAAAGACGTGGTAGGCCGGCCTGTCAGCGAGGCGATCCCCGGGACGAGGAGAGAGACCCCGGAACTGCTCAAGATCTATGGCAGGGTTGCATCCACGGGGAGACCCGAGACCTTTGATATCTATTTCACTCCCCTCCAGACCTGGCTCCACATCGCAGTCTCGAGCCCGGAGAAGGGGTACTTCATTGCCATCTTTGAAGATATCACGGAGAAGAAGAGATCAG
>JAHDSI010000161.1 GCA_018432765.1 Methanoregulaceae archaeon | reverse complement strand
GATCTCGACTATCTTCTTCCGGTGCATGTCCAGGAGTGTCGCGTAGTAACCGTCCTGGTCGAAGACTGTCGCGTCTCCCTTGAAGAGGAGATTGACCTGCCAGGGCCTCATCTCTGGATCCGGGATGAAACTGAGATATTTTGGAATTGTGAACGGTTTCTCCCGGCCATACCTGTGGTAGACGGCAAGGAACAAACACGGCGTGAGTATGACCATGACCGCCCCGAGAAGGTAGAGAATCCACCCTGAATAGAGGGGCACGATATGATACCAGGGATTCGCAGCCCGGGTCTTTCCGGCAACATCGGAAACGAACGCGGGGAACCCGTCCAGTTCCTGGAGAGCGTCCCTTGAGAGGAGGAGTTCAAGCCCCAGGATCTCGTCTGCTGCAAGCCTCCCGCTGATGACGTAGTTCCCACCGGTTCTATCGACACGCAGGCCGGGCGGATGGGGATATATCTCGGCAACAGAGTGTTCCGGGTAGGTGATGGAAAGGTCCCGGTACGGGACGTGCTCGTTCACCAGCCGTATGTTCAGGTGGGCATGTTCATCATCGTATTCCACAGGGGGATGCAGGTCATACCGGTAGGTGACCGTGTAGGTCCCTGCCTGGAAATACGCGGGATTGTAGATCCCGACCTCACTCTTCTCTGCCGTTCCTGTGATGAAATTCACGTAACCCGGGTTTTCTCCATCAACAAGGGTCACATCACCACGATAATCCACGACATAGCCGACGACCCCGTCCGGAGCCTCCATCCCCTCAAACTCGATGTATGGGCTCTGGAGGGGGGAGAGAGAGAGGTCGTCCTGCCAGTAACGGTAGAGCATGCGATAGCGGCCCGATGACTTCACCTCGTAGGTATATGTCTCCGTCAACGAACCATCCGCGGAAAATTCCGCCTCGTAGTGGTCGATGACGAGATCGCCTTCCATAAGGGATCCAACCATCGACATCAAGAGTATCGAGACTATGCCGATAGCAAGGGTTGCGATGACCAGTATTGCAAGCTGCTTCTTTTCGTCCACGAGCATTCCCTTTTAGAACTCGATCTTCGGAGGGGTGCTGATCGCCTCCTCGAATTCGAGGTACGTGAGCTTGGAAAGCCCCATGATTCGGGCAACGATGTTGGAGGGGATGACGTCACAGAGCGTGTTGAACTGCTGGCTTATGTTGTTGTAGGTGTAGCGCTGCCTGGCAATCTCATCTTCCACGCCCCTCACCGCATCCATGAGGTTCATTACGGTAGTATTGGTCTTGAGGTCGGGGTAGGCCTCTGCTACGGCAAAAAGCCTCCCAAGAATTGACCT
>JAHDSI010000061.1 GCA_018432765.1 Methanoregulaceae archaeon | reverse complement strand
TCTTCAACTGGCTGGCAGCCTTGCACCAGAAGAAGTCTTGATGGTGGATGACCGCAAGGAAAACTTGGACGTCGCAGCCAGTTTGGGCTTCAAGACCGTGCTCATCTCTCCCGAACCTCAAAATGGGTATCGCACGCTTCCCCGCTTGGCAGACCTCCCGAGTATTGACTCAGGAAGGTCGTTGAAAAAAGATGGAGATAGAATTTAATCAGCTTTGTCACACAAAGAATTAATAAATAAGATAACGAACAGCGTGCAAGCAACCTTTCTCCTCTTGCTCTCCTTCCTGTTACTGTACAATCTGGCATAAGGCACGGAAATGGGGTAGAAATGAAGTTGAATGTCCCTTTCTACCCCATCCGGACCCCGTCTGGGAAATAGGACCCACCCCTTCCTGCGCTGAGAGCGCCACGCTGGGACAGTCCCCCAGACTTGCCAGAACCCATCGTCACAAACGTGTTGCACCAAGAGTGCCATAACAGGAAAACGCGGGCTGGTGGGGTCTGATGCGCCTCTGTAGAGCCAAGGAGGTTCTTATGTTAGTATACCTTGGAATTGACTGGAGTGAACAAAAACATGACCTTTCGTTTCAAAATGAGCTGGGTGCAGAAATCCTACACTTGCGGATACCCCACAGCGAAAATGGATTTCTGACACTCAACCAGAGTGTAGCCAATCTGGGCGCTTCACCGGCTGAGTGCATGGTGGGGTTGGAAACCGCGCACAACCTGCTGATCGACTTTCTGTGGGCGCACGGTTATACCCAGATTTATGTTCTGCCGCCCAACTTGGTCAAAAGCAATCAGGGGCGTCACCGTCAGAGTGGCGCCAAAGATGACCGTTGCGATGCCGCATTGATTGCCGAGCTCGTTCGCACTGACCGTTCGCATCTGTATCCCTGGCGGCCGGGCAGCCTCCTGTTGCAGCAGATGCGCGCCAAAGTCAGCTACCTCTACTTCCTGACCCGCGATATCGTGCAGCACACCAATCGTTTGCGCTCCATATTGCTGCGTTATTACCCGGCAGCCACGCAAGTGTTTAGCGCGCTGGACACCAAAATTTGTCTGGATTTCATCCAGGCCTTTCCGACCCCTCAGCAGGCTGCTCAGCTTGACTTCGAAACTTT
The DNA here is from genome assembly GCA_018432765.1 of Methanoregulaceae archaeon. Taxonomy (GTDB): domain Archaea; phylum Halobacteriota; class Methanomicrobia; order Methanomicrobiales; family Methanospirillaceae; genus SD8. Next base: position 1,573 of record JAHDSI010000061.1, on the reverse strand, counting down.
CTCCGCCTTTGCCCGCTCCCATCACTATCCTCAACCCAAGCGGCTGCTGCTCAATTACGCGCGCTTACAACAACCTCAGCCCATTCCCGCCGCTGAGACGGTACAGGCCTTTCAAGACGAGGCTGTCCAGCTGTGTCAACTGGTCAAGATGCTCGTCCAGCGCAAGGAAGAAATGCTTCAGGAGTTGGACAGGCTCTACCAGCAGCACCCGGATCACGTTATTTTCGCATCCCTGCCGGGGTTGGGAGCGCGTCTGGCTCCAGCCATGCTGGTCAAATTTGGCGAAGACCGGCAGCGTTTTCCACAGCCCGAACTGGTGCAAGCGCTGGCGGGAACCTGCCCCATCACGGTTCAGAGCGGTAAAAGCAAGTATGTGCGCTTCCGCCAATCCTGTGATCACGAATTTCGCCACTACGTGCAGCAATGGGCTTGGCACAGTCTGCAGCACTCCTCCTGGGCAGAGGCCTACTATCTCCGTGTTCGTCCGAATTGCCGTTCTGACAGCCACGTCCTGCGCTGTCTGGGCAACCGCTGGCTCGCGATTGCTTGGAAATTGTGGGTTAGTGAGACCCCTTACGACGAAACCTACCACCTGCGGCAACACGCCTTACGGCTGCGCCCGCGTGCCTAAACACCGATCTTAATCGAACTTTCAATCTGAATATAGGCTCTGCATGAAGGGTTAAGGTAAGAAAGGAACATTCACCTTCAAACAGCTTGCTCGCCCAGTCCGAATAACCACTTTCGGAACTGTTCTGCCCATACGCCTATTTTCTAAATTACCCCCTTGACAAAACGTGTCCCAGCGGACTAATATTTATAATATTATCCTCATTAATTATCGCTGGGACGGGGAGTTGATGCTTGAAAGAGGGCTGCGCCCTCTTTCAAACTATTTTCCCTTCCCCAACGGCTGTGCCGAGGCACAAAAAACAGCTTGCCGTTGGGGAAGGGTTAGGGTTAGGGTTACCGTGAATCATTATAGACAAGAAGTAATCAATTGGTTAGTTATGAGAAAAAACCCATACTGAGGACTTTATCCACTCATTAGGACATTTCTATTTAGCCTTGACACCTTCGAGTGGGTCGAGAAAACTTTCTATGCTAAAGGATGGAAATCAGACCATTGCGGATGGCAGCCAGGCTGCTGCCTTGGGCATAAAACTCTAATGCCCCAAGGAAGTCCTCAAGATAGTGCACATCGCCGTTCTTGAGTAGGTGGTATTCTGCCAGCTGTGGATATTTCTGGAGGAGTGTATCTTTATTAGCGTTACGCGTTATTTCCAGAAACTCAACCTCTAAATCTGGTGGGACGCTGCCCATACGCGGGAGTAAGCCAAAAGCTTCGCGATTTACATGGGCTGGGATGAATAAGCCGCCCAAATTAGATACAAAGCGGCAAGCTTCTTGAATCGATATCTGTACGGGGGCTAAGAGCATTCGTTCTTCGTGTGCTAAAACCTCACCGTGTCTGTCGACAATCACTTGAGGTCCAAATACCGCTTCATTATTGGTTCGATTGGGCAGAAGGCGGTCTACGAGTTCTTGTAAAGTTTGGAGCTGTTCGAGGCTA
>JAHDSI010000065.1 GCA_018432765.1 Methanoregulaceae archaeon | reverse complement strand
TTCTGACGGTTGCCTCGACGTTCCGGGGCCGCCTGACCCTCACCACCGCCTACGAGGAGGGGCCCTACTCCGCCGCAACGGTGGAGCGGTTCCTGGGTTACATGGACGAGTCCCTTCCGTGAGGACACTTTGACACGCTCGTCCGTTTTGCCCGGTCCCCACCGGTTCCCGGACCGCGGTTCCATGGACGAGTCCCTTCCCTGATGATGCTTCGGCACGCACGGGGTTTTACCCGTTCCCATCGGTCACCGGACCGCGGTTCCATGGACGAGTTCCCTCCCTGTTTTTGCTTCGGCACGCACGTGGGCATTACTCGGTCCCACCGATCACCGGACCGCGGTTCCATGGACGAGTCCCTTCCCTGATTGTGCTTCGGTACGCAGGTGGGTTTTGCCCGTTCCCACCGGTCACCGGCGAAGTATGTCGTCGCATTCAAGTGGATTGGGAGCAACACAGATGTGACAGATGACGCGATACGTGCAGGAGGGGCATCATGGCGCAGGCTGACCGGCGAGGGGGACGCGAGAAGGTCTCGGCAGAACGGACACGCGAAGAGCTTATCTTTGCCGTCCTCTCGGTGCCCGCGGAGTACGACGAACGATTGACGACGTTGATCGAGACACTCAATGATCTCCCTGACGTGTACACGGTCAGCTCCTGCGGGGGGCATCCCAACCAGGAGGGCAGGGAGAACGCCGTGCCCGAGGGCTACTTCTACGTCCAGTTCATCGCCGAGCCGACCGAGAAGGGGTTTTTATCGCTCGGGATCATCGACCTTGCCGCCCGGAGCCTTGACCCTGACCGGCTGGTGGTGCAGGTCTTAAACACGACGGATTCTCCGCGGCTGGTCATGTTCCATATCCTCGGGAGGGACAACGTGGACCCGGACGCCGTCGCACGGGAGATCCGGGCGCTCTGCAGGAGATGGGGAGTGTCACTCAAAGGCGTCCGCGAGTACAAGAGGACGGTCCGGAAGGAGATGGCGTTTGAGAGGATGCGGAAGATCTGATAAGGGATTGTGGACCTCTGTCCATTCGCGTTCTCTCCACATGAAGCCGGCATAGTGCCTGGTGTGGGATATCATTTTATTGGCCTCTCGCTCTTTTGTGCGGAGAGACCGGATCGAATTATTATCTGCATACCAGTACAGTCACTTCAACCGCCGCCGGGGCGTCCTTACAGAACACATATCCAACTGTCCAATTATGACTGTGAATCTGAAGGTGACCGCAGGTCACCCCGGGTCGAGGGCAGAGGCCTCGCGGTATTTTCGGGGGCGGGGCCCCAGGCATCGCATATGGGAGCGTGGGGGCGGATAGCCCCCAAAAAATGTATCCGGTTCATCAATCCTGCCCACACCCTAGAAAAGAGCCTTTTTATAGAGATAGGAATCCGTAGAAACAATCCCGGTCAATCGGAATCTGTATCTCCAGAGAGAATCAACGGATACAGGAACAATATCCGGTGGCGGATGAACAGGAACCTTCCGATGGCCGGGATTTTTCACCGGAACAACCCCGCCCTGAAAGGAGGTCTGAATTGTCTTGGCCCCGGGTAAGCAACGGATGAAAAAGACAGGATTGCCAGGGACGCATGGTGAAATGGGCCGGATGACAGAGAAAAAGACCTATGACGGGAAGATAGAGGTCTCGCTGGACGAAACGGCCACTGCATGCGACTTTGATTGCAGGGTCCAGAATTTCATACGGCGTGTCTACCCTGACGAGTTCGATCCGGATTTACTCGACCCTCACCAGCTCCAGATGGAGCGGTACGAGGACATATTCTCCTGGCTGGATGATGTCTATGCCCACCGGGAACGGTACAACCTTCACTGGGCACTCCGCGAGGCAGGGGACGTGCTGGAGAGGCTGGTCGGTGAATCAGGAGAAAATATCGCGGACTGCCTGTCCCGCCATTATAACCGGGAGAACCGGGAGAGGCTCTCCAGGCTGACCGCCCGGATGGATCGTGCCGTAAAAAGGAAGCAGGCTGTCATCAACCGGAAGACCAGGCAATTCACCATCCTCTCGTTTCTCGTCTCGCTCGTCGATATCGTGATATCGGTCATCCTGATCGTGATCATATCCGAGATTGCCCACTTCGGAAACATGCTCTTCACCTCGATCATCCTCGTCATCATCTTCACCGCGATCATCGCCCTCCTGAAGGTCACCCTTGACCGGTTCTACATCATCCCCCTGGTCCAGAGGTGGGGGTGGAGGAAATTTTTAGAGAATACCCGCATCAACAAGCAGACGATGATAGAGTTCGAGGCGGTCTCGATCGTCGTGATGCAGGCGATACAAGAGGAATGGGAACCAAGGATTGTCTGCCAGCTGATCGAGCGCGGGATCAGGGAGATCGCGTTGCCGTATACTCCACGGGAGATTCCGCCGGTCGGGATATGACAATGAAAACAGAGATTGGGGTAGCCATGAAATTCGGGAATGCGACCTTTCTTGAAGAAGACTTCCTTCGAGAAAACCTGATGGGGCCGAACTGTGTCCGGATAGCCGAGGAACTAATGCAGAAAGCCCGGTTGCTGCCCGGGATGCGTGTGCTTGACTTAGGCTGTGGAACTGGCCTTTCCTCGATATTCCTGGCAAAGGAGTATGACGTGACGGTATTCGCCACCGATCTCTGGATCGATCCGTCGGATAACTACGAGCGGTTCAGGCAGTTCGGCCTCGAGGACAGGATCATCCCGATCCATGCCGAGGCACACGCACTGCCATTTGCCCACGACTACTTTGACGCGATGGTGAGCATCGATTCCTACCATTATTACGGGTTCGAGGAGGATTATCTTGATACGCATATCGTTCCGCTGATCAGGAGAGGCGGCACCATCGCGGTCTCGGTCCCCGGCCTGCAGGAGGAGTTTTCCGAGGGAATCCCTCGCAGGTTGCAGCCATTCTGGGAGGCGGACATGAACTTCCATTCCTGCGGGTGGTGGAAGGCGCTCTGGAGCCGGTCACCGAATATCACGATCGAGCGGTGTTTCTCCCTTGAATGCCACGGGCAGGCATGGGATGACTGGCTGGAATGCGATAACCCCCACGCGAAGAGGGATGTGGAGATGATGAAAGCCGAAAACGGGGACTATTTTGACACGATCGGGATTGTTGCGAGGGTGAACCGGGAGGAATCCCGTGACAGGTGAGGAAGACCGGAGATGGTAATGGGTGTTGCCACCGGGTTTGCCGCCGGTGCCCTGGGCGGAGGTCTTGTCGGGATGGCGGCCCATGACCTGGCCGCCTGGCTCCCGATCGGGATCGGGTGCGGGATTGCGATTGGTGCGGCCGTCGGGTTTGCCGCCGGTGCCCAGGGCGGAGGTCTTGTCGGGATGGTGGCCCATGATTTAGCCGCCTGGCTCCCGATTGGGATCGGGTGCGGGATCGCGATCGGTGCGGGCAACCGGGTTGGCGCTGGCCTCCCGGAAGAGATGAAAGCCCCTGTCTGCCGATCACAGTTTTGAGGAGTGGATCCCTAAGGAATCTTGCGCCATTCGATCTCCATATCACACCGTTTACATGCCGATCAGAGCATTGACGAGGGATTCCCTGGGGAATGGATCCATGGTTTGGAGTCCCTGCATATGATGTGAAAAATTCAGGAACATTTTTTTGCTCGGAGTATCCATGAAGAGACATCGGTTTCTGTGCCGGTTCTCATGGGAGACGGACCCGGGCAATGGAGTGATGCAATGAGCGGTACTGGTGGATTTCTTGCAGTGTTCATCGCTGCCACGGTGTTTGGGGGAATGCTCGGTTGCTGTGTTCTCACGATCGCCCACACAATTCTTGCACGAATTCAAAGCAGCCGAAGGCGGATCGTTCTCCTCCTCGCCGCGTTGGGGGTTGTGATGGCCCTTCTCGTCCAGCTCGATACTCTCATGATGATGTATGTGGCACTGGCCATCGCGGTCCCCTTTGCCGTCCTCGTTTTGCCACTCTGTTTCCCGCAGTACATCGGAGGACAGCCCGGGATGTGGAGAATTGTGCAGTGTTACCTGGTGATCTATATTGCCGGGATTATTGTCTCCATCCTCTTTTACGATGCGATGATGCCATGGATCTTCTGGCATACGCCACTCTCAAACAGTCTCATCTATGTCTGCATGATACTCGGGTATACCGGGCTTGCGATGATCGTCTACCGGATGCTTGACCGGTGGAAAGGAGTGGAAGGAGAGAAGTCGCCGGGGTAACGGTCCCGCGGCGGGAAAAATTTCTGTCCCGCGACAGGAAAGTATCGACCGGCCGGAGAAGAAGCACGAGGCCTGCAATTCATCGATTATCGCCGGGAACAAAAAAGCCGTATTCGAAACCGTTCACCGGCGTCGAAACCCCGACGGTCCGGTCCGGGTGAGAGATCTAGCTCCCACCCTGCTCCTTCAGCATGCCGACCGCGATCTCCGGGTTGCGGTAGCGCCTTCGGCCTTCGGTCTTGCCGGCCTGGATCGCGTCCGTCGGGCAGAGCTGGATGCAGGCCATGCACTGCTCGCAGTGGTGGAGCCAGACGGGGCGGTCGCCCTCGATCCGGATGTTTCCCACCGGGCAGACCTCTGCGCAGGTCCCGCAGGCGGTGCACCGGTCATCGACGGAGAACTTTCGGTCGGCCTCGTGCACACCCCGGATGAACCGCGGATACATGACCGCGTGGATGAGGGCTGCAAACGGTGACCAGGAAGGCGGTTCCCGGTCACCGGCGCTCACCTTATCTGCAATTTCTGCGATACGACGGTCGGCGTCGTTCAGGGTTTTTGCTATCGACTCCTCGCCCTGCGATTCGTACATGAGGATGTAGTTCCCGGGCATCCGGACCGAAAACCCGGCGTCAAGACCCCGTCTTCCGGGCCCGTCCTCGAGGATCCCGTCGAGCTGGCGGAGAGCCGCCTTCCCTCCCGTCCCGCCCATGGTTATGACGGAGAAGGCGTAAGCCACTTTCGAGAGATCCAGTCGCCCTGCGAAGTCTGCAACAATCGAGGGGAGGCCGACGAAGTAGAGCGGGCAGACGATTCCGACCCGGTCGGCATTCGGGGCGATCGATCCCGGGTCTCTCACCGCCGATGCGATGGGTGCGAGTTCGCAGTCGCCGAACCGGCTGCGGAGTTTTTTCGCAACCGTGAGGGAGTTTCCGGTGCCGGTGAAGTAGTAGATGAGGGTCTTCATGCTGGTTATCAGAGAGATCTGTTGTGTTACCCGGGGA
>JAHDSI010000157.1 GCA_018432765.1 Methanoregulaceae archaeon | reverse complement strand
AGTGGCTCCAATATCGTCACTCACATTCTGCGCAATGATTGATAAGAACACGCTCCAACAGGCTGTCAAAAAATACCGCACTCGCACCTATCATCTGGAGCGCAAGACCTGGCTGCGCGACGAAAAAGATGCCATCCGCTTTGTGGAAGAGCGCGGTTTCGTTTTCTTCTGGCCGATCAAAGAGCATGCGCTGCCCAGTCTGTGGAATGCCACGGTCGGAGACCGCCCGGTTCCCAATACCCATGATGATCCCGGTCATATCACCTGGCGTTGGAAGGATGACCTGCTGGATAAGCGAGTATGGTACTATGGCAAGCTGTTACGGAAGAAATCCACCATCCTTTCTTTTGAACTGGCACCCTATTTTTATACTCTCTCCTCCAATTACGGGGATTACGAGAATGATTATCTGGTGCAGTACAAGAACGGCTTGATGAGCGTGGAATCCAAGAACGTCTATGAAGCGCTGCTCAAGCATGGCGCTTTGCATACCCTGGATCTGCACAAAGAAGCCCACATGACCTCTGCCGACAAAAAATATCGTTTTGATAAAGCTCTCACTGACCTGCAAACCGAGATGAAGATCATCCCGGTCGGTGTCGCCCAGGCAGGTCGCTGGGGTTATGCCATGATCTATGATATTGCCGCGCGGGTGTATCCATACATCGTGGAACAGGCACGTTATCTGACCGAAGCACAATCACAACAGGTCATCCTCCGCCGTTACCTGCACTCGGTGGGGGCTGCCCGGGTTAAAAAGATAAGCACGCTGTTCGGTTGGAAAAGGGAGTATGTGTTGCAAGCCTGCCAGCAGCTTGTCAGCCAGGGAGAACTGGAATTGCTGAACAATATCGAACCTGAACCCTGGGCGGTGATCCCCGCCATTTTTCAGCTACAATAAATACAAAACAGGATACGGTATGTTCTTTCAACTCAGCAGGGGTGGTCTTGAGAAAGTGGATGGTTTGGCGGCGCTCGTCGATGCCGATGGGCTGTTGCCTTTGCAAGATTCCCAGCAAGCCCGCCTGGTAGCACAGCTTCTCACCGCATCAACCGGGCAGAAAGTTAGCGCCTGGCAGGTGTTGGCGGCGGCTCAACTGAAGGCGCTCTTCAGCCATATGTGCCGTTCTTCTTTTGCCACTGTTTCAAACCAGACGACCGGCGCAGAGACGTTGCAGCCATATTTGGAAGATTTCCAGAACAGTCTTTCCGGCTCCGGCGAACCCGCCCTGCTTTCCGCCGAACTTCTCAGCCTGAGTTTGCTGGCGATCGATCCTGCACTGGATTTCTTATCACCATTGTTGCAGGATCTTCCCCTCATTTCACAACCACCACTACAACATATTCTGCAGCACGTGGAGACCGATCTGGCACAAGCCCATGATCTATGGGAACTGCTTTCAGCCCCCGTCACAACCTACCCTCAAGATGTGCTCAAACAGCTTGAATCCATCCGGGATGGCTGGGATTTTCTCTCCGAATCGCAAAATACGGAGCTCGTTCGCACACTGAATTTCATGTATGAGGAAATCGAGGAAGAACAAAAGCGTGCCAATGCCCCTGAAAGGGTACTTACCTTCAAAGATCACGCTAAAGAACAGGTGGATTTTAAAGAAGTGGAATGGAAGAAAAACCTGGTCCTGATCGCCAAGAATGCCAATGTGTGGCTGGTGCAATTAAGTCACCAGTATGGCAAAGAAATTACACTCCTTGATCAGATTCCCGTACAGGAAATAGAACTGCTTTCCGAGCGTGGTATCAACAGCTTATGGTTGATCGGCATCTGGGAACGCAGTCCGGCTTCCAGGAAGATCAAGGAATTGTACGGCAGAACGGATACCGCCGCTTCCGCTTACTCTATCAAGGATTATCGCATCGCAGCCCGGCTGGGTGGTGAAGACGCCATCGACGTTCTCATCGCACAATGCAATCAATACGGCATCAAACTATGTGTGGATATGGTACCCAACCATACCGGCATCGATGCAACCTGGCTGCTGGAGCATCCGGATTGGTATATTTCCGTCCCGGAAAGCCCTGTGGCGGATTTCCACTTTAACAGCCCCGACCTTTCCCCCGATCCGCATAAGACCATCATGTTGGAAAACGGATACTATGATCAAAGTGGTGCCGCGGAGGTCTTCCTATTTGAAGATCATGACAAACATGAAAAACGCTATATCTATCATGGCAACGATGGCACCAGTATGCCCTGGAATGATACCGCCCAGCTCGATTACCTTAACCCGCAGGTGCGGGAGCAGGTCATGCAGACCATCCAGCGCATCCTCAAGAAATTTCCCCTGGTGCGTTTTGATGCTGCCATGACCCTCACCAAAAAGCATTTCCAGCGCCTTTGGTATCCCCTGCCGCATAGCGCGGAACGCTGCATTCCCACCCGCGAAACCCACACCATGAGCACTGCGGAGTTCTCCGATCACATGCCGCACGAATTCTGGCGTGAGGTAGTGGAGCGTGTCAACCACGAAAGACCGGATGCGGTTCTGATGGCAGAAGCATTCTGGTTGATGGAAGGTT
>JAHDSI010000190.1 GCA_018432765.1 Methanoregulaceae archaeon | reverse complement strand
TTGACGACCTCCTGGGTCGGCTTGACCCTGTCGTTCGGGCTCGGGTTCTTCCAGTCGACCTTGTACTTGTCCTTGATGTAGTCCATACCATAGTAGGTGTACTCATCGAGGATGTTGTCGGTGTAGGCTGCGGTTGCGTACTGCGTGAACCCGACACCGCCGGACATGTAGGATCCGAGCCAGATCTGGTCGAAGAGCATGGTTCCGGCACCGTCGACTTCCAGGGATGCCCTGGCGGGGTCGTGCGGGTACTTCCGGTCGCCCTGGATCATGTCGGCGAAGTTTCCGACCTTGATACCACCGGGCTCGTTTGGTCCGCGGGCACGGCGGGCAGGCAGGATGTCGGCCATCTGCACGACACCGGCGTGCTTTGCTGCGAATGCCAGGTCGGCGACTGCGGCTTCTCCGGCGCACATGCGGTAGGCACCGATGAAGGACATACCGAGCTGCATGGCAGACCACCTGGAGGTCGTTCCACCATCACAGGTCCTTGATACGGTAGTCGGGATGTGCACGGCCTGCCACAGGGACTTGCCGACGGCAGCCTTCAGCTGTGCGGCCTGCTTGGCCGGGAAGAGCTTGTCGATCGGGATGACGAACTGGGGCTCGAGGTCGTCGGCCATCTCCTCGTCACCGGTGAATACCTTACAGTAACAGTCATCGACCAGGCCGGGGTGGGTCTCCACCATGTGTTCCTGGACGACTGCTGCACCGGGCATCGCGTGGTTCAACACGTGCAGGTACTCGTTGATGGTCTCCGGGGTGACCTCCTTTCCGAGACGCTTCTGCAGGGTCTGGTGGGCAAGGTCCATGTTCACGAGCACGGTTCTCCTGATATCGTCCCACATCTGCTGCATGGCAGCGTTGTTGACGAAGTGCAGGTCGTCGCCCTCCACGAATACGCCGGTCGTTGAGACCTCGTAGGTCATCAGCTGGCGCTGGCCGAGCGGGATACCGCCAAGGTGGCAGCGTACCGGGTCGTACATGCTGATGCCACGGGACATCGACATCTTTCGTCCGGCTTCCACGAACTCTCTCTTTCTGGCAGACTGGTTCAGGCCCTCGCGGGCGAAGACGGTCTTGTCAGACTGGGGGTCCTCTGCGAACTTCTCCTTCAGGGACTGGAGGAAGAGCTTCTGGGTTCTCTCGATTTTTGCTTTTGCCATCGTAATCACTCCATTGGCATGAAGCCGTATTTGGTCCTCAGCGAGTGTATGCGCTGTACCCATTCGATGTATTCTGCGTCGTCACGGTAGGCAACCCCGCCGAGCGAGTGGAAGATCGTCGTGTGGGCCTTGAGCCACTTGTCGTCCATGGGCTTTCCGACCTTGACCTCCTTGTCAAGGGGCTCGCCGATCTGGTTCTTCACGTACTTCACAACGCCGGCCTTCTTGTCGAGAATGCAGCGCTGGAGCATGTCGAACATCATCCCGTCCTCTGCCAGACGGAGCGAGTGTCCGTGCACGGTTGCGCCACGGATACCACAACGGGCAGGGTCGAAGAGCTCGGTGTTGACGAGTTCCTTTGCGTATTTCTCAAGGTCACGCTCGCGGCATTCCACGATCTGACGTCCTGAAAGGGTACCGGGGTCGATTCCACGGAACCTGTAGCATTCCAGGTAGGTCCTCTCGTAGGGCTGGGAGGGTGCGAAGAACATCGAGTCGGTAAACTGGATGTACCTGACACGGTCTCCGGCCTTGGCGCCGTCGGTCGGGGTGACCATCTTTCTGATCGGGCAGTCGGGTTCCTGCTGCTCGGCGAGCGGCGGGTGCGCGGTCGGGTAGGCAGCACCGGGTGCCCGGTGGCCCATGAGCAGTACGATATCCTCGTCCGTTGCGTCACGGAGCTTCTCCAGCTTGTGGCTCGGGTCCATGTATTTACGCCTGTTCTCGGCGACCTTGGAGCTCCCGGGTCCATACTGTGGTTTGTAAGCCATTTTTTTATCACTCCTATGTTTTGATCAATTTCATCACTGCATGAATGACTTCCGCCATCTTTTCTCGTGTTGGTGTCTGACCACGGGTGACACCGCTGACGATCGCCATCACGGTCCCCCTGGTCTTTATCTTATCTGGATGGGGCATCACCAGGGCGGTTTTTACTCCTTCCCTGGCCAGGTCCTCAAAATCTATCGGGGCCTGTGAGACCACTATTGCCTTCACATCACAATATTGCAGGATATACCGTACCTTATGCACGACATGGGAACGCACGTTCCCGTGATGGAGGATGGCAATCTTGTGCTTCTCTATCTGCTGTATCTCCTTTTCGTTCAGTCCGAAGTAAGCGCCGAGCACTGCGCCGCCAATATTGGCGGCATCCGGGGGTACACCGGATCCTGCGTTCAGGATGAGCGTGCTTATGCTGTACTCGACCCCCTCTCGTCGTAATGCCGAGGTGATGTCACATACGGGCTTGGTCACATGGCGCCTTCCCGGCGACATTCCGACCACGATCACGTCGGGGAACCGGCACTCGGATATCGTCCCTCTCTGGGCGATACCGCCACCTTTCCCCATGCCCATCGCCTCCCGGCAGTCGACAACCTGGGTTACCCGTCCCATCGGCATTTCTTATTTAACACCCTGGAGAATGATCGGTCCGGATTTGCTTCGCGGATCGGTCATTCCGATGATATCTTTTTCAGCCTCAGTTCCGTATTTCGCATAGTCAGAGAGCGTCGCTTCCGACTTCATGAACCGTCCCTCCTGCAGGCCGTATGAGAATTCGGTAAACACCGAATCGCACGCTTCCCTCAAGGCGGGGATTGGATCCCTGTTCTCAAGTTCCAGTATGATGAAACCCACGTGAACCTGCAGTTCCACGTCCTGTCCGCACACTTGTATGGTCCTCTTCATGGGATGCGGATTCGGCTTTCCCCTGGCGGGACCATGGGGGACGGTGGGGGGGATGTTCTGTCCTCGCAGGAGGATTCTCCTCACCCCCTCGGTTGTGGCGATGCGGTTCAGAATCTTCTCAACAGTCTCCGGATTCAGGAATCTCTCCGGAACGATCCTGACCTGAGGATATATGGCGTCTGTCATTCTACCTTTTCAATTTACACAGACTTTGCAATAGCCTGGATTGGTTTCTTGAACGCGTCGAGCTGTCCGAAGGTGTCCTGGTAGATCTTCGATGTCGCCTCGGGGCCAAACATCTGGGTTCCGGCATCCAGGGCACAGGCAGCGACGATACAGGGCAGTCCGACACCTGCGGCGTGACGGGTCACGACGTGGTTTCCGTTGAACATACCCGGACCACCGCCACCATAGATCGAGTGGCTGAAGAAGGAGAACCCGACAGCCACACCCATCACACGGCCGTAGTCACAGCCGGGCAGGCCGGTCTCGTGCTCGAGCAGGTCGTTGAAGTACAGCA
>JAHDSI010000064.1 GCA_018432765.1 Methanoregulaceae archaeon | reverse complement strand
GAGATCCCGGTGATGGCCAGGACCTCCCTGGCAAGGAACAACCCCGATCCCATATTCTTCTGGTGTCCCTCATTGAAGATCCGTTCCTTGTCGGCGGCCGGAATACCGGGGCCGTTATCCTCGAAGAGGATCGTGACCCCGTCGCTCTCCCTCGTGTATTTCAGGCTGATGGCATCAGCCCCGGCCCCGTGCCGGATGACATTCTTCACCATCTCGAAGAAGACATTTTCGAGCAGGAGATCCGCGTATATCTCGATGCCATCGAGTATCACCGTTCGTGAGATCCCGGAGAGATCAAGGTGCGAGATGGCATAGAGAAAGACGGAATTCACGTCCTGCCACTGGGGCTTGTTGATGCCGAGCTCCTGGTAATTTTTCGCGACACGCAGGGAATTTTCGAGCGATGTGAGGATAGACTCCCCTTTTTCGAGGTAGGTCCTTCCCGTCTCGCTGCATTCCTCCTCCTTTGCGAGGCCAAGCAGACCGTTCAGAGAGAACAAACCGTTCTGGAGCTCCTGGAACGTGAGCGTGTTCAGCATGGTCAGTCTCTTCCTCGCATCGGTGAGTGTCTGCTGTGTCCTCCCGAGTTCGGCATAGTTTGACCGGAGTTCCTTCTCTATCGCTGCCATCTGCTCGTTCGCCGCCTGGAGTTCCTCGTTTTTGCGGACCAGTCTCTTCTCGGCATCCAGCCGGCTGGCAACCTGGGAACGCAGTTCTTCATTCTGCCGTGAGATCTCGGCTGTCTTCTTCCGGACCTCCCGCCTGAGCACCCCGCTCATCACCACGAAGATGGCAACGAGGCCGACAGCCACGCCGAGACCCCACCAGAGATAGTACGGCACAGTCCAGCTCGCCTCCTGGCCAAACCATTTCCGCATGATCAGGCTGTACTGCGAGGATGGATCGCTCTTTCCGGCAGCAAGATAACGGTCCACTGCCGCCAGGACGTCCTGGTTCTTTCCTTTTGTTACCGCAAAGCCAAGTGCGGTTGGATTGAACAGCACGTTTGTCTCCAGGAGGCCGTACTTGTTTGCGGTCTCCCTGCCGGCAATATTGAACGCAACGACGGCATCGGCACCTCCTGCAGAGGCACCTCCGAAGAGCTCGTCAAGGGTATTGAATTCGACGCACAGGGGATCGATGTCAAAATTTTGGGCATAATCCCGGAAGACGTCTGCATTGATATCTCCCTTGAGCACCGCAACACGCTTTCCGTCAAGGTCAAGTATCGTCCTGATGCCGGACCCGGGAGGGGCATAGACCTGCGACCATACGGACATTGCCGGTTCGTTGCTGAAATCATAGAGGTTCTCCCGTTCCGGCGTCGCGGTCACCGACATCAAAAGATCGATCTGGCCCGAAGAGAGGCGGCCCCAGCTCTCCGAGAGCGTGCCGGGGACCCAGACGATCTCCCACCCTTCTTCTGCCCCGACGTCCTGGATCAACTCGACGAAGATCCCTGCAGGCTCTCCCTGTGGGCCGGTATAGACCGATGGCGGGATCTCCTGGAGCGCTACCCTGACCTCGCGATCGGCGACTGCCGGGTGGAAGAGCACGATCGCGAGGATACATAGACCTGCAACAAGGATGATCCTCCCTGCGCCGGGAGGCGTTTTCCTGAAATGACCCGGAGGGGTCACCAGGACCCACCCCCTGTCTCCGGATTTTCCTCTGATGGATGTATCATCGAGTCCCTGTTATCTCGCGTGTTTGGCAGCGACTGTATATGTATATATCCTTGAGGGAAAATTCCCAGAGGGCCCTTGAAAAATAAACGGGATATGCCGAAAATACGTGCGATCCCCTCCAGTTCCGGCATCAGGGAACCGGAGAGGGCGGCATCGGAACACCCGACACCGCGAGTATCGGGGGGCTCACTCTACCGGGACCAGGATCTCGGTGATAATCTCTTCGGGTTTTACCTCGCGGGGATCGTTTGGGTAGATCTCGCGGATAAACCCTGATATTTTGAGCTTGTGCACCTCGATCCAGGAGAAGAGGGCGAGGTACGTGGGCTCGCAGGTCTCGTACGGCCCCCTGTGCACGGTCCGGACCATCTTCCCGCCCGGGAGCGTGTAGACCTGGATATCACCGCTGCCGGTGACCGTGCCTGAAACAGGCCAGACAACCTCGACGAGGGCAGTACCTTTCTCGTTTGCTTCCTTCACGCATTCCGGGCTGGTCTCGTGGCAGACAAACGTCGGCATCCCGGCAAACTGGATATTGTTCTCCATGATATATCCTGCAAGCTGCATGAGGAGTCCGGGAATCAGCGTGTAGTTCCCGGTCTTTTGTATGCCCACCACCTGCTGGGGCGGCACGGTCACAATGGTGATCTCTTTCATATGCGTCGACCAGCTATCGGATGCCGGTGGTATTTAAAAGGAGAGCATGGGCAGGGTGAAGGTGTCCGTGGCGCTACAGGTGTACAGGAAACGCATCGGACGTCCGCGAGAGTCTCCGCGTAGTCCACCCGGATACCAATGGACTGTTCAACGACCTCCCGTGTAGCTATCTCAAGGACCCCCGATCTAACCATCCCTGTGAGAAATCTCCGGTCGATGAACAATGCGGGTACACGACAATCCGGGATACACGGCGAGCCCTGCTGGGATTGTTGGACCGTGTACCCCCTCGTTCCACTTCACCGGTTTTCCGGAAATGAAGGTTCATTGCCGGAAGCAAAAAATCAGGTACTTCTGTCGAACATTTCGAAACCAATTTGACGCTGCAATGGAAGAGAATGTATTGTATCGTATGGTAACCGGAGCAACACACTATTCCGACAGGGAGATCATCAGCAGGTGGGCGATTTTTGAGAATAATCCCACCATTGAATCCATCATGGCCGGCAGGGAGCTGTCCCCGTCTGATGGAAACGGGGTGATCGGGTACTTCTACGTGGACCACGAGGAGGGAATCAGCTTTCGCATCCATGCCCTCTGCAGGGTCGAGCACGGCAAACTCCCGCAGATAGTCGCGAATTTCGCGGATCACGGTGAGGACTGCGTCCTCCGCTACGATGAATTCGGGGAGTTCCATCTTCTTTCGAACGAGGAAGCGAACAGTCTCCTGCTATCCGACGACGAGCGGTGGTATATATTCGAGGACCAGCGGTGGTTCATCTATTACGATCCTGAAAACCTGCACGCGATACGGAACCGGGGCGACCTCGACCAGTTCAGGGCACCCGGGTACTTCGATGATGTATCGGTTGTGCTCGTACCGGAGGACGGGGGAGTCCCCGAGATCGTGTGGGTCCGTCTCGAAGAGATGGCAGAAGACGGGTTCGCGTTCCAGGGAGTTCTCTTAAACGAGCCGGATGCAGATATCGGCGTGCACGAGGGAGATACGATAACGGTAGGTTTCGCCGAACACCAGGACAGCCGCTACCTGGTTGCAAAGACGGGACAGGCGTAAAAGATGGTCTTCCTCACCCGGGAATGCCGGGACACTCAGGCAGGCGGTAATGTTTCAATCACGTTCCCGACCACGGTCTCGAAGTCCTCTTTGGAACAGTCGATCGTGATATCGGCATACTTCTCGTAGAGCGGGACCCGCTCCTCGTACATCTGGCGGAGGCTCTGGCCGGGGAGGAGGACGATCCCGCGGGTCGTGATGTTCTTCAGCCTCCTCTCCATCTCGCCATACGATATCTCCAGGTACACGACCACGCCTGTTGATTTCAGGTGCGCCATCGCAGCATCGCTTAAGACCACGCTTCCGCCCGTCGCAATCACCGCATTTTTGGGACGGAGGGAGAGGATCGTCTCCTCCTCGATGGCATGGAACGCCGCCGGGCCCTCCCGGTTAAGTATCTCCTGGAGCAGTCTCCCGGTTCGTTCCTGTATCAGGAGATCGGTATCGACAAACCGCATTCGAAGCGCCTTTGCAAGGATGACTCCTGCGGTGCTCTTGCCTGCGCCCGGCATACCGATGAGGATGATGGATTTCATGAAAATCTCCCGGGTGTCCGATTCGTTCTTATCGTAGTCTTTGGATTTTTGGGGACATGAAGGTTGTTTGAGAGTTTATTTTTGGGGCTTCCGAGAATCTCCCGGATACCGATCCGACATCAGAGAGATCGGATTTGCCTGAACCTTAATTGGTGTGATTAAGATCAGATATATATCAGATCCTGGCTGTGACAGGAAAGAGCAAAAAATGTGTTTTCGGAAACCAACAAATAAATACTCCATTGCTGCATACCCCCGTGATGAAATCAGGGTTTTTAGTCATAACCTGTGTGCTCTTCTTCAGCATCATCATTGCAGGATGCGTGGATCCGGATGACGGGGGGACCCTGACGCCGGTTCCGACTCAGGTTCCGGCAGGCAATTCCGAAGATGAATGGGTAACTGTATCTTCCCAGGCCCTTGTCGCCAAGGAAGAGAGCAGGGAAGCACTTGTGAAGGCGGCAGACGAAGTCCTGGAGGGAGATGTCGGCTGGCTCGTCGACGCCCTGCCGCCGGAGGTGCAGGAACAGCTGGAGGAGCAGCCGGCGATCTCCCCTGATGATGCAGAAGAGATTGCACGGGCCCTCTCGAATGCACGCGAGCGGGAGATGCATGAGGATCTTGTTATCTACGAGACGACCTACCAGGGAAAAATACACTCGTTTTACACGTTCAGGGAGTGGGATGAATGGAAAATCGTTGGATTTTAATCATTGTTGTAATCCTGGCCAGCATGCCCATACAGGTCATGGCATACAACAACATCGGTGCTCATCCATCGATAAATCGGTATGCGGTGGATTATTTTGAAAAAGAACTACTCCCCGAAGGCGCGTCGATACGCGGGGAGGAAAGCTGGGGATATGCATGGGACGAAAGCGATGGGAGGGAGGAGTACTGGGGTGTCCGGCATACGGTCAGTGAACGCCGGAGCAAGCTCTTGCAGGACTGGATCAAGGACGGTGGGTTTTCCGCCGACGAGCCGGAGCTAAACATGGGCCTGGTCCATTTTTACGACCCTACAAATATCAATGAACCGTGGCTTACTGATCCCAAGTTTCTGATGGATAACAAGTTTCTTGAGTACGTAGCATATGCGCGCGATCCGTATCTCGTTATCCCGGATCTCTCTGCCGTACAATGGGCATTTGACCAGGATCTCGGGTCCGGATATTATATCCAGGATTACTCGTGGAACGATGGTTTACGGTATTACGAGGCTGCACTGGCATCCGATTCACGGATGAACCCCAATTACGGCCAGGCTTGGAGGGCAGTCGGAGAGACAATGCACCTCATCTCCGACATGACCGTTCCCGCCCATGTGAGAAACGATGGTCATCCCTGGTTGGAACCCTATGAGGCCTCGGTGGGCGCCTGGGAAGTGACCCACTACAAGGGGGGGCAGTTCCTTGACCTTAATTACGATCAGGGCACGTTACGCGACCTCATGGTCCGTATCGCGACAGTGGTGAACAGGAAATTTTATTCTGCCGACACGACACCTGTCCGCTACCTGGAGCCAGGTTCAGGGAGTTATTTTACCTGGTATTCTTATCCGCAACCTTCATTGGAGGGGCTTGTCCCCGATGCCGACGGGTATTACTATTTGGATAAAAGAGCACTCGCACGGGAGGATACATCCCTCTTCCAGCCTGCTCTGCCGGCGGGGGTCTTGAGAAATGTCTACCGTCTGGATGAAAAGGTGCTCGACGACCAGCGGATAGTCCTGATCCCTACGGCGATCCGGGCGAGTGCGGAGGTGCTGGACCGGTTCCTGCCCCGATTCGACGCAAGGCTGACTGTGGAGAAATTCCTGCCGGAAGACCCGGATGACGACCAGTATATCGTGCATGCCACGCTCAAGCAGGTACACGTCGAACCAGATGCATGGAGGGGTTACGACCTCATCGTTCGGAATGGCGCATACCTCATCGAGACACCTCCTGAGGGAAAGCCAATCGAAGGGCCACTTTCGCTTACTCCTCTCTGGGCAACCGCACCAGCCGATCCAAATTTCAATGACTGGGCAGACCTCTTCAAGTTCGAACCCGGGACCACGGTTCAGATGAAGTATGACCTTGGCGGGTACGTGATCACGTCAAATAAGGTGACAATTCCAAAACCAACGCCTACGCCGACCACGTCGAAACCAAAAACCATGACGGATTCCCCCACATCAACACCGATTCCCAAGGCAAGCTGGGGGTGCGCGAACACCGCGGCCTGTACCCCGGATCACCCTGAATTATGCTGTCCCGGTACGACGTTCGATGACCATCCCTGTGCTGGATGCGAACCATGCTGTGTCTGGTTCATGGATGATGATCCCGATATCAATAGAGCAGTATGCACCCCTCCATGGGAGAAAGACGCTGGGATCGATGTCGGAAATAAATACGATGGCGGGTGTTGGCAGGTACGTGCATTCTGCTCGTGCGAGACGGGAGAGACCGTTGATTACAAATCCATTGACACGAATCCCTGGTCTTCATTACCAGGATGATGACCATGAGGCGGGGTCATCTTTTCCCCGCAATCTCCCTATGCATTCGTTTGCCGTCGGAGGATTTTCATTCCTGATTTTCTCTCTTCTTCTTTTGGAGAGCCCGTTTCAGGAATACGAGCCCGCCGACCAGAAGTGATCCTGCAACCAGCACAACGACAAGGAGCACTCCCAGTCCGACGAAAGGCCCCCACCAGACAAGCCCGGTGAGTAGCTCAACGGTAAAGGTCTCCTTCTCATCCGGCATTCCATTCAGGGAAAGGTCCAGTGTCCAGGTTCCCACCACCTCGTCTGACGGGATCAGGCTGAGATCGAGCT
>JAHDSI010000021.1 GCA_018432765.1 Methanoregulaceae archaeon | reverse complement strand
TCCCCTGGCTGCATGTAATCTAAGACACTCCCAGGGGCTGCGCTTCGCTTGCCCCTGCCGTTGCGGCGAACCCCAACATGGCGATAGGACTGTATCGGGGGAGTACTGGATCCCACACAATCTCCGGTCAACCCTGCCCACATGGTATCGCATGCGGAGACCCCCTGTCAACATGTAATATGAGACACTCCCCGGGGCAGCGCTTCGCTTGCCCCTGCCGTTGCGGCGAACCCCAACATGGCGATAGGACTGTACCGGGGGAGTGATTTGAATCCTACACAATCCCCGGTCAACCCTGCCCACAGGATATCGCCAGCGGGGGTCCGGGGATGCAACCCCCGGTCAGGATGCTCGGAGACACTTGAGACGTTTTTAAAAAAGAGTTATTTCTTGTATTCCCGTCGCGTGTAGCTGTGCTTCTCCGACGACCCGCCATGGACGACAATGTAGAGCCATTCATAGAGGGACTTTATCGTCCCGAACTGCTCGTACCGGCGCATGGAGAACGAGACACGCATCCGGCTGTCAAACATCACGCGTCCAAGCTCCGCCATCCGTTTCGCGATCTCGAGGTCGTCACCGGCGTCGATGGTCCGATACATCCCAGCCTCCAAAAACGCGTCCCTGCGAAACGCGGTGTTGCATCCCAGAGTGTAATAGAGGGTTTTGGTATAATACCCGATCCTTGAGAAATTATTGGCGAGCGCAAGAGAGAGCCGGTTCTTCATCCCCTCCTCGATCGGATCGACAGGACCGTACAGCTGGACGATATCATGCTTCTCAAAGTCGTCCCGAATTATCTCCAGCCAGTTCTCCGGGATGATGCAGTCGGCATCCGTTGTCGCCAGGATCTCGCCCCGTGCCTTCATTGCCCCGTCGTTTCGTGCCCCGCCGACCTTTTTACTGGTCTGGATGAAGACGAGGTCGGCATAACGTTCTGCAATCTGCCGGGTGTTGTCCTTCGAGTCGCCGTCAACGACGATTATCTCGTATTCGTCCCTCGGCAGGGACTGCCTGTTGAGCGATTCAAGGCACCGGCCGATGTTTGCCTCCTCGTTGTATGCCGGGACGACGACAGATATCATGAGTCTGCTAACTCCCTGTACAGCTCCAGGTGACGGGCAGCACACTCCCGTATATCGAACCCTGCTGAAAATTCCCTGCCTTGCTCTGCATACCTCTTCCGGAGGTCAGTATCCATGAGGTGACCCTCCGCCTGCTTCCTCTCCGAAAAATATAGGATCCTGTCCCCGAATATGTCACGGAACTCGGGGATATCCCGGGCGATCACCGGTAGGCCGCAGGAGAGGGCCTCGAGGATGACAAGGCCAAATGTCTCGGCATACGAGGGCATGAGGAAGATATCTGCCGCACAATACGCCTTCACCACCTCGTCGACGTATCCGGCAAAGATCACGTTATCCCCGCACTTCCTCTTGAGACGCTTGATCTTCGCGTAATCCTTTGATAGGGCCCCGTAGGGAAAACCTCCCACCCAGACAAATGTCTTCTCGGGAAGGGCCCGGGATAAGGCAAGGAAATCATACAGGCCCTTCCTCGGGGTCTGCTGGGCGACGGTGAGCACCACCTCACAGTCTTCCGGGATATTGTAGGTGTCCCTGAACTCCTCCCTCTTCGCATAGTCCGGCTTGAAATATTCACGGTTCACGCCATTTGGAATCATCGTCACCGGCATTTCAGGGACCATTGCACGTACCTCGTCGTGGCATGGCTGGGAGATCGTCACGATATGATCGAACTTCCGATAGATTTTCGGATACTTCTTGTTTATCATCCGTGCGAGCGCAATATTTCCCTCGTTGATCCTCGGTGTGGAATGTGCGGTGAGGACCTTCTTCCCGCCGACAGACCTCCGGTTGTGCATGGCAAACGGGCCGAACGTGTGGTAATGAACCACGTCCGCGTTCTTCTCCCGCGATTTCCACCGTACCTCTACCCCGTCCATCCCGGCAAGCTGGCGGTAGAGCGTCCGTGCGACGGTGGCACAGCCGATATACTTGAAAAAGAGCATGTCTTCAACATAGAAGTCGACTTTCATAGATCTCCCTGCATGAAATCCAGCACGCTCCTGATGCACCCGTCCATGTTGAGATATTCGAACTGGGAAAATCTCCCGACCAGCGATATCTGCCGGTGCCGGCAGTATTCTTTTATCGTGGCAATATTTTCCAGGTAGTCGAGGTCATAGACCACATAGGCGTATTTGTGACGTTCGGTCCCGGAATAGATAACATCACCAGGTCTCGCAAAGCCCATGTGATCGAGCGATTCGATGACATGGCTGATGATCTCCTCGTCCGACATCGCTGATATGGCATCGCCCTCGTTATACGTAATCTCGGCAAGGATGGCGCTGCACCCCTCCGGCGCAACGCAGGAGCTGTAATTCGAGGGGAAGGATATGCGGTTCTCAAGGCCGGTCTCCCTGTCAGGGACATAGAGCCAGGAGATAGGGGGGACATCGCCCTTCACCCCGATACATACACAGCGGATAGAATTGTACCGAAGCGATGCGACCGCGGAACGGACATGGTCCGGGACATCGTCGAGTGCAGCGAAGAGTTCCTGCAGGGGCATGCAGCTGATCAGCCGGTCAGCGGACACTATGCGGTCGCCGTCGCTTATCTGCCACATCCCGTCCTCGCGTGCAATCTTTCGTACCCGGAAACCACAGGTGACGAGATCCTCGATCCCCGACCCAAGCGCCCTGACCAGGGCCTGGATCCCACCCTCGAGCGGATAGGTGAAGACCGCCTGGTGGACATACCCCTCTGTCTCGATCCCGATGGCCGACTTTATCACGTCCTCGACGGGCGGCCGCGGTACCCTTCCCTCGACCCAGTGGGAAGACATCTTCTCTGTCGGAAAGTTCCAGATCTTCTCATTGTAGGGGACCATGTAGAGCTCTGCGATCCCCTTTCCAAAGGTATTGTAGATCCAGTCCCGGAAGTTGGCAGGGGGGGGCAGTTCACCCTTCTCGGCAAGGATGAGATTTTTTACAAACTCGCTGATGCAGAAGAAGAGATCTTCCTTTGGAAGCATGTACAGTCCATTCTCGAAAGGATACGGTACCAGCCGCCCTTTGTAGAGGATTCTGGTATGCCGGTCCCTCTTTTCGAGGTTCCTTCCGAGAACGGAATGCATGAAACGGAGAACCTCGAGATCCCGTGAGAATATGATATGTGACCCGCCCGTATCAAAGGTAAAGCCCGCCTCCTGCCTGGAGCGGCAGAGGCCCCCTGTCGTCTCCTCTGCCTCGAGCACCTGCACCCTTTCTCCAGCCTGGTGGAGCTGCCGTGCAAGGGCGATACCTGTCAGTCCACCCCCGAGGATTACCGTATTCACTGGTATACTAATTCGCATGGGGGACTTAAATGATTGACCATCCCCATCGGAGCCTTTCATACGGGCACCCGGAGAAGCGAACAATTATTCATCAATCGCCCCTGATACCTCTCAGAAACGGCATGGTTCAGCAGGAGACCCGGGTCGCCTTCTCCAACCTGGACTGGATACTGTATCCGGGTCCGGGTGTAGAAAAAAAAGATGTCATAGAATATTACATCAGGATCGCTCCCCTCATGATCCCCCACCTCCGGGAAAGGCCCCTTACTATCCGCAGGTTCCCGGACGGGGTTGGGAGCGGAGGATTCTACCAGAAGGATATTCCCCGGAACGCACCGGAATGGGTCAGGACCGATACGTGGGATGGTATCAGGTACATCATCTGCAATGATCCCGAGACCCTCATATGGCTTGCAAACCTTGCAGCAATCGAGATCCATACCCCACTCTCACGGGTATCGTCCATTGACACACCCGACGTGGCGTATTTTGATATCGACCCGGAACCTCCGGCAACGTTTCGTGACGCCTGCCGTGTGGCCAGGCTCCTGAAAAGACTGCTCGACGAATTAAACATCCACTCGTATCCAAAGACCTCGGGGAAGAAAGGCATCCACGTGGCAGTACCACTGCGGGGTGGCTACACCTTCCGCGAAGTCCGCGATTTTGTCCATGGGATTGGGCGGATCATGGGAGACCAGGACGAGCAGGTCAGGTCCGAATTATCGGATTCGCGCGAGCCGGCAACGGTTTTTATCGATTATCTCCAGAACAGCAGTGGAAAGACGATGGTATGCCCGTACAGTCTCCGGGCAGAGGCGATGGCAACCGTATCCACCCCCCTGGAATGGTCGGATCTCCGGGGAGACCTGCGGGCCGAAGATTTCCATATCGGAACCATCCGTTCGAGAGAAGTTGATCCCTGGAGTGGGATCTTTACGGATCCCCAGGAGATCGTGGTGAGATGAGATGACGCAAAAAGAAAAAGACCAGGATACCATATCCCCCCGTCCCTTCTGGACCGGCACTATCAGTATCGGCCTCGTGAACATCCCGGTGAAGCTGGCAACCATGATCCATGACCAGGCGGTCTCGTTCCGCCTCCTCCATAGAAGAGACAACCACCCGATTCACTATGTCAGGATGTGCGAGCACGACAACGAGATTGTCGCCTGGGAGGACGTGGTCAGGGGCTACGAGGTAGGAAAAGATGAATATGTCATCTTTGAGAAAGGCGAGCTTGATGCTTTGAAACCAGAATCCGACAGGAAGATCAGGCTGGATAAGTTCGTCTATTCACTCTCGGTGGACCCCGCCTACTTTCGGAAGAGCTACATCCTCCTTCCGGACGGAAACAGTGATCCCTACTCGCTTCTCCTTCATGCATTCCAGGGATCCGGCC
>JAHDSI010000156.1 GCA_018432765.1 Methanoregulaceae archaeon | reverse complement strand
GTATGCAGACCACTGAACCGGACATGGAGGTGCGACCAGAGATACCGCAGATACTGGATGCCATGGATGATGCCGCCATTCTCGCCGATGGGGACCTGAGAGTCCGCACCATCACTTCTTCCATGGAGCGCCTCGCCGGGATCTCCGCTGATGACGCCCGCGATGCGGATGCGGCCCGCATCGTCGCCGACCGAATCCTCCCGGAAGAGGTGACGGATCGGGACCCGAGGGAGCGGATCCTCTCGCTGCTGCAGAACCACACCGAGTCCGACGGAATCACGGTCAGGATCACCTCGGCCGCCGAAGAGAGGTGGTACGCCTTCTCCTCCCGGCAGGTGTTGGCGACCGGGGACTGGCTCGTCAGGTTCCGCGACGTCACCCGCCGGGAGGCCGCCGAAGGAGAGGTACGGCGGATATCGGGCGATCTGGCCTTCCTCTCCCGGGCGGCGACGGAGCTTGCCGGGATACCGGACGAGGCCGACATCTTCTCCGCAATCGGCACCTACCTCCATGAACTCGCGCCCGGTTCCATCGTCATCGTGAGTGCCGCCGATATCCGGGCGGACACCCTGAGCCCGCGGGCGTTTTTCGGCATCGAGCCGTTCCTGCCGGATATCATCGAGATCTTCGGGGAGGACCTCACCGGGATCTCGCTCGACCTCCCCTCGCATATCCGGACAATCATGATCCGCGGCGAGATCGAGGAGGTGAAAGGAGGGCTGCAGGAAATCGCCCTCGGGCAGATCTCGCAGGAGATCTGCCGTAAATTCGAGGCTATTGCCTGCCTCGGGGCCATGTACTGCATCCCGTTCACCTGGAAAGGCGAAATCTTCGGGACGGCGGTGATCCTCACCCGGTGGGAGGGCGGAGAGGTCAATTTCCGGGCTATCGAGGTCTTCCGGAGCCTTGCTTCGATTGCTCTCCAGCGGCACCGGGCGGAGGCCGAACTGCGTGGGAGCGAAAAGACGTTCCGGGCTCTCATCGAGAAGGGCTCCGAATTCATCCTCATTGTCGACGAACAGCTGAAGATCCGGTTTGCGAGCCCGCCTATCGAGCGGATAGACGGTTTTCCGCCCGATATGCTGATCGGGAGGCGTGCGTTCGATATGATCCAGCCCGAGGATCTGCCGCGGGTGGAGGAAGTGGTATCGACCCTGGCAGAGAGGCCGGGAGGGAGTGTGCAGTTCGAGGTCCGCTTCACGGGCCCGCGCGGCACGCACGTGATCGAGGCAATCGTGACCAACCTCTTAGATGACCCCCATATCAGGGGCTTTGTCGTAAACGCATGGGATATCACGGACCGTAAGCGGACCGAAGAGGCCCTGCGGCGGGCAGAACGGGAAAAAGCCCTTATTCTGGACTCGACTGCCGAGATGTTCGCCTACTACGACACGGATCTAAAGGTCCTCTGGGTCAACCGCGCCGCCGCCGCATTCATCGGCAGGGAACCGGAGGACCTGGTCGGGCATCGATGCTACGAGATATGGCACAACCGTACAAGCGTCTGCGACATATGCCCGATTGTTCTCGCCCGGGAGACCAAACAGCCCCAGGAGACCGAGATCACCGCGCCCGACGGGAGCGTCTTCTTCCTTCGGGGGTATCCCGTCACCGACGAGAGTGGGGAGATTATCGGTCTCATCGAGTTCGCGCAGGATATCACCGACCGCAAGCGGGCCGAAGAAGAACGGGCTCGGCTCTACAACGAGCTTGAGAGCGCACACCGCGAAGCGAACCTGTACCTGGACATCCTCACGCACGACATCAGGAACGCCAACTGCGTCGCCACCCTGTATACCGACCTGCTGATGCAGATCCTCGATAGGGAGCCCAAAGAGTATGTTCGGAAGATGAAGGGGAGCATCGATAAAAGCACGGAGATTCTGGCGAATGTTGCAATGATCCGCAAAATTCATCAGGAACATGCGCCGTTGAAACCCATCGACCTTCACGGCGTGATCGTCAGCGAACGGAAGAACTTCCCCGAAGCCGAGATCAGGTACGGGGGGGTCTCTCGCATGGTCTGGGCGGACGATCTCCTTGCCGAAGTCTTCCACAATCTCATCGGAAATGCCGTCAAGTTCGGCGGCCCCGACGTCGTTATTGCCATCTCGGTCGAGACGCTCGACGGCAGCGTCGTCGTCGCCGTGGCCGACACCGGCCCCGGCATTCCCGATGAACTAAAGGAGGCGATCTTCCATCGGTTCGAACGAGGGCGGACCCGGGCACGGGGGGAGGGGCTCGGCCTCTACATCTGCCGCACGCTCCTGGAGCGTTACGGCGGGCGCATCTGGGTCGAGGATCGGGTGGCCGGCACCACGGAAGCGGGCGCTGCGTTCCGGTTCACGCTCAAGGAGGTCGTGGAATGATCAGCGAGTCCCCGCCGGAAGCGGTCGATCGGAGACGGGAACGGAGAGCAATGCAACTCGTGTGACGGGGTAACAATGACTTCCGTGCAGCAGATCGAAGAACAGTGTCTTCTCATCGCCCTTGATGGAGAAGCCGACGGCATCCTCGTGTTTGATGAGGATCGGACGGTGGTCTGGCTCAACAGGACGCTCTCCGTTCTTCTGGACGTGACCCCGGAGGAGGAGAGAGGAGCGAGCGTTTCAGACTTCATACGCAGGCTCATGGCGCCGCTGTCGCCGGATACGGCATCCCTGCAGGAGATCGCCGTAGACCTGCAGAACGATAGGAGCATCCACCGGTTGCCGATACGGGTCCGGGAGCGCACCGGGGACCTTCGCTGGTTCTCTCTCGTCTATGACCGGCATGCGACGTGTGCAGGGACCGGGTACAGGATCCTCCGTTTCCACGACAGCACCGGTGAGACGACTGCCCGGTTCTTCCGGGCCTGCCTCGACCACTCCCCGGTCGTCGTTTTTGTCCAGGACAGGGATCTGCGCTACATCTGGTCGTACAACCGGGAGTCCGGACTCTCCGATACGGAGGTGGTCGGCAGGACCGATGCCGATCTCTTCGGGCCCGAGGACGCCGGCAGGCTGGTCTCGCTCAAACGCCGGGTGCTGGAGACCGGGGAGGTGTTGCGCCAGGAGGTGACGATCACCCCCGGCGGCACACGGCACGTCCTGGATATGACACTGGAGCCGCTCCGGGATGCCGACGGAAGGATCGTCGGCATCTCAGGCACGGCGGTTGACGCCTCCGGCAGGGTGCGGGCAGAAGAGGAGTGCCGGCCGGGCACGGATACGCTGAACCTCATACTGCGCAACGCCCGCGATATCGTTTATCGGATCGAGCTTGCACCTGTTCGCCGCTTCTCCTACATCAGCCCGGCCGTTACGCGGATCGCCGGCTATACCCCTGAAGAGGTCTATGCGGATCCGGACATCGCGTTGCGTTTTATCTATCCCGACGATCTACCGCTCCTGGAAGCGGTTTTTCGAGGAGAGTTCGCTCCGGACAGGCCGCTCATACTCAGATGGCTCCGAAAGGACGGGACGGTAATCTGGGTGGAATCGCAGAACGTCCCCATCCGCGACGAGGAGGAGCTGCTCATTGCCATCGAAGGCATCGCCCGGGACGTCACGGAGCGAAAACAGATCGAAGAGGCACTGCGCGAGAGCGAAGAGCGGTTCCGGCGGATATTCGAGGAGGCAGGGATCGGGATCCTGATCGCCGACCCGAACGGCGTTATCATCAGGAGCAACGCAACCCTCCACCGGATGCTGGGCTACGGCGCGGAGGAGCTTGCCGGCCGGAGCATCGCCGATATCACGCATCCGGAGGATCTTCCCCCGACCCTGGCACTCTACGAATTGATGGCTGAAGGGAGGGAACGCGGCGTCCAGCTCGAGAAGCGGTATATCAGGAAGGACGGCCGGGTCATCTGGGGGCGTATAACCATCACGTTCATCCGCGATCCCGTCGGGAAACCGTTGCGTGCCATCAGCATGGTGGAGGATATCTCCAAGCGTAAACAGATCGAAGAGGCCCTGCAGGAGAGCGAAGAGCGGTTCCGGAGCATTTTTAATGAGTCTCCCATCGGGATCGAGTACTACGACGCGGCAGGAAACCTCATCGACGTCAACCCCGCCGCCCTCCGGATATTCGGCGTCCTCGACCGGGACGACCTCGTGGGCTTCAATCTGTTTCTGGACCCCAACATCCCTGAACAGGAGCTGGCCCGGCTCAAGAGCGGCGAGACCGTCCACTACACGTCGGAGTTCGATTTCGAACTGGTGAAACGGCAGAACCTCTACGCCACGTCGCGTTCCGGGACCCGGTACCTGGACACGCTCATCACGAAGATACGACAGGCGGACGAGGCGTCCCCGGGCGGCTACGTCGTGCTCGTCCAGGATATCACTGCCCAGGTGAAGGAGGATATCCTGCGGCGGCAGACCTACGAGCAGATCCAGCAGAACATCGAACAGTTCGCGATCCTCGGGGATCATGTCCGCCAGCCCCTGCAGGTGATCCTTGGCATGGTGGAACTCTCCGAGGGCGGGAAGGAGATGGATATCATTCACGACCAGGTCGACCGGATCAACGCCATCATACGGCAGCTGGACCTCGGGTGGATGGAGTCGAGAAAGATCCGCGACTTCCTCCAGCGGCACGAGCCGGCGTGAGTCGACGAAAAAGGGAATGGTAACGCGATTCCGTGCGAAGACGCGAAGGAGAGCGCGGGGCACACCTGAGTCTACACCCCGGTTGACGTTACCTGATGCGGGGGAAGGGATTCGAACCCTTGAACTCCTTCAAGAACGGACCCTAAATCCGTCGCCTTTGACCTAGCTCGGCAACCCTCGCGCAGTGTGTGGGGGAGTCAGATATAGGAACCTTTTTTAGTAT
>JAHDSI010000180.1 GCA_018432765.1 Methanoregulaceae archaeon | reverse complement strand
TTATTCCCGGATTCCCAAAAACCTCTTCATATATGATACAAATATCCTAATGACAAAACTAGGGCCGGATTTCATGAAGACACTGATACTGGCCGGGGGTTCCGGCACCAGGCTCTTTCCGTTGAGCCGCGAATATTACCCGAAACAGTTCCTCGACCTCTTCTCCGGGGAATCGCTCTTCCAGAAGACGGTGAAGCGGGCACTCCTCTTCTCTGATGCGGACGGGATATACGTGATCACCTCGGACCGGCACCGGTTCCTGGTGCGGGACCAGCTCGACGGTGCAGGGGTTGATGCGCACGTGATCGTCGAGCCGACGGGGAAGAACACGCTCCCGGCCATCTATTACGGACTCCAGGTGATCGAGAAGGATTGGGGGGCGAGCGACGTCTCGGTCCTCCCCTCCGACCACCTGATGGATGCCGGCGACGAGTACAGGCAGGCGTTTGTGAAGGCCCGGGTTCTCGCCCGTGACCACCTTGTGCTCTTCGGCATCAGGGCGAGCTCCGCACATACCGGCTACGGCTACATAAAGCCGGGAAGGCCGGCAGGGAATGGAGAAGGATACGTGGTCGAGGAATTCCGCGAGAAACCGGACCCGGCGACCGCCCGGGACTATGTCGAGCGGGGCTATCTCTGGAACTCGGGCATGTTTCTCCTGAACACATCGCTCTTCTTCTCGGAATGTGCTGTTCTTGCACCCGGTATCGCGGAGGCCTTCCGTTCACCGGCAGACGAGGCCTACGCACGGGTCGAGTCGATCTCGATAGACTACGGGATCATGCAGAAGACGAAGAAGGCAGCGGTCGTCCCCCTTGACTGCGCATGGAGCGATCTCGGGACCTTCGACGCCCTTTACTCGGTCTTTCCGAAGAACGGAGACGGAAACGCTGTGAAGGGCGAGTACCTCGGCCATGATTCCCGAAACAACCTGGTCATCGGTGACCAGCTCATCCTCACCGCGGGTGTTTCCAACATGGCGGTCATCGCAACAGACGACGCCGTCCTGGTGGCGTCCCGGGACCATGTAGAGGACGTCAGGGTCCTGGTCGATTCACTCAGACAAAAGGGAGACGAAAGGGCGGAATTTCATTCCACGGTCCACCGGCCCTGGGGTTCTTTCACAGTACTCGAACCGGCCGAAAATTACAAGATAAAGCGGATCAGCGTCCTTCCCGACAGGCGTCTCTCCCTCCAGCGGCATCTCCACCGGAGCGAGCACTGGGTCGTCGTCGAAGGGACCGCCCACGTGACGGTCGGCGATAAAGAGCTCGTGTTGCAGCCGGGCGAGAGCACCTTTGTCCCGGCCGGGGCATGGCACCGGCTCGCACACAACGGCGGGGAACTGCTCGCGATCATCGAGGTGCAGACCGGCGACTACGTCGGCGAGGACGACATCGAACGGCGTGAGGACGACTGGGAACGGGAGAAGGAGAGGTGAAGGATCACCTGTTGTTGATCTCGAAGGAACGGCGATGAAAGGAACCCGGGCATGGAAGCCAGGTTGAGAATCCCACTGACCGTCTCCTGTGATACCCTGACTGGGGGGGTATATCACGGTGACGAGGAAACGGCTGTGAACTGCAGGCGGTGGCGATGATAGTACCAAAATGCTGGAAGGAAAGGGAAGGCGGAGGAAGCGGCGATGAACAGCGGATTTAAAGGAAGGGGCCGGCTAACAGAGTGAAGTGATGCGATGAACCGCGAAACTGAGTGGAACGGATACCAAACAAAAGTGACGGCGATGATCTTTGGAAGGAACGCGGACCGGGAGGATCGACTGTGAGATACGTTGTCACCGGTGGGGCGGGATTCATCGGGTCGCACCTCTGCGAAGGTCTTTTCCGAAAAGGTCACGAGGTGGTGATCGTCGACGATCTCTCGTCAGGTAGCATGGAGAGGATCGATGCGATCCGGGATGAATATCCCGAAACAATCTTTTGGAAGGGGAGCATCACGGACCTGGCATTCCTGAAGGATCCGTTTTGCGGTGCGGACGGGGTATTCCACCAGGCAGCCTTCGTGTCCGTGCCCGGATCTATCGACGACCCGCTCACGAACCATGCAGTGAACATGACCGGGATGCTCAACGTTCTGATTGCTGCACGGGATGCCGGTGTACGGAAGGTCGTTGCCGCGTCTTCGGCTGCAATCTATGGAAACCTCCCCGGCCTTCCCAAGCGGGAGGATGACCCTGTCGATCCCCTCTCCCCCTATGCCCTTGCCAAGCTGACCGGGGAAGGGTACGGGAGACTTTTTGGAGATCTCTATGGTCTCTCCACGGTATTCCTCCGTTATTTCAATGTCTATGGATCCCGCCAGGACCCGCATTCCGATTATGCCGCGGTCATCCCGAAGTTCATCGACAGGCTTTCCAGGGAAGAACCCCCGCTCATCTTCGGCGACGGCGAGCAGACGAGGGACTTTGTGTACGTGAAGGACGTGGTTTCCGCCAACATCAGGGCCATGGAGAGCGGTGCGACAGGGGTCTTCAACATCGCCAGTGGGAATGAGAC
This sequence comes from Methanoregulaceae archaeon, assembly GCA_018432765.1. Taxonomy (GTDB): domain Archaea; phylum Halobacteriota; class Methanomicrobia; order Methanomicrobiales; family Methanospirillaceae; genus SD8. The sequence goes on along the minus strand of JAHDSI010000180.1, from coordinate 80 downwards.
GAGCGTGAACGATCTGGCGTCAATCCTCTCAACGTTGTCCGGGTTTTCGGGCAGCCCGGAGTATGCCTCTGAGAGGCCGG
>JAHDSI010000182.1 GCA_018432765.1 Methanoregulaceae archaeon | reverse complement strand
TTTCATACAGACAGGGGGCTGCCGCCCCTCGCCTCTCGCAGACGATATCAGGCAGGCAGGGTTGATCGGGATTTACGAAGATCAACACACTCCCCGATACGTAAGTCCCTATCGCCATTTGGGGGTGCGCCGCAACGGCAGGGGCAAGCGAAGCGCTGCCCCTGGGAGTGTCTTAGATCTGTATGCTGACAGGAGCTGCCTCAGGGAATGTCCGGTGGGCAGGGTTGATCGGGCTGAGAGGTAATTGATTACCTGTTTGTGAATCTTCTCGTTTTCGAGAAGAGAACAATCTCATTTTCATGCAGACAGAGGCCCCTGCCGCCCTTCCTTCGGAAGCCGGACTCCAGGTCCTTCCTGCACCCCCACCTGCGATATCCGATGGGCAGGGTCAAATGTTGGGATGGTAGAAACGGGAGCATCTCAACGGAGCAGCCCCTGGCGGTGCCTGGAATTCTGGACCGGTGTAAAAAACACCATCAAAAAAGGTTTATGGCGGTACAACGCCCGCTTCCTCGTACAGGCCAGGTTTCGTGAAGATATCAATATTGATGCTTCCCATCTTTCCGTCACGCAGGAAATAATACTCGAGCAACCGGTCCTCGTTGTCGTAAATCGAGAACCAGTAACTCAGTTTGAAGGTATGCTTCTCATACCCTTCGAGGGACTCGTAGCTGTCCTGGTCGTGCGTGATCACCATGTCCCCGTCTACCGAGTATATCGTCGGTTGGTCCACTATCTGGCCGTAAAACCGCATCTTGTCCCAGCCGTCGCCACGGTAGTACCAGGGGAGCGGCCAGTAATTCTGGGATGCGATGACAACCGTATCAGAGGCGTCGATCAGTTTCATCACATCCCGCATATCCTCTGAGTTCTGTACCTGGACGATGGGCTCATTGATGTCAGCCGGGACAAACGCCACGTGCCAGGTCATCATGATCAGGAAGACGCAGCCTGCAAGGGCGATGAAGGTCTTTTTTTTGGTCATCAGGTAGACCGAGACCAGTATCATCGGCAGGAGCTGGTGCACGATCAGCCAGGGGACCTTCTCCCCGATATATGCATATGCGGCGAGCGAGACGAACAGCCAGTATATGCAGAAGAGGAAGAAGAGCTCTTTCTTGTCCCACGGAACCCATCGCCCATCAGGGCCAAAATCGCCGATCTCAAAGGTCCTGGCTTCCTCGCGGTCAAAAAATCCCCGGATCTTTTTGATCCAGTCAGGGACCGGGTTATGGCGGTCAAGGAACTGGGCTATCCCGAACACGGCGAGGAAGAATATCGGCACCTCGTACAGGAGGAAGAGGATTACGTAGAAGAACCAGGGACCGCATATCCGGCACATCCCGTGCATCGCAACCCAGTGGTTGTACGCGTCTATCCACCCTGTCTGGATGATCTCGAAGTGGGTCCCAAACGATGAATAGAAGAGGACCATGACCCCCAGCGCAACGATGATGCCGGCCACGAGGTCCCGTTTCCAGGTTGGAGGAAAGCGCACGTGCCTTCTCACGAGGAGATAGATCGCAAACGTTGCCAGGATAATGAGAAATATCGGCATATCCTCCTTGAGCGTCATCCCCCCGCCGATCGCCGCTCCTGCAATCAGCGCATATCGCAGTTTCCCCCTGTCAAGGTAGTAGAGGAGAGCGACGAGGATGAGCATCGTAAAGAAGAGCTGGAATATGTCATGCCGCAGGAACCTGGAGAAATATACAAGATTCGGAGAGATTGCAACGAAAAGCCCTGCAATCAGTGTCTGTTTCTCATCAAGGTATCCCAGGCGGTAGATGGCGTAGACAAGCGGGATGATTGCCGCTCCGAAGAGAGCGGGAAGGAGTCGTGCGACGAGGTCAGACTGGCCGAAGATGTAGTACATACCGGCCGTCACGTAGTAGAGAAACGGGCCGTGGTACATGGGGTCGTACGCATAAGTCCCGTTCGTGATCAGCTCGTATGCGAACCAGGCATGGATTGCTTCATCATGATGAAACAGCTTCAGGTCAAGTGCAAAGAACCGTACGAAGAAACCAATAAGAAAAATTATTGCAAATAGTCTCTCGAAAGAGACCAATTCTCGGATTTTATCAGGAAACCCGGCGGTCAAAGCCGCTCCCTCAACTTTCCAGCACTATCTCGATGCCGATGTCCTTCGGTACCTGTGTGCGCATGAGCTGTCGCAGGGCCCGTTCGTCAGCGTCGATGTCGATCAACCGTTTGTGGACCCGCATCTGCCACCTGTCCCAGGTAGCAGTCCCTTCACCGTCGGGGCTCTTTCTGATCGGTACCACCAGCCGTTTCGTGGGCAGTGGGATCGGTCCAGCCAGATTGACACCCGTTCGTTCAGCGATCTCCCGTATTCTGTCACAGACCATCTCGACCTTCTTGAAGTCGGTTCCTGTCAGGCGTATTCTGGCTTTTTGCATGATATTCACCAAAAATGTAAAGTATGGTTATCGCATCTGCTTGGCCTGGATGCCAATGCACATACCGGCGGCGATCGTCGATCCCATATCGCGAATGGCGAACCTTCCCAGCTGGGGCAGTTCCTTCACGTTCTCGATGACCATGGGCTTGGTAGGCTTGACCTGCACGATGGCTGCATCTCCGCTCTTGATGAAGGTGGGATTCTCCTCCTTGGTCTGACCGGTCCTCGGGTCGAGTTTCTTCTGGAGCTCGACAAAGGTGCACGCGGTCTGGGTTGTGTGGCAGTGGAAGACCGGTGTATACCCGACGGTGATCGCGCTCGGGTGCTGGAGCACCACGATCTGGGCGGTGAACTCGTCAGCGACAGTCGGCGGTGCATCGGATGGTCCACAGACGTCTCCACGGCGGATATCTCCCTTTCCGATACCACGTACATTGAAACCGACGTTGTCACCGGGCATTGCCTCAGGAATCTCTTCGTGGTGCATCTCGATGGACTTGACCTCTCCTTCCTTGTTTGCAGGCATGAAAGAGACCTTCATTCCCTTCTTCATCACACCCGTCTCCACGCGGCCGACCGGCACGGTGCCGATACCGCTGATGCTGTACACGTCCTGGATCGGCAGGCGGAGCGGCTTGTCGATCGGTTTCTCCGGCTCTTTTAAGGTGTCAAGCGCCTCGAGCAGTGTCGGGCCCTTGTACCACGGGGTCTCTTCGCTCTTCTTCGAGATGTTTGTCCCTGCAAGTGCACTGGTGGGGATGAAGAGCGTATCAGCCGGCTTGTATCCGACCATCTGGAGCAGCGTGGAGAGATCCTTCTTCACTTCCTCGAAACGCTTCTCATCGTACTTGATAGCATCCATCTTGTTGATAGCGATGATCAGCTGGTTGATGCCGAGTGTTCTCGACAGGAAGACGTGCTCCCTGGTCTGTTCCATTACACCGTCGGAGGCCGCGACTACAAGGATAGCCGCATCGGCCTGGGAGGCTCCGGTGATCATGTTCTTTACAAAGTCTCGGTGTCCCGGGCAGTCTACAACGGTGAAATAGAACTTGGCCGTGTCAAACCTCTTGTGGGCGATATCAATGGTGATACCTCTCTCCCTCTCTTCCTTCAGGTTGTCCATGACCCAGGCAAATTCAAAGGAACCCTTTCCCTTCGATTCTGCCTCTTTTCTGTATCCCTCAATAATGTGCGCGGGAACGGTACCGGTCTCGAACATAAGCCTTCCGACCATGGTCGACTTGCCGTGGTCGATGTGTCCGATGACCGCCAGATTCATATGGGGCTTTTCAGATGCCATAACATTCCTCCAATAAATACGAGACCGTCATAATGCAGTCTATTTATGCGAGTATTACTTATTGGAGATGGATCTATATTAATCATTTCGATGAGCGCTATTCTGGGCAATTTCCAAAAAAAAAGGGATAACCGACACTATCATATCTGATGGATAAGAAACCACGATCCTTGCTATGAAGACCCTTCCTATCCAGCGGGACGAGAGCGGGAACCGCGCAACGGTGGATTGTGCATCAGGTGAAGTATCGGTGTACAGCTATTGCGCATACTGCGTCCATTGCCGGGGCATCCGGAAAGGATCCCGCGTATATCCACCTCCCCAGGAGAAAGCCATGGAAAAGATCTCCCGGGGGCTGGCTGCCGATGAAAGCCTGATGAATGCTGCCATGCAGTTCAATGCCCTGGTCCGGGACGCGACAGAGATCGAGTGCGACGATGACGCGAATCGCGGGTTCAAATCGCGGTACTAGGCCACGGTACCGGGATTATCCCGGTATTGCTCCCTGATCTCCCTGGCAAACTCTTCGAACCCTATGTCGTCGAGCTGCTGCGAGAGGAGCCTTCCGCTCCAGGCGCGGCGGTAAACACGATATACCAGCTTTTCAACCACTTCAATGACCTTTTCGGGTGAATCAACAGAGACGAGGTCCTTTCCTGTTTTCGGGTGCCTGCCTCTCTGCCCGCCTACCGTGACAGAATAGCGGACGCCCCCGGATCCGATGATCTGGAAGGGGCATGAGCGGATACACGTGCCGCACTCGACACAGGCATCCTCGTCCATGGTGACCACGCCCCCCTTTATGGTCAGTGCCCCTTCCTTGCAGTATTCCACGCAGGTACCACACCCGGTGCACATACCGGGATTCCTGATGGGCCGGATCTTTCCCACGACCCCAATCTCGTTCATCGGCGGGCGGGTACAGGCATTCGGGCAGCCTGATATTGAGATCCTGATCTTTATCGGCATCTCCTTGCCGAAGAGGCGGCAATCGAGTTCCCGGGCGAGTGGAATCGGTGCAATATTGGCATACATGCACCGGTCCAGCCCAGGGCACGCAGTGATATTGACGACCTCGTCCATCGAGGCGCCAACAGGAGTCCTGTTCTCCGCCAGGAGGCCGGCTGCCTCCTCGAGCCTCCCGGGATCCATGTGTGGCAGTTCGATCGTCTGCCGCACGGTGAGCTGAAGCTCTTTTATACCCAGTGTATCTGCCGTATCGGCTAACCCGCGCAGCTGGTCCGGTGATATGACTCCGGCAGGCAATCTCACACGCACGGTGCAGAGCTCGGAATTCCGCTCGGTGATCACGCCGCCCCTGGTATGAACTCCCCTGTCCAACATCAGGGTACTCTTACGGAATGCCACGCAATATAAGTGCGCTTCTCATACCAGGGTGAGCACAAGGAGTATCACGGCCCTCGTTATCTCGTTCGAGGCCCCGACGACGTCGCCGTTCACCCCCCCAAAGAGTCTCCGTGCAAGATACAGCAGGAGAAGGGGGGTTGCGACCATGGCGATGCCCATGGCGGCAAGCGCTGCAGGGGAGAACGGAAGCAGGACGAGGGGCAGACAGAAGAGGAGAGCGATGAAGGCGAAGTACGGCCGGGCATGCGAATGGAGAAAAGAATGCAGCCCCTCGTGGAATGGCTCACCACTGGCGGTAAGAAATGCCATGGAAAATTTTGCGCCCACCTCTGATGCGATGAGGGCGGCCCAGATATGTGCCTGGCCGATGAGACAGGCAAACGATATGAGCGTAAATGATATCCCGAAAGCGAACGCTCCCGATCCGAGCGAACGGTCGGTCAGGGCAGCGACACGTCTCTCCCGGCTTCCGTGGGCCATGACGCCGTCGCCGAGATCGAGCAGTCCGTCAAGGTGGTTGCACCCGCTCACCAGGAAGAGGGCCGCGACCCCAAGTGCCGCTGCGACTGCGGGCACGTGGATCCAGAAGACGAAGAGTGCTGCGATTCCACCGGTTACATATCCTGCCACGGGATAGATGTAGGACCTGCGGGCGAAACAGGCAAGGTCGGCCGGTCTTCCGAGCGGGAGCACGGTGGTGAACTGCAGCAGCGACTGGAGTGATTTCAGTGGCATTCGCTGTAGAACCTGGAGGTGCACCCCGCGATCAGGCCGGCCACTGCATCGTCAAGGAACGGCCCGAGTCTTCCGAGTATTCCCGGCTTCTTCTGGTCATACCGCGTGAATTCGAATC
>JAHDSI010000049.1 GCA_018432765.1 Methanoregulaceae archaeon | reverse complement strand
GTCTTCGACGATCACACAAAGGTACTATCGTATTTTCATGCCGAATCCCGCGAGACTCCGCTATCGGAACTGGTCCTGGATGCGAAGGGCCTTGAAATTCTATCTGTGGAGTGTCCGGGGCATGAATGCACCCACATGTACGATCCTGCCGGAAGCAGACTGACAATCCGTTTTCCTGGACCGGTTCCTCCCTTCAGCAGGTTTGTGATTCACACGGAAACCATCTGTCGCCCGACAAAGAATATCCTGGAAGGCCTCTATTATGACGAAACCCCTCCCGGCGCACCTCCGCAGCAGATAACCCAGTGCCAGCAGTGGGGTTTCCAGCGCCTCGTCCCGTGCATCGACGACATGACCGCCAAGTGCACCTACAAAACGACGATCATCGCCGATGAACGGTATACCCACCTGATAACCAACGGGGACGTCTCCTCCCCGCGTCAGTCTGCCGGTGAGGGGAGGGTGAAGATAACCTACGAAAACACCCTCACCCCGATGGCCCCCTACCTCTTCTTCCTGGGGTGCGGAACCTATGACAGTTACCGCCGTGAATGCGAGTATCCGAATGGGCGCCGGTGCCTCCTCGAATTGCTGGTCGCCCCGCGATCCGATCCGAACCCGGCGGAATCCGCGCTTGACATCCTCAACGACGCCGTCCTCTGGGTACATCTCTTTTGCGGCCCGGGAAGGTACGACCAGGGGCCGGAGAGGGAAGGGCTGTACCGTCTCGTGGAGGAACGGGATCGTCTCCTGAAGAAGAACCCGGGCTCTCCGAAACTGCCTGCCATTCGGTCGGATCTTGCGACGCTCATCCGGGAGATTACCCCCGGTTATGCCTATACAGGGTCCACGTACCGCGAGATCGCCATGCAGAACTCGGATTTCGGGGGGATGGAGAACGTCGGCAACACGACCATATCAGCAAACCGGATCATGCCTTATTCGGGCATGACCGATCCTTCCTACGAGTACCTCATGCGGGTGAAGGTCCACGAGTTCTACCATAACCTGAACGGATCCGAGGTGACCGGGTGGTCGCCGTTCGAGATCTGGCTAAACGAGGCGGTCACGGTCCACGTGGAGGATCAGTACCACGCCTTCCATCTCGGGGACGACTACTCCCGGCTCCAGACGGTCCTCTCCATGCTCGCACCCGGTTACGGAACGCTGGATCTCGACGCCGGTGCGGCATCCATGCCGATCGAGCCCGCCGGGTTCAACGACCCAAACGAGCTCATCACCGCTATCACCTACAAAAAAGCTCCCGAGTTTGTCAGGATGATCGAGACGCTGATGGGAAAAGAGGCTTTCGTGAAGGGTCTCGACCTGTACCATCGCAGGTACAGGCATGGAAATGCCACCCGCGAAGATTGGATGCGGGCCATGGAGGAGGTTTCGGGCCAGTCTCTCTCCCCGATTGCGGAAGGATGGCTGAAACAGACCGGTTTTCCCACCCTTGCCGTGGATGCGGAATACGACCACAACCGCGGGGTCTCGATCCTGCACCTCCGGCAATCGGGAGACCGTCCCGAAAAACGATGGGTCTTTCCGGTGAGGATAGCCCTGGCGGATGCATCGGGACGTGATATCGCGGAAGTCCTGCACCTGATGGAAGAAGAGGAGGAGACGCTTGAGATCAGCTCGCCCACCGAACCGGCGTTCCTCTCGATCAACCGGGGATTCTCATTCTATGGAAAGGTCGCGTTCAATCCGCCCATAAAAGCCCTCTATCTGCAGGCACGGCTGGACAGCGACCTTGTCAACCGCTGTCTTGCCCTGATGAGGATATTGGACCTGGAAAAGCAGAAGATGCTCATGGATCCGTCGGCAGTCCCGGAACCGGAATGCACTTCACTGTGGTTCGACCTCTTCTCTAACCGCGAACTGATGATGCGGGCCGGTGCCCAGTTCCTGACCGTGTTTGAATCAGTACCAGACAAAAGATTTGCCCACAGGTACCGGGCTCTCTATGATGTAAGGGAGAGGATCCTGAAATCCATTGCAACGCGGCATGCAACCGGCCTGCTGGAGATCCATTCGTCACTGGATCTTTCGAATGCCCGGCGTGGCACGTTGCAGGAGGAATCCATTGCAATAAAACAGAGGCAGATCAAGAACACGGCCCTGGCAGTTCTCTCCCGGCTGGATACCCCCGATATCCACCAGCTGATACAGGACCAGTTTGTCTCCTCGGTCAATGCAACCGACAGACTGGTTGCGTTCGGACTGTACATGGACAGTTCTGCACCGGGCAGGCAGGAGATGCTTGATTCATTCGAGCAGGAATCTGAGAAGAATCCCGTCAGCTGGGAGAATTTCCTCTCGATAATAGCCACGAACAGCAGCCCGGCGGCGCTCGATCTCATCAAGAGGGTCGAGCGTTCGGATGCGTTCCGAATCGAGCAGGCGAACGACCAGCGGGCCCTGTACGGCAGGTTCGCCATGAACCGGAAGATATCCCTCCAGACCGAAGAGGGGCGATCGTTCCTGCAAAAAACCCTCCTCCGCCTTGCCGGGGTCAACGAGTACAGCACCGTATCGATGCTTAAGGTATTTGGGCCGCTGGACGAGATGGAGGAGGAGGACCGGGTACCTGTTGCCGGAATTCTCGTTCGGCTTCTCTCCGATCTCGATCCGGAAAAGACCCCGAGTGTCTATAACACCGCTCACCGGATACTGGCAGGGGCACCCAGGGCCGTATCAGAGTACGAACGGGAGATGGGAGAGATACCAGGACGCAATTGATGTATCATTCAAGAGAATCATGGAGGAGATGAATAATGGAGCCTCTGAAAAAGGGACAAAAGATCTCTCTCATAACCGTACTTGCGGGGCTGATGGTAC
>JAHDSI010000063.1 GCA_018432765.1 Methanoregulaceae archaeon | reverse complement strand
CGAAGTACTACCAGACTATCCTCTATACCCTGCAGGAGGAGGATATCTGCTGGAGACGGGGCGTGTGGTTCAGGCAGACGGGTATTGTCCCCTACAACCGCATAACAAATGTCGACATCATCCAGGGACCACTCGCACGGATCTTCGGGCTCTCGTCCCTGCGGATACAGACCGCCGGTTACTCGGCCCAGGCACCGGCGGAACTCGTGCTTGCAGGGATAGTCAACCCTGAAGAGATGCGGGATATCATCATGGGCCATGTCCATTCGCAGTCCCCGCTCGCAGTTGAGACATACGGAGGCAGCAGGAGCGAGGGTGCATCGATCAGGGAGATACACGGCGAACTCGTCCGGATCCGAACGCTCCTCGAGGAGGGACAGAAGAGATAATCCTGCTACTTTTTCCGCCTCTTCTTGGGAGGGGGGGCCAGATCGCGAACACGCTCCCCGCATTCCAGTTCTGCAACAATTTCAACAGGATCTGCCAGTGTCCCAATCAGGTCAAGGATCAGGAGCAGCCGCTGTACCCCGATAAAGTGCTCTGCCATGACCCTGGAGACCGGAGTCAGCTCGATCGTTGTGCCCGTCTCCCTGACCAGTCCGTGCGATGTGAGAAGGGGGAGGACCGGCTCCATGGTCCCGACCATCGTTTTGCATATCTTTTCAAGCGCCTGTTTATCGCCCCCGCAGACGACGGCGTTTGCAACATACTCCTCTGAACTCTGCTCGATGTCGTGCTCGGGGGCAACCTCCTCCATCTCACCCTTGAGCACCCGCAGTGCCACCTCCTCCTCTGTGGCAGATGAGCTGCGTGTATACGTTCCGCCCGGTTCGGCAAGCGCAACCACTTTGCCAAGGTCATGGTAGTCGGGCCTTCCCGCACGCCCGGCCATCTGGTTGAACTCCTGGACCGAGAGCCACGAGATTCCCATTGCCAGTGAATCGAAGATCACCTGGGAGGCAGGGAAGTCGACTCCTGCCCCGAGAGCCGCGGTGGTGATGACTGCCTTTAATTTCCCTTTTAAAAACCGGTTCTCCACGTCCCGCCGCTCCTGTGAGGTCAGGCCGGCATGGTATGCCGCGTATCCACGGCCGAGAGCGTCCGCGATCACGTGGCACCTGGCCCGGGAATTCGTAAAGACGATGGTCTGTCCATGAAATCCCTTGCTTGAGACATGGCCGAACTCCTCCTCGCAGAGCCTCTTTATCGTCGGGATCTTCTGCTTATGCTCGAGGAACATGAGGTAGCGTTCCAGTGCCACGGGACGTTCGTCATACCGGACCAGGACGGCACCAAGCTTCTTTGCGAGAAGGTTTGGAACACCGATGGTCGCGCTCAGGTAGAGGAACTGGGCCTTTGGCGCCAGGTATTTCAACCGTGCGACAAGCCCGTCGAGCCGGTGCCCGCGGTCCTCGTCCTCGAGCATCTGCACCTCGTCGATTATCACCGTTCCAACCCTGGAGAGCTTCTTTCCGCTCCTGATCATGTGGTCCACCCCCTCGTATGTCCCGACAACAAGGGGCGATCGCACGTTCCTGTCCCCGATGGGCCGGTTCTCGGGGATGTTGATCCGGCTCTTCCCGATGAGTATGCCGACATCGACGATCTCACCATAGCTCTCTGAAAACCGCTGGTACTTCTGCACCGCCAGCGCAACCAGCGGTACGAGAAAGAGTGCCTGGCCCCGTCCTTCCAGGTAATTCTTCATCCCCGCCATCTCGCCGATGAACGTCTTGCCGCTGGCCGTTGCCGAGACGATGAGCTGGTCTTTGCCGAAGAGAAGGCCGGCGTCGACGGCCATCTGCTGGGCGGGCATGAGTTTATCCACGCCGCATGCCTCGACAAAGGATCGTGGAAGCGGGAGTTCAACGAGGCTCTGCGTCTGGGATACGGGATGGGCAGCCTGGCGATCAAAGAGCGTCTCTGATATCCTCGACTGCTCCGGCTGGATGCTCGCGAGCACCTTGTCTACATCACGAAAATTCCTGAGCAGCTCGTCAAGATGTCCGAGAGCCCGCGTTCCGACCCGTCCCATGTGGGCCATCTCCCTGCGGAGCTCTCTCTTCGCGCATCCGAAACAGATCTGCTCTCCGGTCCCGTACCGGACAGACGTCTTCCTGTTTATCGGGGTGATCCGGTCCTCGAGAAGACACATCCGGCAGAGTTTCGCATAGGAATGCGGGATCTGGAAGTCATCGAGGAACGATTCGAATGTGGCATCCGGCCCGGTGAGACGGACCTCTGCCTTCCGGAGCGCCATGAGGAGTTCTTTTGTCGGCGTATTCCGGAACTCCTTCTTTCCTGCCCTGCGGAGGCGGTACTGGGAAGGGCGCATTCCCCTGGAACTGTTGGATATCCCGGCAAAACCCACTCCCCGTATCTTCTTTTCGTCAAGGAAGATGATCTTGTAGTCCCCTTTGTAGGGGTGGACGATCACCATCATGATGCGATGAGATCATGGATCTGATAGGAGAGACCTACACCTTCGAGCCTTTTTAGGAAGTCGGTAAATTCCTCGTCGACTATGAATATGACGCAGTCGAGACCATGGAAGGCCGCCTCGATCACCCCTTCCCGTGCTCCAAAGAACATGTCAGGTCTCCGGCCTGCCTGGAGGAGAGCGATGTACGCCTCGAGGCCGACCGCTGCAACGATACCGCCCAGACGGATCACGTCGGGCAGGCGGTCCTTCCGGACTTTTCTTGACCCGCCCCGCTGGATCCGGGGCACCTTGCAGACATGGACGATCCCCTCGGTGTGGTCTATTATGCCGTTCAGGCGCGTCACTCCGACATCCTCGCCTGTCCGGGCATCCATGACGACCACTCCTGTCGCGCTCTGCGGTGACCTTGACGCGTAGAGCCACCCATCTTTCATGTAGACGCCAACCTCGGTTCCTTCTTTCAGATTCTCTGCTGCGATCGCTGTCCAGGTTGAGACCTGCTGGATGACGTCCCTCCTGATGTGCCGGGCATATGTCTCCAGGGCCTCGGCGTTCTGAAGGACCCATTCTATCCCGGTGCGGGTGACATCGTACCGTCCCCTCCCATGGGCGGAAACCATACCGTCATCTGCAAGCTCCCTGATGTACTCCGATACCGCCTGGGGGGTGACCCCGAGCTTATCCGCGATCTCCTGCTGGCGGACCGCGGGCTGGTGCTCGGCTATCTCAACAAGGATCTGAAGGCGGGTAACCTCTCGTTTGCTTCTCAAAATTGTATAGAGGGGGTCCTTACTGGCTTCTGTCAAGGAGCACCAGCCCCTGTCCCTTCACATCAAGATGCGGGATGCGTTTTGCCAGTCCCTTGATATATACCGGGCTGACCCCGAACTTCCGCGCTATGTCGTTAATGGACGTGTTTCCGGATTGGAGCTCTTCCTCGACCTTCTCAACGAGGTTTCGGAGATTTTCGTCATTCGAGATTGCTATGTAGATCAAATCCGAGAGATCGGTGAAATTGCACTGGAAATTTGCGCGGAATTTGTTGTATGTCGCCCGGAATTCCTTCACGGGTGTCTTGCCCGGTTCGGGCATCCGCCACTGCTCTTCGATGAGGTTTCCTTTCTTCAGAATGAGCAGGCACTTGCAGACTCCGTCCATGGAAAGATGCTGGCAGAGTTCGTCCTCAGTCATCCATGTCTTGTTCAGTAGATCGTAGATCTCCTTGAAATGAGCATTGTTGAAAGTAATAAGGAGAGGAACAAGCTCAACTGGATCATTGACTATCCTGATATGCCCCGTCAAACGCAAAACCCTATAATTATATGGCGCGGCAATCCAATAAATTTTTGCAGGCATTTTTGATGCAGAAAACCGGCAGGATTATTATAAGGGGTATCGTCCAGGGGGTTGGGTTCCGCCCTTTTGTCTATGCCCAGGCAAAAAAATTCGATATTTCAGGCAGGGTAAAAAACCTGGGGAGTGAAGTGGAGATCCTGGCAGCAGGCCCACGTTTTGATGAGTTTCTCCGGGCCGTACGCGTTGGCCCCCCGATGGCCCGGATCGACAGCGTGGACGTCTATCCTCTCGAAGAGGAGGTTGGGCCCGGTTTTGTTATCGTTCCGAGCGGGAAGGGTGCACTCTCCGGGATGATCCCTCCCGACATCGCAACCTGCGACCAGTGCCTGGACGATATCGACCGGGACGACAGCAGGTACAGCGGTTACTGGTGCACATCGTGCGTGAACTGCGGTCCCCGGTACAGCATCATCCAGAGCCTCCCCTATGACCGGGAACGCACATCGATGCGCGATTTTCCCATGTGCAGCGGGTGCGGGAACGAATACCTGGATCCGGGGTCCCGGAGGCACCATGCCCAGACGATCGCATGCCAGACCTGCGGTCCCCGGCTCTCGCTCCTTGACAGCAGCGGGAACCATGTCGAATGCGGGGATGTGATCGTCGAGACGGCCGGGCTGCTCGACGGCGGCGCAATCGTGGCCATCAGGGGGATAGGAGGCTTCCATATTGCGTGCGTGGAAGGATCTGCAGGGGAGTTGAAGAGACGACTCGGCAGGACAGAGCAGCCCCTCGCGGTGATGGTCCGTCCCGGGTACGTGGATACCATCACCAGGGTATCGGCAGCAGATCGCCTCCTG
>JAHDSI010000052.1 GCA_018432765.1 Methanoregulaceae archaeon | reverse complement strand
ATCCGCGGCCGGGGAGAGATCCAGGAAGTGGTGGATGTCGCATTCCCCATGAAACGGACCTTTTCCTTCCATAAAAAGGATATTCAGGAGATCAGGGTTGAAATTTTTGTCATACGGAGTATGCAGCCTTGACCTCCCCCTACAAGGGCGTCTTCTCGCTCTTTCTCGCCCACCTTGTAACAGACATCTATATGCCCGTCATCACTGCGATCCTTCCCCTTTTCATCTCGGTCTTCGGGTTCAGCTATTTCATGGCCGGGCTCCTTGTTACGGCATTCAATCTCACCTCATCCATGACCCAGCCGGTTTTCGGCTGGCTCTCTGACGAGAAGGGCTTCGAGGTTCATGTCTCCTCGAGCATCATGATCTCTGCGGTCTTTATCTCCCTGATGGGTATAATCGGCAATTACCCCCTTTTACTCTTCTGCGCCGCGATGGCCGCGATAGGTCACGCCTGCTTCCATCCCAATGCATTAAGCCAGGTATCCAGGATGGCTGTTGATACCAACCGCGGCAGGATCACTTCGATCTTCGTGGTAGGGGGAAACATCGGGTACGCACTCGGCCCGCTCATGGCGGGCGGGGTCGTATTCCTTCTCGGATTAAAAGGGCTTCTCCTGCTCGTCATACCGGCTGTCATCATGGCCGTGGTCTTACGGCGAATCATCCCGCCTGCCAGCAAAAAGAGGAGTGTTCAACGTAGCGGGTCTCACGGAGAAGGCTTTCTTTCTGTCATCAAACCTATCAGGACCCTCTTTTTCGCATCCACGTTCAGGGCATGGGCGGTCTTTTCAGCCATTGCGTTCTTCCCGCCTTTTCTTATGGAGAGGGGACTTGATATCTTCACGGCAAATCTCCTGGTAACACTGACACTTCTTGCAGGGGTCGCAGGACAGCTTGTTGGAGGGGAACTCTCTGATCGGTACGGGAGAAAAGAGTTTGTCCTTGCTGGACTCGTCCTCTCCATACCGGCACTCGCCGCCTTCCTCATGACGGAGGGGGTCATCTCGGTACTCTTCCTCCTGGCATTCGGCTTCTTCCTCTGGTCCAGTTTTTCCGTAACCGTTGCAATGTCGCATGAGATGGTTCCCCGGTCGGTTGGCATCGCCTCCGGGATGATGATCGGTGTCGCCATTGGTGCCGGTGGTGTCGGTGTCGCGTTCTCGGGCATGATTGTCGACACATATTCCCTGATCTCGGCACTTGCGACCATCCCCGTGCTCATTCTCCTCTCGGCAGTTCTCATGTCCCGCGTACGATATCCCTGGAAGCTGCTGGCAGGGCGGGCATAATACCTGGGCTTCATCAATCCCTTTTCCGATTGAACGGGGATTGATCGAGGCTAAGCGCGATGTTCTTGGTGATGAGCCACCAGAATAAGGGAACTATTACCAGGACCAGCACGGCAAAACCCAGGTTCCAGAAGAGAAGGAAGTTGAAGAGTGCATGCGAGAGCATGGCCATGAAAAGCCCGCGTCTTACTACCCCGTCCCGTGCAGCACCGAACGCAAACCTGGCCTGGCCGAGTGCGAAACCCCACATCGCCGAGAAGAGTACATGGCCCGGTACAGAGATCAGTGCACGTACAACGCTTGTCTGGACAGCGAAGAGAAACGAGGTCTCAAAGGATGAGAATACATAGATGACATTTTCGAGCGTTGCAAAACCGAGCCCGACAGCGGCAGCGTAGACAATCCCGTCGATTGGTTCGTCAAACTCCCTCGTCCTGTAGACCGTGTTCTTCACGACGAAGAATTTTGCATACTCCTCGACGATCGGGGCGACGGCAACGGCGATGAGGAAGTCGGTGACAAGCAGGCCGATGATCCCCTCTACCAGGGCTGCCGGGATTGTGACGAGTATCCCCATGAGATATACGGTGACGATCCAGGGGATGGGCTCGGGTTCGTACCTGTCCCTCGTATAGAAATACCAGAGCCAGAAGATCGCAGGAGCCAGCGAAAGGATGAGGAGGATCTTGGTATCCATGGATTATTGAGGTAATGGAACCTCCACATACAAGGCATTTTTCAAATCTATGTCCGGCAGAGACGCCAGGGAAAGGAAAAGATCACTATATCCAGTTTCTCTTCTTGAAATAGCCAACCATCACTGTGACGATGACGATCATTACCGCCCAGACTGACAGGTATCCGTATTCCCAGCGTAATTCAGGCATATTGTGAAAGTTCATTCCATACACCCCGACGACAAATGTTAAGGGTATGAAGATCGTCGCGATAAGAGTAAGGACCTTCATTATCTCGTTTCCCCGGTAGCTCAGGCCGGAGAGGTAGATATCGATCATTCCGGAGGCCATATCTCTCAATATCTCAAGTGTGTCGATGACCTGAATGACATGGTCATACACGTCCTTCAGGTAAATCGAAGTCGACTGCTCCACCAGCGGGGGTTCGATACGCTCGAGGCCTGAAATGACTTCCCGGAGAGGCCATACGGATTTTCTGAGGTAAATCAGATCCTTTTTGAGACGATTGAGCCGCTCAAGCGATTCAGGGCCGGCATTCTGCACGAGTTCTTCTTCAAGGGTCTCGACTTTCTCCTCGAGGTGTTCCATGACCAGGAAATAATTGTCAACGATGACATCTATTATCGCGTATGCAAGGTAGTCCGGCCCGAACTTTCGTATCCGGCCGTTTTTTCGTATCCTGTCCCTGACAGGCTCCAGGACATCGCCACTCTTCTCCTGGAACGAGATGAGGAAGCGTGTTCCGACCAGCATGCTGACGTGTTCTATCCCAATCTCCCCGTCTTCCTCCCTGTATTGCAGCATCTTCAGGTGGACATAGAGGTACCGGTCAAGATCTTCCATCTTCGGTCGCTGACTGGTATTGAGGATATCCTCGAGAATGAGAGGATGGATATCAAAAATACGACCGACTTTCTCGATGACCGCAGTATTCTCGAGGCCGTCGATATTTATCCATGTCACCGAGTCGGTATCCCGAAAAGGAATGATCTCCTCTATAAGGGGAAGCTCCTTCTCCAGGAACCGGGCTGCATCGTAGTCGAGCACGGTAATCCTGACAGGCGTTTTGCCTGCTATGCCTTCCGGTGCAAGGGTACCGGGGGGAAGGCCTGGTTTTCTTGAGATCTTTCTCCGATGTCTGGCCATCTGTCGCAAACCTACCCGTAATCTCCCGGTATCTCTGGCGCGGAGATAACTCTTTTGATCGTTTTTTGATCCTTTGGGGATTCGAAAAGCCCGTGACGCACCGGTATTATTTTTAAAATACGGGGATCCATCGTAACGGTACAGATTATACCATCTCATCAGGTACGGGAGGGTTTTGAAAATTCTGATCTCATTTGTCATCCTTGCTGCAGGGATCGTGCTCCTGGCAAAAGGTGCGGACTACACAGTGGATGGTGCGGAGGGTCTTGCACTGAAACTGGGCATCTCACCCATGACCATAGGCCTGACCGTGATAGCCTTCGGTACCTCTCTTCCCGAACTCGTGGTGAGCGGTGAAGCCTTCTTCTCCGGTTTTTCCGAGATCGGGATCGGAAACATCGTCGGGAGTTGCATAGCAAACATCGGGCTCGTATTTGCACTTACTGTCCTGATCCGGCCCAACCTGATCATCAAGGAGCGGGGGCCGGAGCTCCGGTACAGCATGCTGATGCTCCTCGCCACCCTCACATATATCCTGCTCGCTGCCCGGGGAATCCTTGATCTCGCTTCAGGACTTGTTTTCCTGGCGGTTTTTGGAATAGTGCTGGCATCTTTCTGGAGATCAGGGTATGATGAAGATTGTCCACAGGGGAAGACTGGCAATTACCCGTTGCTGCTGACAATTGCGGGTCTTGCAATGATCATCATCGGGTCCCACCTCCTTCTGACCGCAGCGGTGGAACTGGCAGGGATGTTTGGAATTCCTCCGTTTGTAATAGGTTTTACCATGGTAGCAGTCGGGACGTCCTTTCCCGAGCTGGTCACCTCGATCGTGGCAGGACTCAAGGGAAGCCCGGGGATCTCGATTGGAAATCTGCTTGGAAGCAATATATTCAATCTCCTGTTCATCCCTGGGGTATGCTCACTGTTTGTCCCAATCCCCATTCCCCTGGCATCGGGATCACTGGTCCTTCTCGCATTTTCGCTTGCCGTGATTCCTCCACTGCTCATGGACGAGAAGAAGGGGCGTATCTGGGCTGCAGCCCTCATTATTGCCTACCTGGCCTATATGGCGGTCCTGTTAGGGACTGCCTGAACAACGGGCCCGGAACGTGCGCTCGCATTCCGCGTGAATCCAAAATTCATGACAGGATACATGATGGGAAAGATTCATCCGCCTGGATCCTTTCCGGCAATATACCTACAGAATCCAGGTGATACTGGACCCTTCCCCGTCAGTTCGCATGGGAACCCGGAGCAGGAAAAACATGTGCGCACACCTCTCCTGAATGCACAGTCGGCAATGGCGCATACCGGAGAGTTCCTGGGAACACACCCCGTTTCACCGTTGGGACACTCCCCCCGGGTCATACGCGGGCAGACTTCACATGCAATCCCGCAGACACCGATCCTGGTATTCATAGAGAGATCGTGTTGCCTCCATGCAGGTATAACTTCACCCCTCTGTCCGGAAGGCCGGAGCCTTCTTCCCTGAAAGGACTCGATATGGCCTGAAATTGATGAGAGACGAGATGGGCTTTGCCTGGCGGTGAGAGAAAATGATACAGAGGGCATTCATGAAAAACAGTACCTGCTAATCCGGGAATTTCTCATCTGACCTGCCTCCTTTCAGAGGATCAGGACACCGGAATATTCCGATAACCGGACCGGATAGATCAACCGCCTGATCGGCTGTGTTCCCTGATCAGGAATAACCCCAGAAAAGGCGGGTGAAGGAGATGAATAATCAGGGATGGTCCATTCCACGGTGCCAGGCGAATCAGTGGATCCTGATCCTTCCCTCAACAACCGGCGACAGTGGGCTGTTCTCCCGTATGTATTCCAGTACCGGATCGATGTCATATACTCCGGTGTCATTCTGTTTTTCAGCGGCAGAAAAGATCCAGTACCCGTCACCGCCGCCTGCAAGCCAGGCGTTGACGAGGACCGTGTAGGTCTCTTCGTCATCGAGCGGGCGAAAAGAACCATCAGGTTCCTCCACGGTCATGTTCCTGATTCTCGATCCGGCATTCTTCACCGCAACCAGCTCGCTTCCGTTATATATCGCCGAATATGGCGTTTCATTGATATCAATTTCGTAGTGCAGGCCCGATACCTGGAGAAAGCCGCCTGTCCCGATTCCTTCGTACTCCGGTCCCAGTGCCGAAGCGGAACACTCCAGGACCTGGCGGATATCGCTTCCTTTCATCTGGATAACAACGATCTCGTCGTTGAAGGGCAGTACCTCGCTGATGGTGCGGAAATCGACATCACCGGCAGGATAGAGGGTATCGCCCCTGATCCCTCCTCCATTGAAGAATGCAATCCTGCTTTCCGGGAAATGGGCCCGCCAGGCATCGGTAATCAGGTTCCCGGCAGCGGCCTCCCCGGTCCGGACTGTCGACTTCCTGGTATCAAGCGGACGGGTTATCTCTCCGATGGGCTGGGAAAGCCTGTCAGTGTAGTCTGCAAGATAGGGGCCGACGATGCTTTCCACCGCAGGATCCACCGGGATGGTGTTATCAAGCCAGACCTGGTCAAATACCGGATCCCGTATTCCATCTCCCACGTAAGTGAAACGGAGAACTCCCAGCCCTTCCCCCTGCAGTCCGTCCTGGACGATAATTGCCTCATGGTTTTCAGGGCCAACGACCGTCTCGTATACGCGCCCGTTGTCGAGACTGCAGATGATCAGGTCGATGCCAGGGACAGTCTCCGCGATCCGGCGCGCGGTCTCGATCCCGGTCTGGGTGACCGCGATCACCAGGTCTGCTCCTTCAGAATGGAGTTTTTCAGACATATCCCCCGCGATCCCGGTGATGTCGGGATCGACACGGACACCCTCTCCAGGGCTGGACAACCGGGAAAGATCAGGTGTCATCAGGCCGAATACACCGATTTTTACCCCCGACTCTTCAAACATCGCCGATTCCCTGATAACCCGGCCAGGGGATGGATCTTCGAGAAATACATTCGAGCAGACGATGGGAAAACCTGCAAAACCTGCAGCCTCAAGATACAGATCTTTTCCATAATCAAATTCATGGTTTCCGGGGCATGCCACATCATAGCCGGCAGCGGTCATTGCTTCCATCTCCGGGCGACCCGAGTACATGGTATAAAACGAGCCGAACATCTCGTCTCCTGAAGAGATCAGGAGCGTGATGTCGGATTCTTCTTCGATTTTTGCCTTCATTGTCGCAATCCTTCCGATGCCGCCGACAGGGGACCCGGTCTCATTTTTGAATGGCAAAAGCCTGCTCTGGAGATCGGATGTGGTGACAATTGCGATGGACACCGGCTCGTCCCCGGAAGAGGATGCCTGCCAGAATAGCATGAGACCCGCGGCTACAATTGACGCTGAGATAACAATAAGAAGGATAGAACGATAGTTCACGAAGATATCTGTTCAGCCCGGCAAAGATAGCACTTTCGAAACAGACCGGGGAGCACTCTCCCGCCTCTGCCTGCGGGTCGCCGTCACCCCGGCGCAACGTCAAGGAAGACATATCCCTGCTTCATGGCTGGTACGGATCCCGAGGGGAGGTCACGGCATCGCCTGCCAGTTTCCGGAGTTGTATTCGAAGGCCGTGCTGATGTTTCTCGATCTGGCTATACAGGTTCCATAATTTTTCCATCTGCCCTGCGGACTGTTCTCTTCCCATCATGCGTCAGCTTAATCTGTAATCTCAATGAAAATAGACCTGTGTAGATATGGACAAAAAGGCGATAATCTCTCTGATACTGGTAATCGTGGTGATTTCAGCAGCCCTGGTATACTACGAATCCAATCGTATCAGGCAGGAATCCATGGCTCATTCGTACAGATACACGGTACAGATCGAGTCAACCGGGCCGGTACATAATCCTGTTATCATTGTCCCGATAGGATCGGTGAATGGACCGTCCCTGATAGTCGATGCCATTGAATCGGGGCAGATGACGGGCGTCCCGGATGACTGGAACCTGACGGTTATTCCAACCCTCGATGGCATCTTTTTAAAGATATCTGCACCGCGGATCATCGCCTCTACGCCCGTTACACCACTGGCGGCAGATGAGGAGTCAGATCAAACTGAGGTGCCTGTGAACCGCCCGACCCCTGTAGTCCTGGGGGTCCGGGTCGATTCCGAATCAGCTGTCGAGACAATATCTCCTGAAGGCACAGAACCGGTCCTTGGACCGAGAACAAAAACCACGCAAGTCCCCTGCACATTCCCGCACCCGGATAACATGCCTGTCACATGCTATACGTATACCGTGCCTGTCTATGCAGACTTTGGAGCATCGAATCATACCAGACTTTCTATCCAGATTGAAATGGAAGGGGAAAACACGTGGTGGCTGGGAGGATGGAGCGGGAATTCGTACCACGACAGGGTCCATTTCACACTGATCGGCCCCTTCTCCGGTTGGACCACGGGTGAGGGCACCTCGGTCTATGGACTGGGGCGGTACTAAACCAGAGAGAGGCAGGCTCAAAGCGACAGGAAACCCCGCCGTGCCCGTGTAACCCGAAACCGGTTGTGCAACAGGAGGGAGCAGTCAAAATTCTGTAAACCGGTCTTCGCTGGGGAAATGATCGGGAGCGATCCGGCGAGAGGGAACTTTTTTTGCCATTGCGGTATGTATACTGTCAGGTATCCCGGGGCGAACAGCACGATGGTGGATTTTGGAGATCTTGCTTTCAACACTTCATCGCTTGCCTCGTACGTATATTCCCTTCCCAATGAGGTTGCCAGGGGAGATGTCTTTGCGATCGTCATCTTTCTCATCCTCCTGTATGCGGGCATCATCATCGTTCAGAAACTTACGACTGTGCTTGTACTGGTCCTGAAGAAGGTATTCCTTCTCATTATCGTATCCCTTGCCTTCTTCGAATTCATGAGGATGTTTGCCCTCAAATTAAGCCTTGAAGGTCTCTCCACAGGAACAATCCTATTCGGAGCGGCAGGCTTTGTTATCGGCGTGGTTGCATTCTCGATTGCCCTCTATGTCGCATTCCGTTCACTCATCGTTCTTCAAAAATCAGAGGAGAGACCCGCAGAGGTTTCGGAGGGCGAGACACTGCCCGGGATCCGGGAACGAGGAGACACATGGGAACCGCAACATGATGCAGAGATTTCTCCAGGAGGAGAACCCGACGGGAAAGATGTGGTTCCCGCAGTCACCGGGACCGGAGAAGACGGGGTGCCGGTCCCGATCGGTTCACGGATCAGGAATGAACTATCAGTATCGGCACTGAAAAACGACAAACGGATAGGCGCGGTTATTGCCTATATCATAATAGCAGAGTTCGGGGTTTTCTCATCAAAAACCACCGCAGCACCTTCTATAGAGACCGGAATGGCATTCTTCTGCATATTCCTCCTCGCAAGCCTCCTCTTTATCAGGCTCACCTACCATGATTACTGGAAGGGGGTACGACACCTGGCGGCGGCGGTTCTCATAGGGGGACTCCTCTCCATCGTGCTCGGCTTCTTCTGGGGAGGGATCCCGCCGGAACAGCTTCTTTCCCTGAATTACTTCACATCAGATGCGCTGGTTGCCCTGGTGACAGGTCTTGCCTTAAGTCTCTTCATGGGTAGTATTGGCTAGGCACAAACCACAAATCATTTATTTTTCCCCCAAAAAAAAGCTAAACCACCCATGAGTGGTCAATACTCTCACGAAGGTTGCACATTTTTTGAGGTGCAACGGTTTCGGCAGGTCTGGATATGGGTCGTTGTTATCTTTATTGCCGCTCTTGCCTGGTATGCTTTCATCCGGCAGATCGTCTTCAAACAGTCTTTTGGAAATAACCCTGCTCCTGATTGGGCGGTGTTTCTTTTATTGGCAATATTTGGAGTGATCTTTCCGGCATTGTTTCTCATGATGAGACTCGAAATTCTCGTGACCGGACAGAGACTCGTCTTCAGGATGTTTCCATTACATCCCCGCTGGAAGGAAGTTGCCGCGGCAGAGATCGAAGGTGCGATGGCCATTGTATACAGGCCATTTCGGGAATACGGCGGTTGGGGTATCCGTTATGGACGACAGGGTATCGCCTACACCGTCTCGGGTGACAGGGGCGTCCTGGTCAGGCTTTCCAGTGGAAGAACCTTTCTCATCGGATCGAGGAGACCTCTCGAACTGGAGACAGCACTCCAGGACCTGATAGCCGATAGCAGGAGAACAAGCCCACCAGGGAGTTGATGCCGTTTCGGTATTCCCGGAGGTCTTATGACGTCTTGCAGGGTCCTACCTCTTTTCTGACCTTGAACGGGATCATATAAGGGCTGCCGGGAGACGGTTCCGCGCCGGACCAATAACTCTTTTGCTCCACCGATTCAATAGACGACCGATTAAGAAGGATTGGTGAGAGATGATGATTGCCCCATTGCCACCGGAGAAGATGCGACACGCCCTGGATTCCAGCAGGATAGATTGCAAAAGCACCGATCAACTGACCCCTCTCAAAGAGATCATCGGCCAGGACCGTGCAATAAAGGCACTCGAATTCGGATTAAACATCCAGGAAGAGGGATTCAATATCTATGCCTCGGGAATGCACGGGACAGGGAGAACCTCCGCGGTCAGAAAATACCTCGCCCAGGTTGCCGCACAAAAACCGAGAGGAAACGACTGGATATATGTGAACAATTTCAAAAACCCTTACGAACCCAATGCCATCAAGCTCCCGCCCGGAACGGGAAAGACCTTCCGTGACGAACTGGCATCGTTCATCGAGGAGGCGAGGCAGCTCATTCCCAAGGTCTTTGAGAGCGAAGACTATGCAACCAGGAGGGACGCGGCCATCAGAAACCTCGAACAGCAGAAGGGTGAACTCATAAGCAGGCTGAATGCCGTCGCCCAGGAGAAGAGCTTTCTGATCCAGACATCCCCCCAGGGACTCGTAATCATCCCCACGCGCAACGGCGAACCAATCCCGCCGGAAGAGTTCCAGGCCATGCCCGAGGACGTGCAGAACGATTACCAGAAACGAAGGGAAGAACTCTCGACTGAGATGCGCAACACGTTCCGGCAGCTTCGTGAACTGGACCAGAAAGCCCAGGAGGGTGTTGAGCGTCTCAACCGTGATGTGGCTCTCAATGCACTCGGCCACCGCGTGGCAGCCTTAAAAGACAAGTATTCGAAGATCGATGAGATCCAGGAATACCTGGATTCGGTCCAGAATGATATCATCGACAACCTCAACCAGTTCCTGCCCGAGGCACAACCCCCCCAGGCGCAGGCCCAGATGCAGCACCCGCTGGTCCAGGAACTGCTCTTCCGTAAATACCAGGTAAATGTCATCGTCGATAATTCAGGCGACGATGGGGCACCGGTTATCTTCGAACAGAACCCAACCTACTTAAACCTGATAGGCAAGGTGGAGAAGGAAGTCGAGTATGGTGTTGTCTCAACAGACTTCACCATGATCCGGCCGGGATCGATCCACAAGGCAAACGGGGGATACCTGGTCATCATGGTCGAAGACCTGTTCCGGAATCCCTATTCATGGGACGGTTTAAAGACCGCTCTCAAGACAGGCGAGGTAGTGACCGATGAACCGGGTGAACGGATGGGATTCATCACCGCCAAGGGTATCAAGCCCGAACCCATTCCACTCTCCCTGAAAGTCATCCTGGTAGGAACTCCCGAGATATACCGAATCCTGTACATGGGTGACCCGGATTTCGCCGAGCTCTTCAAGGTGAAAGCGGATTTCGACGTCACCATGGACCGGAACGATGAGAATGTAAAAAGATACAGCAACTTCATCTGCACGCTCTGTAATCACTACAACCTGCGGCACCTCGAAGCCCCCGCCGTTGCAAAGATCATCGAATACAGTTCACGCCTTGCAGAAGACCAGCAGAAACTGAGCACCAGGTTTTCCGATATCGCCGACACTATCAGGGAGGCGAATTTCTATGCCGGAAAGAATGACGCGTGGTATATCGGAGAAGCAGAGATCCAGAAAGCAATCGACGAGAAGATCTACCGGTCAAACCTTGTCCAGGAGAAGATTCGCGAGTATATCAACAGGGGTATAATCCTGATCGACAGCGAGGGCGACAGAGTCGGACAGGTCAATGGACTCTCGGTCATCGGGCTCGGTGACATCGAGTTCGGCCGTCCTTCCCGGGTCACGGCAAGCATTGGAGTAGGGAAGGGTGGCATCATCGATATCGAGAGGGAAGCCGCCATGGGAGGCCCTCTCCATACAAAGGGAGTCCTGATTCTCTCCGGTTACCTTGCAAACAAGTATGCCCAGGACAAGCCTTTGAGCCTGGCTGCCAGGCTGGTGTTCGAACAGAGTTACTCGGGCGTTGATGGTGACAGCGCCTCCAGCACGGAGTTGTATGCACTGCTCTCCGCGCTCTCCCGTATCCCGATAAAGCAGTCGATCGCGGTCACAGGTTCCGTGAACCAGAACGGAGTGGTCCAGGCGATTGGCGGCGTAAACGAGAAGATTGAGGGATTCTTCGAGATCTGCAAGACTCTTGGACTGAATGGCGACCAGGGGGTCATGATCCCGGCATCAAACGTGCAGAATCTCATGTTGAAAGAGGAGATCATAGAAGCGGCGGAGAGTGGCAAATTCAGGATCTATCCTGTGAAGACGATAGATGAGGGGATCGAGGTTCTCACCGGGGTGAAAGCAGGGGAGAAGGGACCCGACGGGAGCTTCGAAGAAGGGTCCATCAACTATCGGGTGGACAACCGGCTGCGTGAGATGGCGGAACGGTTCAGGGAGTATCGCGAAGGCTCTCCCTGATTCCTTTTTGGAGATAGTGAACCAGGGCATATTCACCTCGGGATCGTCGCTCATGGTCGCCGCGGGTGGCGGATCCTTTGCCGGATCCCTCCATGTGAAAACGCAGGATCTCTCCCTCAAGACGCGCCGACTCCACATACGGGTATCTTTTATGTGATTCCGTAGTATCTCATATACAGGCATAATTACACGAAGGAGATGCATTCTGACCACTCTCGATGAATTCCTGGAACCTCTCTTGAAAGGTGTCTGGGAGGTCGCGGTTCCGAAGGAAGATGTCACAGAGCCGCTTGGCCCGGGATGGGAGCGATCGATGTTGAACATCCCCTCGCCCGGGACAATTGCCAGTTACCGCAAGGGACTCTACCATGTCCATGAGACCACCACGGAATGGCGTGTCCACCTGGACCGGCGTGACCCGAAAGTGCACCCGGTATGGCACCTCATCGACGATGCTCCTCTCCTCCTGATGATAGGAGGGACGTTTCGCGCTCTTTTCATGGATGTCCGTGCCCGCAATACGAAAGAGGAACTGGACGAGCAGAAGACCACCTGGAGAATGCTTCTTTTGTTGGGGTTTGCCCTGACTGTGACGGGAATTTTCATCGGACTGGACCCGTTCGCATTCTTCGAAGGGATAGTGCTTATCGTGATTCCGCTCGTCGTGGTGGCGGCGGGCGTCTCAATTCTCATCCGCGGATCACTCTTTGGCAGGAGAAGTCGGGCAACGTGGAGCCGGATACTCCTGGGGGTGGGGATCATTGCAATCGGTGCCAGTCTCATGCTCCTGCCAGGGGAGCTGACTGCCGGCTTGATCTTCCTCCTTCTCGCCTCATGGACTTTTTCAAGCGGCATCGTCTCGATAAAGAGACTTTCCCGTGGGAGGGGCGGTGTCCCGGAAGGATTTTTCAGGATTCTCGGGATCGGTATACTCTCACTGCTGCTCGCCGGCGCCATACTTTTCGCTCCTGATGCCATGATAACGATTCTCGTCGAGATCGTTGCGTTAATCATCATTTTACTGGGGATTGTGCTCATTGGAGACGGGCTTTTCCTCAAACGACGAATGCAGCGGGGTGGTGCCGGTGCGTGATCTTTTCCCGGAGGAGAGATGGAAGGAATCGGGATTCATTTTTTCACCGTTGCGTGGGATAGATCCCGAACGGATATCGTGCATGGCAGGTCCTCCCCCCCATGCATCAGCACGGCGGCCTATCCCCGTATAACGGGATATTAACCAATCCCTGGGCTGAACACCCGGCTGGAACTTTTGAAAAAATGATCTGGAGTACAGGATCGCTACAAAAGAAATTTTCTTGTTCCTTTCAACATGGCCTGTGATGACTTCTGATCACGATCAGCTCACGTCGTTTCCATTGCAGCGTCTGAACCCTGCCCGGGGGACAGAGAGCTCAAAACATGCCCCCTCGCCTTCCAGGCCAATCTCCCGGATTCCAATATCGGTGATATCAAGGATCTCCCGTGCCAAGAAAAGACCAAAACCCGTATTTTTTCCAAATCCTCGTTTGAATATCTCTTCTTTCTTTTCGTGGGCGATACCTGATCCATCATCAGATACCCGTACT
>JAHDSI010000171.1 GCA_018432765.1 Methanoregulaceae archaeon | reverse complement strand
GTTTACACAATTTTTCGGATGCAGAAACTCCATGCACCCCGTGAAAAATCCCCCGGGATTTCTCGGTACCCCATCCACCCGCTCGCGTCGATTACCTGCAGGATCAGCCTCATTTCAGATATGTATTCCCTGGTTGCTGTGGGCCGACCCGATGCGTGGGGAAAGAGAAGATATCGTCGATACCAGAAAAACTTCGTGTTACGAACCGGAATCACCGGTGAACGGATTTGGGAAAAGATGTCTGCATGGATACGACCGGTCCAGCAATCCCTGCCGGCAGGGCTGACGCATGCCGGATCTCATGGCCATGCATATGTGCGGGTTTGCCTCCAGCCAGGAAACGAGTGACAGATACCTTCATATTTTCTCCGGCAGAACTGAAGAAACATGAAAGACATTGTCAGCAGCAAGAAGATGGAGAATGGGATTGCCGTATTCTGGGAAGAGGGTGAAGGGAACAAATACGATTCCTTCAATTATTCAGAACTCATCGATATGAGAATCAACGCACTCGACCTCCTGGACGATCCGACAGCCTACGCAGTTGACGTGGAAGGGCACAGGATCACGATAAAGAAATAATTGAAACAGTCCGTTGGATGATCCTGTTCAATCGCCGGCAGGACAAGCACACGGATGGAATGATACCATGTTTCTCACACCCGATTTCGTCAGAGATAATGAAGAATGGATAATCTGGCTCCTGGGCAGCGAATTTCATGAAAAAGCCAGTTTCCAGGCACTGGTTCAGCGCACACGGCTGCTTGACGAGCAGGTCGAAGAGGCGGTACGGAACCTAGAGCGGGTAAAGGAGGTGAGAGTCGAGAGAGAGGCGGGATCGATCGTATCCGTCTCCCTGCTTCCCGGTGGGATCGAGCTCTTCGAATCACTCCGGATAAAGAGCGGCACCCCCGAATAAGACTTCGTGATCCCCCATCTGGCCCGGAAAACGAAGTCCTGCTGGGCCCTCACCGCATCAAAAAACCCATCAGGGAATGACCCGGAGAGAGACCAGGTCCCGGCCCTGTACCTATCTTTTGCCTCTTCGCCGTTTTGTGAGGAGACTGAATCGACATACCAGTTCAATCACTCTCACCCACCGCCGGGACATCCTCCAATAACTCACATCAGATTGCTCAAATTTTGACTGGTCACTCACACCCACCGCCGCGACATCCTCCAATAACTCATATCAGATTGCTCAAATTTTGACTGGTCACTCACACCCACCGCCGGGACATCCTCCAATAACTCATACCCAATCTCGCGGTATTTTTTGGGGCGGCGTGGGGCATTTCACATGGGGGTGTTGATGCCGGATAGCCCCCACACCATGTATCCGTTTCATCAATCCTGCTCACACCAGGGAGAAAGGAGCCTGATCTTTTGAAAATAAAATCTTCACTGTTCTTCGTCCGTTTTTCACATAGCCGGGCATACCGCCCGGAAGAACATGAAAACCCGTGACAGGTATCATTCTCCTTTCACAACGGGAATTATGACCTCGAAGATGAGAGTGACCAGCACGTAGAAGACTGCAGCAGTCCCCATCGCAAAGATGAAGAAGAGTATGGGTATATAGTAGGGGATAATCGTCTGGAAATCGACGTAGATAAGGAAATACAGGGAAATAATGAAGATAGACAGCGAATAGCCGATCGTGGTGTAGGCGATCTTCCGTACACGCGTGGCACGGCTGATAAAGACAAGAACTGTTGAAAAGATGACGATCCCAAGGCAGAATGCCACAACAGAGAAGATAACGGTGAAGACCCCGGGGAATTTCGCTGCTATCCAGAATGAGAGCGATGTGACCAGTACAAACAGCGGGATGACCAAAAGAAGCCTCTTGAACGATTCTATGCCGATGAAGTAATAGAAGATCGGTTTATCACGTGGTTCTGCAAACGAGGTCCATAATACGGCGAACGACCCCAGGTACGTGATCAGAAGCGAAGACGATACGCATATCTCCTGGAGATTGAACACCGCCCCGAATAACATCATGGTTGCAGAAGAATTCCCGGTTTCCGGAAACAATACGGCAAAGAATGCGGAGAGAGCGGAAAAGATGGATATTACCAGGAGCATGAACCAGTTGGCCCGCAGAAAGCTCCCGAGCTGGAACTCGGTCTCCTCGATCTCGATAACAGGAACCGGTGACATCGATTGGCGAAGAATAGCCCGTATACACTGATATAATTTTCTAAAATTCCTCTAACGTATCGCAATCACTATTCACGCGACCGGGATCGGAAGATGGCAGGGCTATAGGTTTTAATAGGAAAGATCCGATAATCATGCAATACTGATCAACTTCAAACGGGGCTTTTCAGGGGATTCTCATGGTATCAATACTTGTTGTCGATGATGAGATGCAGTTTCTCGAACTGACACGCATGTTTCTCGAGAAGGGTCGGGGGATTACCGTGTACACCGCCACTTCAGGAGACATGGCACTGGAGATGCTCAAGGAGAGACGGTACGATGCGATAATCTCTGACTACGCAATGCCCGGAATGAACGGCATCGAGTTCATGAAACGTGTCAGGGCTATGGGCGACGATACGCCGTTTGTCATCTTCACCGGCAGGGGAAGGGAGGACGTGGTGATCGATGCCCTGAACTTCGGGGCAGACCTCTATGTCGAGAAGGGACCTGATCCGAATTCGCAGTTCTCCGATATCGTCTCCCGGATAAAGCAGATCGTCACGAACCGAACATTCTCGAACAACGAAAAGAAACAGTGTGAACGCTGCACCACCCTCCTCCGGAACTTTCCCGGTATGGCATATTACCGACCCGTTGAACCGGGAGACTGGATGCTGTACGCAAGCGAAGGCACCACTGACCTGACCGGCCATTCGCCCTCTGCCCTGGTCGCCGGGGGCAATATCAGGTACAGGGACATTATCCACCCGGCGGACCGGACCCGTGTCGAGAGAGATAGGGTGGAGCAATCAGAAAGAGTTGGCAGTTTCAGGCTGGAATACCGCATAATTACGGCAGCAGGAGAGGAAAAGGCAGTCGTCGAGGAGGGGAGAGCCATCCGCGGAGCAGACGGGATACCGACCATGATATGCGGGTTTATCAGGGCAGCATAGAATCCGCTTGCCCCCCTGCATCCATGCCCCTGCACCAGGCATCCAGTGCTGTCCCGACAGAGACGGCGGCGATGCAGGTTACTGCCCCACACTCTCGTTTCTGACCCTGAAGTTTCCGAACGGGACCCTGATCTCGAACCGTGATCCTTTCCCCGGTGTTCCGGTCTCCTTGATTGTCATCCCGGTGATGTTCAATATCTCGCGTGACAGGAAGAGCCCAAACCCGGTATTTCGCCCATATCCCCGCTTGAAGATCTCTTCCTTCTCTTTCCCGGGGATACCGACGCCGTTGTCCTCGTAGATGATCTTCGTGCCGTTCTCGTCAGGGATTGAGGTGAGCCAGATCGTGGTGACATGCTCGCCATGCCTGAGAGAGTTGTCGATGAGATTGCTGATCACATGCTCCAGCAGCGGGTCCGCATATATCTCGAGATCGTCGATGTCGGACACGAACTTGACAGAGCCCATATCGATCGAGGCCGTGGCACGCCTGGTGACCGATTCGAGCGAATGCCACTGGGGAGAGTATATCCCGATATCCTGGTAGGTACGGGTGAATTCGATCTGTTTTTTGATGGTCTGGGTGAGCATCTCGACCTTCTCGAAGATCTCCTTCTGTGATTCATCCTTTGGATCTTCCTTGAGCAGTTCGATGTAGAGGAGGAGCGCCGTGAGCGTGTTTAAGATATCATGCCGCGTGATACTGTTCAGGAGTGTAAGTTTTGCATTCACGCGCCTCATAGAATCCTCTGCCATCTTCCGGTCGGTTATGTCATGAGCAGAACCGAGTACCAGGCATTTGTTCCCGATAGTCACCGGGTAATGCCTCATCTCGACGACCACCCCCCTTCCGTCTTTCCGGACCAGGACAAGTTCCTCCGGGCCGGTCGGAACTCCTTCAATGTGACGTGCCAGCAGGGATATTCCGCGTGGGATATGTTCTGGTATGAGGAACCCCGACTTGAAGAGGTTCTTCTCCAGGATCTCGTCCCGCCGGTATCCGAGCAACTCCTCTGCCGCCCGGTTGCAGTCGATAAAGTTTCCCGACAGGTCACTCAGGAAGTAGGCGTCGGGCGCGTAGTCGAAGAGGATCTGTAATCGCTCTTCAGACGACCGGCGTTCTTCCTCTGCCTTCCGTCTCTCGGTGATGTCTTCCCCTATGCAGGAGAGGCCGCAGACATTCCCGAGAGGATCCCGCAGAGTGGTGTTGTTCAGGACGATCTGCCGGAGATGTCCCTCGCGGGTGAGAAACGGGCACGGAAAATGCTCCCCGCCGGGCTCGTCATGAAAAGCTTGTGAAAAGAATTTTTCCATGGCGGCCTTCTCTTCCGCGGGAACAAATATGTCAATCCAGTCCGCCCCCATCACCTCGTCCCTGTCCCACCCGGACATGCCGAGGAGGTAGTCGTTGCAGAACGTGATGTGGCCCTCCCTGTCGATCTGGAATGCGATCAGTTTCAGGCGTTCAAGTGCTTCCCGGAAGCGCCTCTCGCTCTCGGCCAGTTCTCTTGAAAACCTGTGCCTTCTCACGGCCTCCCTGATCATGTAGACCAGTTCGAGGAAGTTCATCCGTGGATCACCGCTCTTCTGGAGGTAGAAGTCCGCCCCGTTGTTCAGGGCCTCGATGACCACCTCTTCCCTGCCTTTGCCGGTGAATATGATGACAGGCGTCTCATCCTTCCTGGCCTTCATCTCGCGGAGAAACTCGAGCCCGTCTATCCCCGGCATCTCGTAGTCCAGGACGACCGCATCATACCCCCTCGAGAGCAGCATGGCATGTCCCTCGGATGTGGATGTTGTCGTGAAGAGCTCAAGGTCCTCTTCCCGGCCGAGAACGCGCCGTGCAAGATCCAGGAGATCCTCGTCGTCGTCTACAAGCAGAACAGAGATCATGGGGCATGCAATCCTGGATAAAAACAAGATATCACTTGCTTTTCAACTCTGATAAGCATATCGCACCATGAAAGCCCTAAAATCTCTCATCGTCCCCGTTTGAGGGGGCTTTCACGGTGAAAACAGGCGGGCACCGACCCTGCGTGCCGGATCCCGCTCATCCTCCCTCCCGTGACCATCCCAGGCGTTCCTGGAGCATGGACGTGGCGTCCTCGGGCCTCCTGCCCCTCCCACGTGGCTGGATGACGAGGGTGATGGCGTCGGCGAGGCGGACAGGCGAAGCCCCCTCGCTGCAGATAGGGTAGTCCTGGTCGAAGCGACGGAGCGCACGGGCGAAACGGTCAAGGATCTGCTGCCGGTTTCGAAGCAGGCCCTTTTCCAGGCCCATCATCTGTTCAAAGACCGAGAGATCGATCAGGGTGCTGGTCATCCAGTCGATCTCGCAGGTATAGCCAAACATCCAGACGATCTTTGAACTTTTGATCGTGTTCATGAATTCCTCCACGTTTGACCCGATCGTGCACGATCCGAGAACGACACCCTCGATATTCGAATAATTGGCGGCATTTTTCAATTCCCGCAGGAGTGTCGAGAGTTGCATGCCCCGCTTCGATGCAAGGCCACCAAACATCCGCTGGTACCCGTGCGCCGCCACGTAGAGGAACAACCGGCCCTCCCGCGTGTGGGTGAGGTCGTCCCGGAGGGCCCGGATAAACCCGTTCTTCTCGTAGAAGTTGGAATAGTAGATGTTGAAATCACCGCGGTAATTCTCCATCCCTTCAAAAAAAGGAAGAACGGAAGGCCTCTTTGGTTTCTGCTCGGGCGTCCACCACGGGCCTTCCAGGACAAGAAGGGCGGCAGCCGATGATCCTGTCACGTCATATCACTCTTCATCCCTGGTCTCCATCCTGATAGCTGATAAAACCAGGGGATCCGCATCAGCCGTGATTGTACTCGTGTATCTTTACGATATTCCGGATACCGTACTGGAGGCGGGATATATCCTTCAAGGATAAGACATAGAGGCGGTTCTGTATCAGTGCCGTGAGTTCCTGCTTCTTCTGCTGGATGACCGGGGAGAGCCAGGCCGATCCTTCCTTATCCCCCATCCCGTTCACCACGTCGGCGGGGCGTTCGGACATGAGTGACGGGAGGTCTTCGGGCGTGATGTAGTATTCCACCCCGGCAATCTCCAGTGCAAGTCCTCGGCCGCATCTCCGGGCCGTCCCGGCCCTCGTGTATGATCCAGACACTTTCTGCCTCATGATGTCACCATGATAGTATTGGAAAACGTGACATGTATACCTGTCGTCAGACACCAATTATCGGTTATTTTGTAAAAATATCTAATATATGGCGTTTTTGTCATTCACTGATCCGCCCTTCTTTTGCCCCTGCACAGGAGGTGATGCACTCATTTTCCCTTTTGCCCGGATGTGGCGAAGTATCAGGGTGGTGTGATATACCGTCTGACAACCGCCGCGCCTGCCGGCGCAACACCCATTCTGCCTCCCCGGTACCTGAAATTATCAAT
>JAHDSI010000215.1 GCA_018432765.1 Methanoregulaceae archaeon | reverse complement strand
GATATTCAAAAGAGGCAATAATGCATTCAGATGCGTTTATGCAGGCGATATTTTGGAGGAATACATACTGATTTTTTGGGATTAATTCACCCCAATCCTTTAATAAAAAATGATAGAGAGAAGATCACATCACCGTGTCATCACACATGGTACGTATCGACTTCTTTTTTGGGAATATGGAACCTCGTCCCGATATCTGCAACCATGACCTCCTGCAGGAGGTAGGATGCGACCTCGAAGTCCCCTCCACCGTAGACGAAGGGTTCATCGAGCACAGGCAGGACGAACTTCTCCTGTGCAAGGGCCCCTATGGACGATTCGGTCCGTGTGGTGACCAGGAATACTGTCGCATCGACAGATTTCGCCTTCTGTGCAACGCACAACACCTCGGGCCGTTCTCCCGAACCCGAGAAGAGGATCACGAGATCGCCGGCCCGCACCGGCATCCGGGCCTGGTCGCCGACCCACCAGACCGGGGGCAGATATTCGCAGAAATGCCGGAGCCGGATCGCGAGCGACAGGGCTGCCGAACCGCTCCTCCCAAAGCCGTAGCAGTGGATTGCGCCCGCGTCCTTCATACGGGCATAGAGGTGATCGAGTGTCTCTTCCTGCTCCCTTACCGATTCGCACACGGTTTCGAGATAGCCCTGGTATGCCCCCATGATGCGGTCCGTTTCAGTTCTGCGTGGCTCGTCCATCCATTCTCCCTGTAGGGTTGGATCTCATATCTATTCTTGGTTTTCGTAGTGCTTCCGGAATGTTTCCCTGAACCGGTTGCTGCAGCGGCGATATACTGCCCGGTTGCGGTCAAGCATGTCCTGGTACACGGGAAGCCCCGGATAAGTTCTGAACAAGAAATTTCATCTCACACCTCCTGCCCCGGGTCCGCCTGTGGAATAGCCACCTTTATCATTTTTGCCGAAGAGATCGTTGGATACCAAAGAGAGCCATGACCCAATACTGCCGGGACCTCACAAACGAGGAATACGCCTCCTGTTTCGACCTCTTCAAGACCATCTCCACCGAATGGGACGCACTCTCGAACTGGCTGAAACATGTCTGCATCCCCGGGCTCGGACTCGGGGACTCTGTCGATATCCTGAGCATCGGAAGCGGAAGGGGCGACTTCGACATCACCCTTATCGGGCTCCTGGCGGATTCATGCCCGCAGATCATGTATACCGCGGTCGACCCGAATTACGAGCATAACCGGATCTTCTCGAAGAAGATCAGGAATTTCCGGCCGATCATCGACTCGTTCCGGATCATACCAGAACCGTTCGGGGCAGGGACGGTCGGCGGGTCGTTCGACCTCATCCACCTCACCCACTGCCTCTACTATATCCCGGACCGCAAGAGTGCAATACGATCCGCATACGAGATGCTGAAACCGGGCGGGTCGCTCCTCATCTTCCACCAGACCGCGCTCGGCGTAAACGAGGTCCAGCGGCTCTTCATGGGACGGGTGAAAGGTGACGAGAAGGAGATGTTTTCGGCCCACGACCTCCTTGGAATAATCGAGTCCCTCGGCCTCCCCTTCACGTTCGACATCCTCATATCGGACCTCGACGTGACCGATATCGTGAAGGACACCCCGAAAGGGAGGCAACTCCTGGAGTTCTTTCTGGAAGCGAAGCTTGACGGCGCCGACGAGGCTCTCCTCTCCGAGATCAGGGGGTATGTTGCAGACAACTGCCGGGTCGAGGACGGGCGGTATTTCTTCTTTCACCCGGGCAGCATCTTCTGGATCACGAAAGAGTCGTGAGAGAAGAGCTCGCTTTTTGTATTCCGGAGATGTATCGTGAAAAATTACGTATCAATTGTCATTGGAAAGCGAGGCTCTTCGCTATCTAGTATAGGCAGGATTGATGAATCGGATACATTTTGTGGGGGCTATCCGCCTCCACACCCCCATGTGCGATGCCACGCCGCCGCCCCCGAAAATACCGCGAGGCTTTTCGCCTCGACCTGGGGTGACCTGCGGTCACTTTCAGATTCACAGTCATAATTGGACAGTTTGGTATGAGTTCTGTGAGGACGCCCCGGCGGCGGTTGTGATGACTGAATTGATATGCAGATAACAAATCGATTCGGTCTCCCCATATAAAACAGCGAGGAGGCGAAAGAGATCCAGTGGTGGAGATGGCCCCTCCATTCCCGTTTTGTGTGCATCTGTCTCAACGAATATCATGGAATTTATCCGGATCCCTGCTGCTCCGGAACCGGACAATCGACCCCCTCTGGGCTTTAATCCCGGAACACGGGAACATCACCGGGATATTTCGCACACAAACGAAGCACGTCTCCCGCAGACAGTTCACCGGATGATAAGGGAACGGGGGGGTCCAATCATGCAGTTCACCTGGAGCCCGGGCACCAGGTATGTTCACATGGTGCATGACCGCCACCTTCTGGACGGGGTCTTCCATGCCCGCCTCGTGGGACTGAATACGCAGGCTGGCGATTTCTCATATCCCGGGGTTCGCACCCGGTAGACGTGATGAATGCCGGAAGGATGAGAGTCCCCCTTCAAGAAAGCCCTCACATCTTACCGGATTAAGGCGGTCTCAATCGTATGCACACCGGGTCTCTTCGTCGGTGAGGGTGGGTGCGATGAGCTCCTTCCAGCGTTCCGTCTCCCATGTGCGCAGGTTCCTGTGCGTCGTGTGGTAGTTCTCGGGTATCGGGTGCGTCCCGACGACGACCTCGATCCCGTACTTCTCCGTGATGAACCGGGAGAAATACGATATCCTCGGGCACGGGGGGTAGCCGACGACCATTCCCGTCGCAAGGTGGATGACGTCGGCGCCGTTCTTCACCATCTCGGCAGGGACGTACTCGACGTTCCCGCCGGGGCACCCGTTGCAGGTGGCAAACCCGACGAGTTCCACCTCTCTTCCCCTGTACCGCTCGAAGGCCCCCTCGCGGTTCCGGAGGGCCCGCAGGCATTTCCCGCCGGCACAGGTCCTGTACCGGTCGCAGATGATGATTCCAAGCCTGATTGGATCGCTCAAATGTAGCATCTCCCTGTATGGATAGTGTATTGCCCTGATGATTAAATCATATATCGCGGTTCACCGCCATCCCGGCATAAAACGAGGTGGATTGCACCCATCATTCACGGGTATGTGCGCATACCTTCTCCGGCCCCATCTGGAGCCTTCGCGCCGTTTCCATCGAATGTCCACCCGGCATCGTCCGGATTAAGCCGGATCCACTCCATGCACCAGTGTACTGGAAAAACCACCCCGCCGGATAGCGGAGAGCCAGGTTCTTACGCCCGCACCCATTCCCGGCCCTCTTCGACCCGCCCTGGAGAAGCGGACCCCGGTCCCGTCCCAGCATCTGCCCCCCATCATACCGTCGTGTGTATGAATTTCGTCTCCGACGGTGAGCCTGTTCCAGGTACCGGTGGAGATGTTGCCGCCATGGACAAGGACAAACGTGGCCACCCCTGGCGTGCTGCGCCTACCCGGGGACATCCCCTGATCCTGTCCGGTAATTCCCTTTCGGCACGTGCAGCTCGAACCTCGCACCGCTGCCGGGGTCTCCTGTCTCGCGAATCGCAATCCCGGTGATCGAGAGGATCTCCCGGGCAAGGAAGAGGCCAAAGCCGGTATTGCTGCCAAATCCCTTCTCAAAGATCCGCGTCTTGTCTTCATGGGAGACACCAACACCGTCATCCTCTATGATGACCACGAGCCCGTCGGGATCCTCCCTGCAGTGGACCGAGATCCCGGTTGCCCGCATTCCGTGCCTCGTGGTGTTGTCAAAGAGATTGAAGAAGACATTCTCGAGCATCGGATCCCCGTAGATCTCCTGGTCACAGGTGCAGGACACCCTCAAATTCCCGGGTGCGTGTGAGCGCACCAGCTCCTTCACGCTGAACCATCCGGGAGCCTGGTGGCCGAGTTCCTGGTACGCCCGGGTAAACTCGATCTGGCGGGTGATCATCGAGCCTGCGGTATCGATCTTTCGTAAAGCATCGGCGATGACCGGTTCCGGGTCGTTCATGAGGGCGAGCTCGGTGAATCCCTTCAGGATCATGACCTGGTTTGCGACGTCGTGCCGGGTGATGCTTGTCAGGAGCCCGATCTTCTCGTTTGCATCCCGGATCGCCCGCTCGGCCCGCCGCAGTTCCGTAATATCGGATGCGTACAGGTTCACGTACCGCTCGTTCTCGGGCCGGATGGCGGTGACCTCGTACACCCTGCCATACGCATCATCGATCTCCTCGAAGTAGATGCCTTCATCTTCCAGGACTTCCGCGAGGATCTCTCGTGTCACGTCCGGCAGTTCGCCTTCGTGATGCTCCAGCGCCTCGAGCCACACTCTCCCCGGTGTGTTCGCATAGAGCAGGGTGCCGTCCGCCGCAAGCCTGAGAACAGGATAGGGGTTCTCTTCAGGGAACTGTGCAAGGCTCCTGATCGTCTCCTCGGCACATTTCCGGTCGGTAATATCAAGGAAACTGACAAGGCTTGCGACGACCTCGCCCTGCCCGTTTGTTATGGGGATCCCGAACGCCTCGATCCGGATCTCGCTCCCGTCCGGCCTTCTGACCACCATGTCGTCGACATGGCTCGATTCGCCCCTCATGCCCCGGGAAAGGGGCGTCTCGTCTGCCGGATACGGGCTGCCGCTCCCTGCCCGGTAGACCTCCGGGAAGAACTTCATGGTCGTATCCGGGAGAGACTCGTGACCCAGCAGCCGGAGCGCCTCCCGGTTGGCAAGGATCAGACTTCCCGAAGGGGCTCTCACCATGAGGATGCCGATCGGGACCGAATCGAGGAGGGTATTGACGATCCTGTTCTGTCGCTCGAGTTCGTCTGTCTTCTCCTGCAACTCGCTCTCGATCCGTTTCTGGTCCGTGATATCCCGGGAGATGCCGAGCACGTGGGTTATTGTTCCGTCCGCATCGCGAACCGGGACGAGCGAGTGATCGAACCAGTGTGCGACTCCCCCAAATGTGATCTGCCCTGTACTGCGAAGATGCGCGCCCGTCGAGAATACCTTCTCGATCGCCTGCCGCTGGTGCCTCGAGAGATCCTCCGGAAACAGGCTCGAGCGCCCTCTCCCGATGATCTCGTCCCGGGGTTTCCCGAGCATCTCTGACGCGAACCTGTTGACATAGGTGACAGAATCATTTCGATCTATCATGAATATGAGATCGTTTGAGGCCTCTGCCAGGCTCCGGTAGTAGGCCTCGCTCCGGGCAAGCGAATCCAGGGCCACTTTCGTCTCCGGGATAGCCCTGCCGACCGACTGGTATTCGAGGAGGGTTCCGGACGGATCAAAGATGGCGCGATCGCTCCACAGCTGCCACCGGACCGAGCCGTCAGGCATGATGATCCGGTGTTCAACGGTCCCGGCGGGATGTTCCGGGGTCAGCGAAGCAAAGAACTCGCTGACGAGTCCCCGGTCCTGTTCGGGGATATCCGGCTTGAACCGGTGGCCAAGGATCTCATCGCGGGCAAATCCGAAGTACCTGCAGTAGGAGTCGTTTACAAAGACATGCGTGCCGTCAGGGAGAAAACGAGAGATGAACTCGGTCTGGTCCTCGACGACATTCCGGTACCGCTCCTCGCTCCCTGCGAGGGCTTCTTCAGCCTTCATCCGGTTGATTGCCGTAGAGATCTGCGTTGCAACCGTTTCGAGGGCAAACCGCGCTGCCTGGGAGATCTCCCTGGATACATGCGACGAGACATTCAGGCAGGCGATACTCTGCCCGTCCGCGACTATCGGGATACATGCGAACGACCGGAAACCCTCCTCTTCCTGGAGCGGAGAGCGACGCGATTCCAGTTCAGAAAACGGCAGGTAATATGGCTCCCCTTTCATCACGATCCGCGCCTGCGGTGAATCCAGGGGATACTGCGAGGCCCGCCTGAGAAAGTCATCGCCGAGGTTTTGTGAGAGCAAGAGATCCAGCGTCCCTCTCTCTCTGTCGAGGAAGTATATCCCGCCTGAATCCATCCCCGACACCCTGATCGCCGCATCAAGACCCGCCTCCATCGTCTCACGCATTCCGCGGGTCTTCTGGAGAGCCAGTCCGAGATCGAGCTGAATCCCGAGGATCGACTCCTGCCTCTTGCGTTCCGTGATATCACGGAATGTCCCCTCGACTCCGAGGAGCTCCCCCCCGTCACCATAATAGAGGTGGCTGCTCGTCTCGATGATCAGCGGCGTATTATCCTTCTTCCTGAACCAGGCCTCGTAATTGGTCACTTTTCCCGTGCGGGAGATCTCTTCGAGCAGATACTTCCTATCATCCGGGTTTAACCAGAACTCCTCCACGTTCCTCCCGAGGCATTCGGAGAGGTCGTCATACCCGAGGAGGGCTGCCCATGACTGACTGGCCTTCACGAGAATTCCTTTC
>JAHDSI010000138.1 GCA_018432765.1 Methanoregulaceae archaeon | reverse complement strand
TGTTTGTCCCCTTCACGTTTGCCATCCTGCACTCAGCACATTTTATCGCATCCGTGTACGGGATGCTCGCGGTGGCGATACTCGGGACAGGATACGTGCTGAACAGGTTTCTTCCCGGTGGCGAGATCCAGTGGAAGGAGGCGATGGTGATCTCGGCGCTGGTATTCCCTGTTGCCGCCCTGATAAGCTCCATCCCCTTCATCTTCTCAACGGGCATGAGTTTTCCTGACGCGTATTTCGAAGCGGTATCCGGAGTTACCACCACCGGCCTCTCGGTTGCGCCTTCCGATGCCGGGTTGGTCTTTTTATTCGCCAGGTCGTGGCTGCAGTGGATAGGAGGAATCGGAATCCTCGTCATCGTCCTGTCGCTGCTTGGAATGCCTGGCATCAGCATATCGAGACTTTTTGGATCAGCGTTCGGGGAGAAGAAGATACGCCCGACTGTCATCTCCACCACTGTCATCCTCTTCGAGGTCTACCTCCTGATCACGGTCACTGCCTTTGTATTGCTCCTTGCAGGAGGGATGAGCCCGTTCGATGCCGTCTGCCACGCATTCACGACTGTGTCGACAGGGGGTTTTTCCACGAGAACCGGTTCAATCGCCGATTTTTCCGGGCTGTTCATCCCTGCGGTCGTCACGATAGGGTGTGTCCTTGGTTCGGTAAACTTCGAGGTGTACGTCCAGATGGCCAAAAAACCCCTCATGCTTCTGAAGGACCCCCAGTTCCGCTTCTTCGTGCTGTTTGCACTGGCGGGATCGGGTCTGCTCGCATGTACCCTTGCAGGGACAGGCTCGATCGCCCAGATTCTCCCAAAAGCTCTGTTCCAGGCATTTTCCGCCCTTACCACGGCTGGATTTGCCACGACCGATATCGGAGCCTTCCCTGACAGTGCGAAGGCGGTCATGTGTTTCCTGATGTGGATCGGAGGGGGAATGGGATCAACTGCCGGGGGGATCAAGATCATCAGGGTCATGGTCCTCTTCTCGATCGTGTACATGGTATTCATCAGGTTCTTCCTCCCCCGCGAGGCAGTCACCCCCCTGCGAGTGGATGGCCGGGTGGTGGATCCCGAACAGGTTCAGAACCTCGTAACCTTTCTCGTTTTATACCTTGTCGTTCTCATAATCTCGGCTTTCATCTTCATGGTACATGGATACACGATGGTCGACTCCCTCTTCGAGACATCGAGCGCGCTTGGGACTGTCGGTGTCTCGACAGGAATTACCGGTCCGCTGCTGCCCCTCCAGCTCAAACTCGTGCTTATCGTAGACATGCTCCTAGGGAGGATCGAGATAATCCCGCTAGCTCTTCTCTTCTTCCCGCGAACATGGGTAAAAGCCCATGGACACCCCAAAAACAGCGGGGCTAACTGAAATGGGGTAAATAGAGCGGGGAAACGATTAATTCACATTCCCCCCAATCAGATACCTGGGATCTTCCGGGACCGGGACAGGAGGAGAGCAGGAATGAGGATTATCATCGTCGGGGCGGGGCCTCTCGGGTTGAATCTTGCGCAGATGCTGATCAGGGACAGGCATGAAGTGATCATCATCGAGAAAGAAGAAGATCGTGCCCGGCTTGTCGCCGAAACACTTGACTGTACAGTCATCCAGATGGAGGGCACCCATCCGGATGCCCTCGAGAAGGCCGAGATCAGGAAAGCCGACGCCGTTGTGGCGGCAACGACCCACGACCAGGACAACATCATCATCGGGTTAATCGCCCGGACGTTCGAGGTGCCGGATATCATCATCCGCACGGACGATCTCCAGTTCTTAAGCGTTGCCAAGAAACTCGGTTTCAGGTACGTAGTGAATCCTTCGCAGACCACATCCCTTATCATAGCGAATAAACTCAGGGGTGTGGATACGATCGAGCTCTCCACCCTTGTCAGGGGAGATGTCCGTTTCATGA
Organism: Methanoregulaceae archaeon; assembly: GCA_018432765.1. Taxonomy (GTDB): domain Archaea; phylum Halobacteriota; class Methanomicrobia; order Methanomicrobiales; family Methanospirillaceae; genus SD8. Next base: position 7,307 of record JAHDSI010000138.1, on the reverse strand, counting down.
GCGTGATAGTCGGCGAGAAGCAGGGAAAGAAACGTCTCGCCGATCTCGAGCCGCCGGGAAAGACCGAGTATATCGGGCTTTACCGGGACCATACGTTTCATTTCAGGGGAGAAAACCCCATCCTCGAGGCCGGCGACGAGGTGCTGGTGATCACTACCGAGGAGAAGGTGGAGCAGATTGCACTGTTGTTCCAGGGCGGGGAGCCAACCATCCCGGTGTGATGGATCAAAAGGGCGAGGAAGAGATCCATCGAAGATGATCTTTTTTTAAAAAAGGATAATCCTGTACCGGCGGAAGCCTCACCTCCCTGTCCGGGCCTTGGATACGACTGCGGGGAATCCTGAAAAAAATACTGTTGCCTTTTTTCCCGGGAAAGCGGACGCCCGATGACTTTTCCTGCTGCCTGCTTTCTGGCGGCAGAAAGGGCGGCACCTCCCCGTCAGGAAAAAAAAATTCCACAATGAAGGCATTTGTTCAGGGGCCTGTTCGACTAAAAATCCTGATGTGGCTTACGAATCCTTTTACCGGTACGGGGGAGGCAGAGAGCCGTGCAATGTACACCCAATCTCACTTTTTAGTGAAGTCTCCGGGAGCCGTCGCTCTGCAGTGCCTGCAGAACGTGCATCGACGAGTGCTTCATGGGAGTACTTGAGATGGACGGTGGCAAGGCGTATGCCGTCCATGCCAACGTCTGTATCGGCTGTTTCAAGTGCAGGGAGTTCTGCCCGACTCACGCGGTCCAGGCCCGGCGGGTACTGCGTGCCTGAGCAGATACCATTCCCGACACTGGAGCAGATCTTCTCCCTGATAGTGGAATTTGGCAGACATGGTATCTTGACAACGCACGGAATTCGATATCATTATAACAATTCACTACGTATTCTTTCAGGCAAAATTGCGCCGATAGTGTAGTGGTTATCACTAGGCGTTGCCAACGCCTAAACCCGGGTTCGAGTCCCGGTCGGCGCATGCTGTTTTTGAGGGCTTTATGCGTTGACGTATTTTAAAGCCGGCCGCGACCTTTCTTCCCGGCATTTTGCGTCATCTCATCAATCCGCCACACTTACCCACTCAAAAGACTATTTAAGGTAACCGGACACGATATCAGGTATGGAGGGGAAAACAATCCAGGACAACCCGGGATCGATGCTGAAACCGGGAATTCTCCTGGCTTTCACAGTCGTAGCCGTCGTGCTCACGATCTTCTGTCTCTCGAGCGGCATCACCATAGTATACACCCACTTTTTCTATATCCCAATCATCCTCGCTGCGTACTGGTACAGGAAGAGAGGCGTTTTCTATGCCGTCTGCCTGAGCGCATTTTACCTGACAGCGGTCTACCTGCTCGTGCAGCCTGGTCTCTCCGAAGCTGTTGCGTCAGTCACCCGTGCAGCGGTATTCATCGGTATCTCAATCTTCATCGCCTATCTCTCCCTCATCATCCAGAGGGAGCATGCGGATATCCAACGGTCAGAGACAAAATTCCGGGAGATCTGGGAACATGTCGAAGCGGGGATCGTCCTTGTCGACAGGAAGACGCACAGGATCGTCGATGCAAACCCGATGGCACTGCGCTTGACCGGATACAGCCGCGAAGAGATGATCGGGCATCTCTGCCACACGTTTATCTGTCCGGCAGCGGAAGGAAGATGCCCCATCGATGATCTCGGCCAGAGCATAGAGCACGCGGAGCGTGACCTGCTCAACAGGGAGGGGGAGAAGATACCGATATTAAAGACCGTGACGCCGATGAACATCAATGGCGACGAGTACCTGGTGGAGAACTTTGTCAGCATCAGCGCGGTCAAAGACGCGGAAAATGCGCTTATCGCCTATATCCGCGAAGCGGCACTCAGGATAAAAAACCCGCTCGAGCTTGTAACACAGAATATCTCCGATATCAAGAACCAGGTATCTGAGGGCGAGACGGAAAAAGCACACATTATCATGGAACTTGCCATCCAGCAGAAGCATATCGAAGAGATACTTGCCACGATTCACGATTTGAATGTCGCTGTATCGGAGAAGAGAACGGAAATTCCTGATGCGATGCGGGAATTCCTGGAACAGTGAGGTCCTCATGCCAGGATTGAATCTTTCGATCGGCGGCAAGCAGATCGTTCTTGCATTATCCGATCCCCAGAAGTTCAAGGACAATACGCTGCGACTGATCCGTGAGATACAGAATGACGGCCACAACCTCATCATCATTGCAGTCAACAACCCCTCGGGATATCTCATGGATCTCTACGAGAAGAACGGAATAGATACCTCCAGATTGTGGTTCATCGACGCCATAACCCGCTACGCCGTCGGCAAGGAAGAGAAGACGCTCCCGAATTGCGTCTACGTGAATAAACCCGGAGACCTCACTTCGCTAAGCATTGCGGTGAGCGAGATCTTGAAGAAGAGGCAGGCAGAAAAACCGGTGATCTTCCTTGATTCCGTCAATGCAATGCTCATCTACATCAATACCATCGACCTCTCCAAGTTCTTCCATTTCGTCGTGAGTAAGTTGAGGATATTAAACATCTCCGGTATATTTCTCGCAGTCGAGAAGGGGCTTGATCCGGTGCTGATATCCCAGCTCACCTCCTTTGCAGACGAGGTGGTCGATATATCAGAGATCAACGAGACTGCTTCAGATGAAGATCGGGCAGAAAAGATACAATAAGCTATTCTTTTTCCAAAAAAAGGGATCTTTTCTACCTGGTGTGGGCAGGACTGATGAACCGGATACATGTGTGGGGGTCATCCGCCTCCACACCCCCATGTGCGATGCCTGCGCCGTCGCCCGAAAAAATACCGCGAGGCTGATTCACAGTCAAAATGAGGAATTGGGTATGAGCTATGTGAGGACGCCCCGGCGGCGGTTGTGAGTGACTGGATTGGTATGCAGATACCTATTCGATTCAGTCTCCCCACTCAAAACAGCGAGAAGGCAGAAAAAGGAGTGACGATCTAACCAAAAAGGCTGTTTAACTTTTTGAAGGTCCCGTTCCGGGTATAGTGCCGCCCCTGGAATCAGGCCTGAATGCCCGCTTCGCTGCTCACCCATTCTGATATCCGTTTCTTGTCAGGCTTGTATTCGCGGAACTGCCGAAGCGCGACGGTCAGGTCGCGGGTGAACGCGAAATACCCGATCTGGGTCTCGCGGCAGAGTTTCCAGGCCATGTCCATCAGGCCCCGCGGATCCGGCCTCGACTCACCGAGCCAGATATGGAAGATGTTTCCGCCGTCGACAATGGGGAAGAATACGTGCTCGATGTCCATCCTCTTCGAGAGCGGAATATTTGCCCCCGGCGCAACGTGTGTCCCGTTTGTATAGTATATCGGAAGATCGCGGGTCGTCCCGAGCCGTTCCAGTGCGGTCTCGAGGTCTCCCTTGATGACCTTCTTCGCGTGGTCGCGGTAGTTCTTGTTCAGGAGGTCTGAGACGGAGAAGCGCTGGCCGGTTGTCTCTGCAGGAGTCCTGGCAAGCGCGATGGTCATGTTGTGCCGGTGCGAGAGCTCCTTTGCATAGAGCTCCATCTCGGTCATGGCCCTGACCGCCATCGTGAACGCCTCCCGGGATTCGTGCAACTGGCTGCCCACGTGATGCTGGATCATCTCGTTTACTCCGACCACGCCGATGGTGTAGACGAGCCCGTCAAGGTCGACCGCTACCGGGCCGCGTTCACCGGTCACCGGGTCTTTTGGCCGTTGCATGGCAAAGGGCATCCTGCCGTGGGCACGGATGAGCTCCATCCACCGCCTCTTGATCCTGAAGACCTCCACGCATACATCCATGAGTGCGCGGAGCCCTGCAAAGAGGCGTTCATCATCGCCATCGGCCTCGTATGCGGCTCTCGGGCAGTTGAGGGATACCACCTGCCAGGAACCCATGCTGAAGTGTTTCCCTTCAGAAAATACCAGTTTTTCATCGAATTGTGAGTCTGAATCCGCTACCGCAGAGAACTGGTATGCACAGCACTGGTAGCACGAGATTCCCTTGCCTGCCCCCCGGTAGGGGGGGATCTGGTTGTCATAGTACGGCGTTCCGAACTTGGACGCAAGTTCGAACGAGAGCAGGTACAGGTCATGGTAGGTGGGAAGATCGGGATTCTCGCGGTTGAATTCCTCGTCCTCCTGCATGAAGTCAGGTTCGATGCTGATCTCGGGTTTCGGGAAGCTGAATGGTTTGCCCCAGTAGTCCCCCTCCATCATCACTTCCATCAGGGCCTTGAAGAGCAGCCTCACCTCGCGTTCCAGCTCGCCGTACGTCTTCTTCGGGCCCGACGTTCCGTCCCAGACCCTGCCCTTGTAGACGCATGGTTTGTCCTTCCAGAGGGATGGCACCCCGGGGCTCAGCTGGACCGACGAGAAGACCAGCTGGCCGCCGCGTGCGACCATCATCTGTGTCATCTCGTAGACAAACATCTGCATCAGCTGCTTGACCTCCCCGTACGGGATGTCTGTGAAGTAGGGGGCCAGGAACGTGAGAAAATTGTAGTATCCCTGCCCGCCGGCAAAATTCGTCTGGGCGCTTCCGAGGGCCTTGACCGCATGGAGGACCGCCACCTCGGGCCTCATCGCCGGCCCTGCCACGGATGCCTTTGTGCCGTTTCCATCGGGCATCAGGCCGTAATAGAAGAAGTAGCGGAGGTCCCAGTCCTGGCAGTTATGAACGAGGAGCCCGTCTGATATGTAGAATGTATGACTCTCCTCCGAGCCGTCACCCTCCAAGAAGAGATCGTAGACATATGGATCTTTCGACCCGACCACTGAAACGTCTGTCACCCTCTCTGGTTTCGGTGCATGTTGGATCGACTGCACCTTCGCCAGGAAGGTATCGATATGGACCTGCCTGCTATCGTTGAAACGTGCGTACCGGGAGAATCTCCTGATGTTGGCTGCACCGTTCAGCTGAAGACGATAGAGGACGGTTCGGTCTTCTCCGGAATACAGTTCGAGAATATATGGTCTCATACCAAGGGATGTAAGGAGGACCGAGAGTTCCTGGCGGAGTGTCTCGGAAGATGTGGTATAGTTCACGATGCAATCTGACTTCTCTGGCCGGTAATAGGCTGAGCCGTCACCGGTGAAGAGAGCCGAAAGGAATTCGGATAAAAGATCATCGTCAAGGTTCCAGACAATCCAGGGAAGACGCTTGTTCCCCGATCGTTCAGGAATTCCAAAGACGTAACGGAAGAGAAGCCATACGAGTTTCCCTCCGAAATGGACCTGCATCGCCCGGTTCCGGGTGAAAGGAACTCCGTAGATTTCGGTTGTATCGCGTCCGCCGCCGGAAAGCGTTGCATAGCAGTTCAGTACTGACTGTGCGTCGGCAATGACCACTCCCGACTGGTGGTTCTCGGTGATGGCGAGGTTATAGGTTTGTCCCTTACTGATGTTGTAATTTCCTTCGGAGACGAAGTACCCGAGGAGCCGCATGAGCGGTGCGGTAAACGGAAGCACAACCGGGAGATCATGTCTGCTCCCTCTCACACCCAGGCGAATACCGGAGAGTTCTGTTATGTTAAACCGCCTGCAGAGGGCATAAAATACGGGCACCGGCATGATTCCCCGAAGGTACCACTGTTTTTGGTGCGCGACTCCGAGTTCCCGCGAGATCTGGGAGTATGTCCAGCCCCCGGCATGCAGGCGGGCGAAGATTCCACCAGCTCCACGTACATAGACATCCTCAAGCAGTTCGGCAGGTACCCGTTCAATAAATTCCTGGAGGAGGTCTATGGATCTGATCCGGTCACCTCTTATCTCCTGGTTTTCTTCCAGGGAAATGAGTATATCTCCTTTGCGGATGCTGTCAGCACGAACGATCTTTATGCCGTCGTCCTGGACGGGAATGCGATGTTCCCTGGTCACCCGGATGCTTTTTCCCGAGCTCGTGCGGATCTGCAGGAGCCGATCTTTGCTCCCAATCCTGCGCCGTGTCACTTTCAGGACGGTCCTGTATCCCCTGGGAGTGAGGACCCTGAGATCACCGGGGAGGGACGTGTCATCAGAGAACTGCATCTCGTCCGGCCGAACTGCCAGGTGTCTCCCCCCCGAGACGGCAGGAATGATTGCGCTGCCATCGATGCAAAACGGACGTGAACCAAAGTATTCCAGGTCATGGATGTGGATATCGCCGGACAGGTGGTGATCGGCGAGATGCGGGGGGAGCTGGAGGAGGTACTGCTCCTTGCTGATCTTGTCTGCCTTCTTCTTGTGCGAGGTCTCTGCATTCTCCTGGAGGTTTGCGTTGTCCTTGGCCTCAAAGCCCCGTCCCACGTCTATCTCGTGGGCATCGTATACAGGCGTCCCCACCCTCGTGCACACATTCCGGTACTGGACCATGCCCTTCTCGAGGAGGGTGATATTCACGATCTCACGGATCAGGGGTCCGGAGAGGCTTTGAATCCCCAGGGACCGGATCCTCTGCTCCACGAGCCGGGCGACCTCCTGTGCGCATTCCTCGGTTGCGCTCTCGTACCCGTAAAAAGTCTCGACGAGTTTGGTCTCCTCCACTATCTGCTTGATGATCCTCTGTCGATCCCATTCCAGGATATGGCCGTCAGTGGTCCTGACCTGGGGCATCGGGGAGATGAATACCCCTTCGAGCGTGGTCTGCCGGTAGTCCCGCTCCGCCATCAGGAACCCTCTAGCAGTTCTTTTACCACCTCTTCATGGACAGAGTCGCCGACGAACAACTCTGTGTGGGTAAGGAACCGGTTCTCCACCCGGAGGACCGGGGCTTCGGTCACGAAAACGCCTGAAACCCGTAAATCGGTCAGTGATTCAGCGCTGGACATATCCCGTTCAGAAAAAGAGATCCCGTTTGCTTTGAAATATTCTTTCAATAGTTCGCATTTCGGACAAAATTCGAGAGTATATATAATTGCTTCCGTATTACCTGCCATTTCTTCCCCCACTGTTGTGCAATCCATAATTGTTTTTTCCCAAAAAAATATTTGTTGTTCGCTTCTTTATTGTATATGAAAGGCTTGTTTTAACCATATTGTATTGGGCAGGTGTATATGGCATGGACTCACCGGAATCATGTGCAGGGAAGATGTTAACAGGAGGCTTTTATGGTTCGTCTGTTCGTCGCGATTGACTTACCTCCGGAGATGCGCGAGGTTTTAAAGAGCTCACAGGAGGAGCTTGCAAAGAGCAGGGCGAGACTCTCTGTCGTCAGCCCCGAAAACATCCATATCACCCTGAAATTCATCGGCGAAGTGGACGAGGACATGGTCCCGGCGATACAGGAACGCCTTGCATCTGTAACCGGCAGACCATTTGAAGTCAGCGTGTCGGGAATCTCG